>CAJMSV010000089.1 GCA_905216175.1 uncultured bacterium | reverse complement strand
CAATAAATTTAAACAGCATCTAGTATCATTTATTTTCAACCCCCTAATACATGCCTCTACGGCTATCCCCTGAAGCCCTCAGCCCATACCATCAGGAAACCCCATCCATCCGGAAAACCCGTCCCACTCTGAATACATCCGGCGAACGCATGCGAGCGTGTCGTCCAGGACGGCCTCGTCATCGGGGTGATGGAATATGTCACCCCAAACGCTTGCCACGGTTGCGCCAACAAGTGTCAAGAAAAAAGCCTCGAGAATTTCGAGGCTTTCACATTTGCATTGTTTTGCACGAAGGACCGCGAACGGCGAAGCTACTCGCCCAAAACGGCCTTTTTGGCGGCTGCGGCCATGTTGTCCAGATCATCCTTGGTGGGGTGATCCTTTGCGGCAACCCAGTTGTCGAGCAGCAACTTAGCGCGGGCGTTGTCGGGATCTTGCTCGAGCATGGCCTCGTAGCGCTGCTTGACCGCGGGACCCATCTTGCCCTGGCACATCGCCCAGCCTACAAGCTCGGCATCATTGGCCAAATTGGAGGTCACGCGATCGACAATCTGCCTAAAGTACTCCTCGCTGGCCCCAAAGCCGCAGGTACCAAAGAGGAAAACGCGCTTGCCGTGCAGAGCGGAGAGCAGCGCGGCAACCGAAGGCGTGCACGCGCCCTTGTCGCACCAAAAACCGACGAGCACCGTGTCGGCCGCGCAGGCGCCCTGCGCCTCGAGCGCAACCTGATCTGCATCCGCATCATCGCTCAACGCCGCGGCATGGACAAACTCAACACCCGCAGCCTGCAGAGCGCGCTTGATCGCGCCCGAAACCATCCTGGTATTACCGCTCTTGCTGTTAACCACCAAAGAGCACGTCATAGTCACGTTGCCTCGTTTCCCCAAAACTAAAGCCACTAATGCAATTTATTAGATGAATATCTTAGTACTAACAACGCAGATGTAAACCATCTGCCGCTAATCGGTAACCCCTACTGGGCAAACTGGCTGCGGTAGAGTTCGGCGTAGAAGCCGCCTGCCGCTAACAGCTCGTCGTGCGTGCCGCGATCGATAATCTGGCCGTCGCGCATCACCAGAATGCAGTCGGCGTTGCGGATGGTGCTCAGGCGGTGCGCCACGACAAAGCTCGTGCGACCGGCCATGAGCTCGTCGAATGCCGCCTGCACCTGCAGCTCGGTACGCGTATCGATGCTCGACGTTGCCTCGTCCAGCAGCAAGATAGCCGGGTCGGTGAGCATGACACGCGCGATGCACAGCAGCTGTTTTTGACCCTGGCTAAACGTGCCGCCGTCCTCTCCAATCACCGTATCGTAGCCGCCTGGCAGCTGCACGATAAACTTGTGCGCATGCGCGCGCTTGGCAGCTTCGATAACCTGCTCGCGCGTGGCGCCTGGGCAACCGTAAGCAATGTTGTCCGCCACCGTGCCCTCGAACAGCCACGTTTCCTGCAACTCCATGCCAAAGGTGCGGCGTAGGCTCGCGCGCGTGTAGTCACGCGAAGACCGACCATCGACCGCAATGCGACCGGCATCGATATCGTAAAAACGCAGCAGCAGATTGATGAGCGTTGTCTTTCCGCAGCCCGTGGGACCGACCAGGGCAAAGCGCATGCCGGGCTTGGCCTCGATGCAGATATCCTGCAGCAGCTTGCGGTCGGGCACATAGCTAAAGTCCACATGCTCAAAGGTCACCTCACCCTGCGGGGCGGCAAGCTCTACGGCGTCCGATGCGTCGGGCTCCTGCTCGCGTGCATCGAGCAGCGCGAACATGCGACGCGCCGAGGCGTACGCGGTCTGGATCTGCGTAATGACGTTGGTAACCTCGTTGAACGGCTTGGTGTACTGGTTGGCATAGGACAGGAAAATCTGCACGCCGCCCACTGTAAGCGCCGCCGGCACGCCCGTGATCACGCCCACGCAGCCGATCACAGCGACCACGGCATAGATGATGTTATTGATAAAGCGCGTGCCGGGGTTGGAGAGCGAACCCATAAACTGCGCGCGCTCACCTGCCGCGTAGAGCTCAGCGTTGAGAGCATCGAAGCGCTGCTGGGCGTTGGAACCATAGGCAAACGCGTCCACGAGCTTCTGCTCGCCCACGTATTCCTCGATATGGCCGCCAAGCTGACCCTGAATGCGTTGCTGCGCCGTAAAGCTCTTGTTGGAGAGTTTGGCGATGGCACCGGCTGCAAAAATGGAAAGCGGCGTGACGAGCACCACCACAAGTGTCATGGTCAGGTTGATGGAGAGCATAAACGCGAGCGTGCCAACGATGGTGATAACGCCGGTGAAAAGCTGGGTAAAGCCCTGCAGCAGACCGTCGCCCACCTGGTCGACGTCGTTGACCACACGGCTCATAAGGTCGCCGTGGGCATGGCTGTCGATGAAGCTGAGCGGCATGCGGCTGAGCTTGTCGCTTGCCTCCACGCGCATGTCGCGCACCGTCTCGTAGGACAGACGGTTGACGCAATAGCCCTGCAGCCACTGAAAGGCCGCCGCGCCCACCACGGCGATCGCGAGCTTGGTGACAAGCGGCAGCAGCGCATCGAAATCCACCTGCCCGGCGGCGACGATAAGATCGATGCCCTCGCCAATGAGGATGGGTGTATAGAGTTGCAAGATCACCGAGACGGCGGCACTCACAAACGACGCCGTAAACGAGACGCGATGCGGGCGAACATAGCCCAGCAAGCGGCGGGTCACCGCGCCGGCGGGATAGCGCTCGGGATCGCCGGGCTGGCGCGGACCGTCGCCCAGGTCGTTGAGGTTATCGTTGCCGGACACGTTGGCCGTCATCGTGGCGACCGAACCGGAAGAAGTGTACGGATTCATTTAGCAACCCTCCTTTGCGCAGACGGATGCGGAGGCGATCGGTGCGGACGCGGGCGCCGTGCTCCCCTGCTGACCCTCGAGCTCCTCGCGGCGCAGCTGCGACTGGCAGATCTCTCGGTAGAGCTGGCAGGTCGTGTACAGTTCATCGTGCGTGCCCAAGCCCGCAACCGAGCCGTGGTCGAGTACGCAGATCATGTCGGCGTCGCGCACGGTCGAGACGCGCTGGCTCACAATCACCGTGGTCAGCGGCAGCCCGCCCTCGGCGGCACCGCGCACGCTGCGCTCGCGAATGGCATGGCGAAGCGCCGCGTCGGTCTTAAAGTCGAGCGCCGAGGCGGAGTCGTCCATGATCAGAACCTGCGGCGAGCCCACTAAGGCGCGCGCGATAGTCAGACGCTGACGCTGGCCACCGCTAAAATTCTTGCCGCCCGCCTCGACCGGGGCGTCGAGCCCCTGCGGCTTGTTGCGCACGAACTCGCTCGCCTGCGCCATATCGAGCGCTGCCCAAAGATCCTCGTCGGTTGCCGCCTCGTCGCGCCAGGTCAGGTTGCTGCGGATAGTGCCGCTCACCAGCGATGCGCGTTGCGGAACGGTCGCAACCACATGGCGCAGCTGGTCGAGCGGCCAAGCGCGCACGTCGGCACCCATCACGCACACGCTGCCGGTGCCCGCATCGTACAGGCGCGGGATAAGCGAGACGAGCGTGGACTTGCCGCTGCCCGTGCCACCGATAATGCCGAGCGTTTTGCCCAGCGGCAGTTCCAGAGTCACATCGCTCACGGCATTTGCCGCGCCGGCGCCAAACGAAAAGCTCACATGGTCAAAGCTCAGTGCGGGGACTGGAGCAGCACCACCCGCCAGTTCGCTCGGCTCGGGCAGCGCGACCAGCTGGTTGTCCTCGTCGGTGATGCTCGGCTCGCAGTTGAGCACCTCGTTGATACGCGAAGCGCTCGCACTCGCCTTGGTAAAGACCACGACCAGATTGGCAACGTACACGATAGAGGTGAGCGTCTGCGTCATGTAGTTCACAAACGCCATGACCTGGCCCTGTGTGAGTTCGCCCACGTTGACCTGGATGCCGCCCACCCACAGGATGGCGCACACGCCCAGGTTCATCATCAAAAACGTGACGGGGTTAAGGATCGACGAGAGCTTGCCCACTGCGATGGCAACATGTGCCTGCTCATCAGCGGCTTGGGCAAAACGTTCGCGCTCGTGGTCTTCGCGCACAAACGCGCAAACCACGCGGGCGCCCGAAAGACCCTCACGGCAAATGAGCGCGATGCGGTCGAGCTTTGCCTGCAGCTGCTTGTAGTACGGGATGCAGCGCGCCATGACAAACCAAAACACCAGGCCAATGGCGGGCGTGCAAATCAAAAAGATGATGCCGAGCTTAAGGTCGATGGCAAGGGCCGCGACCATGGAGCCCACCGCCAGGAAAGGCCAACGGATGAGCATGCGCACACCGAGCGCCACAGCGAGCTGCACCTGGTTGACGTCGTTGGTAATGCGCGTGATGAGCGACGGCGTGCCAAAGCGGTCGAGTTCGACATAGCTCAGTTTGTTGATGTGCTGGTAGAGCGCGCCGCGAATGTCGGTACCCATACCCTGCGAGGTCAGCGCCGCCATCTTTTGGCAGACAAGCGTAAACGAGATGCCGATCACAGCCATGGCGCCAAGCAACATACCGTAGTGGATAACGGCGTTCACGTCGTGTGCGCCAATACCCTTATCGATCATCTGGGCAATCACCAGCGGCGTCAGCAGGTCAAAGATCACTTCGATCAGCTTACACGCAGGACCAATCACCATATACCGGCGAAACTTACCACCAAAACGCCTGAGCAGCTCAATCATGTATAGGCGCTCCCTATCATCATCCACATTCAATTCGAACCATGATAGTACCGCCACCCCAAAAGAAGCGTAAACAACTCGTCATTTCTAACGGGATTCAGTTTTCAGAGGGGTATACGCGCACGCCCGATCAATGGCGGGCAAACCGCCTGATATACTTACATTAGTGCTACCAAGTTAGTCGCCGACCCTTGAAATGAGGTGCCGAGATGAACGACATTCTCGCAAGAAGAGCAAGACGAGCAACTGCGGGCATCGCCCTTTCCGCGGCACTTGTCGCGGGAATCGCCCCCGTAGCGGCGATCGCGGCAGAAACCAGCTCCCCCACCGGTGCAGTTGCCTTGCAGACGGAAGATGCGGCCGCCGCAAAAGAAAAAGCGTATGCAGCCATGCAGGAAGCGCTCAAAAACCTCGAAGCCGCGAAAGACGCCGCAAGTCCCGAGAAACTTGCGGAAATCGATGATGACATTGCCAGTTTTCAAGAGCTCCACGACATGATGTTGGCGGAAGCCGCTAAATATAGGGAACCCCTTCCCACCATGCAAGCGAACGTCGATGCAGCCCAAGCCAAATACGACGAGGCCCGCAACCGGACAAGCGGCCTTCAGGCAGAATTAGATAAGGTACTCAAGGAGCTCGGCGACGAGGCGCCCAGCACAGCTATTAAGGAGCATATTAAGCAGTTGCGCAGTGAGATCATGGCGGCAAAAAGGCGAGAAGAATCTTGTGAAGATGATCTTCACCGCTACCAACGCCGGCTCGAAAGCCAGGAAAAACAGGTTCAGTATTTCGAAAGTGAGGCAGAGGAAGCTAAAGCCCACATCGACGAGGACATAGCCAAGCGAAATGCGCTCCTCGGCGATTTGGAAAAGGCGCAAGCGGCCTATGACGACGCCTGCAAAGCATACGAAGAGGCAAAGGCCGCGGCAGACAAGGCCACCTCGCCCGAGATAACGAAACCCGCCGAGACAGTGCCTCCCTCCGGCTCAACGCAACCCGCCGAGGCGACACCGCCCGTTGCCTCACCTGCAACCGGCAAAGACGCCCTACCAAGCTCCACCAAGCAGGCGAACTCGAGCAGCGGCAAGCAAGCAAATACGACCGCCGGCAAGCTCGCAAACACGAGCGACACAGCACCGAGCGCAATCGCACTAGCAGGAATCGCCGCCGCAGGCCTCGGAATAACCGCCACAGCCACCCGCCGCATCAAGAACTCAAAATAGCCGCCAGAGCATACTACCTTCGCCAATCCACAAACCCAGAGACAAAAGAGGCCCGTTTCCCCAACCCAGGGAAGCGGGCCTCTTTAACTGCAAAAAAATCAAGCAACAGCACCGCCACCTCTTGAACCACGTGGCCGCGGCACCAAAAAGCGCCTGCACGCTCGATGGATTCGGATGCCCGACAGAGGCTCCTTATGGCTGCTTCCTTCCGGACCTGACCAGATTCGGAACATGTCGTCATCCGAACCCATCGAACGCGCTAGGCGCTCGGTATATCTTACCTGCTCCCGCCCAGCAGGGCAAGGTAGCTAATTTGGGACGGGGCTTTTTTGACTACTTTTACTTACTTGGGCGACCAAATTGGCGAAAGTAGTCAAAAAGGCCCCGTCCTAAAAGACTGATCTGGTGCTGTGCCACGAAAAGGGCCTATCTACTACGTTTTGGTCACAGGGGTCAACCATAGCCGGCCTTTTCGAAAATCAGCAAACTCTCTACCTGCGGTTTTTATTTCCCAAATTCCGGGATGGTCGAGGGTGCCCGGTTAAACGTAGTAGATGGCCGCGTTTCTTAGCAAACGGTCCGACTCGAGGCCCATGGCGACCAGCCTCGGATGGCCATTCTCGAAGTTGCGATGGAATAGTTCCTGGTTGGGGCATTTGAGCCGGAATACAGGAACTATCAACCGCAAGTTATTGGGAGATGGGTTTTAGAGGCGGGCGAGGTCGTAGGCTTGGGCGGCTGACTCGCCGGCGCAGATGAGGTTGGTTGTGGATTCCTGGGTGTCGAGCGCTTGGTCAAGAGGCATGGGCCTGCGGCAGACTGGCAACACCAGGTCGACACCCCGCTCATACACTGCATCCAGGTTGTCGGCACGACCGCCCACGACGGCGACCACCGGCTTGCCATATCGCTTCGCACGACAGGCCA
>CAJMSV010000088.1 GCA_905216175.1 uncultured bacterium | reverse complement strand
ATGAAGTATTCGAGTACATTAAGACCTTCACGGTAATTGGCTCGAATCGGAACCTCAATGGTTTTACCTGCCGTATTTGCAATAAGTCCGCGCATACCGGCAAGCTGACGAAGCTGTGATTCCGAACCACGGGCACCGGAGTCAACCATCATATAAATGGGATTGTTTTTACCGAGGTTCTCTTTAATACCCTGAGAAACCTTATTGGTGCATTCTTCCCAAACCTTGATGACTCTCTTTGAACGCTCATTGTTGCTCAAAAGACCCATCTTATACTGTGCGGTGATGGAGTCAACCTTTTCCTCGGCTGCTTCAAGAAGCTCTTGCTTGTGCGGCGGGATTATAGCGTCGCATACGGCAACCGTTATACCGGATTTTGTAGAGTATTTATAGCCCTGAGCCTTAATGCTGTCAAGCATTACGGAGGCTATGTGTACGCCGTGCTTTTTAATGCACTTATCGATTATCTTGCCGAGACCCTTCTTATCGACAAGGAATTCAACCTCAAGATTGAATGCGTTTTCGGGATTGCTTCTGTCGATAAAGCCGAGATCCTGCGGAATGGGATTGTTGAATATGATTTTACCGAGAGTTGTGGGAACAAGCTTAGTAACCTTTTCACCGTTTATCTCTTTGGTCATACGAATTTTAATTTTTGAATGAAGACCGATGTCGCCCTCGTTGTAAGCCATGGTAGCCTCATCAACGCTGAGGAACGCTTTGCCTTCGCCCGGCTCGCCGTCTTTTTCCATAGTGAGGTAGTAAGAACCGAGCACCATATCCTGCGTCGGCACCGTAACAGGGCCGCCGTCCTGCGGACGCAGGAGGTTGTTTGCAGAGAGCATGAGGATACGGGCCTCGGCCTGCGCCTCGGCAGACAGAGGAACGTGAATGGCCATCTGGTCGCCGTCGAAGTCCGCGTTGAATGCGGTACAGTTCAGCGGGTGGAGCTTGAGGGCGCGGCCCTCGACCAGCACCGGCTCAAACGCCTGAATACCGAGGCGGTGGAGCGTCGGCGCGCGGTTGAGCATGACGGGGTGATCCTTGATGACGACGTCGAGCGCGTCCCAGACCTCAGCACGACCCTTGTCGACCATCTTCTTGGCGGACTTGATGTTGTTGGCGGCGCCGTCCTCGACGAGCTTCTTCATGATGAAGGGGCGGAACAGCTCGAGCGCCATTTCCTTGGGCACGCCGCACTGGTAGATCTTGAGCTCCGGGCCGACGCAGATAACGCTGCGGCCGGAATAGTCAACACGCTTACCCAGCAGGTTCTGGCGGAAGCGGCCCTGCTTACCCTTGAGCATGTCAGAAAGGGACTTGAGCGCGCGGTTGTTCGCGCCGGTAACGGCACGGCCGCGGCGGCCGTTGTCGATCAGCGCGTCGACAGCCTCCTGCAGCATGCGCTTCTCGTTGCGCACGATGATGTCGGGCGCGTTGAGCTGGATAAGGCGCTTGAGGCGGTTGTTGCGGTTGATGACGCGGCGGTAGAGGTCGTTCAGGTCGCTGGTGGCGAAGCGGCCGCCGTCGAGCTGGACCATCGGGCGGATCTCGGGCGGAATGACCGGCAGCACGTCGATGATCATCCACTCGGGCTTGTTGCCGCTCTGGCGGAATGCCTCGACGACCTCAAGGCGCTTGACGAGCTTTGCCTTCTTCTGGCCGGAGGCGTTTGCCAGTTCTTCTCTGAGCTGAGCGGAAAGCTGCTCGCAGTCGATCTGCTGGAGGAGCTTCTTTATTGCCTCGGCGCCCATGCCGGCATCAAAGTCGTCCTCGTACTTCTCGCGCATGTCGCGATACTCTTTTTCGGTGAGTATCTGGCACTTTTCCAGCGGAGTGAAGCCGGGGTCTGTGACTATATAGTTTGCAAAGTACAGGACCTTCTCGAGCACTCTCGGAGTGAGGTCGAGCAGCAGGCCCATGCGGCTGGGTATGCCCTTGAAGTACCAGATATGAGATACGGGGGCGGCAAGCTCTATGTGACCCATGCGCTCACGGCGAACCTTGCTCTTTGTGACTTCAACGCCGCAGCGGTCGCAGATCTTGCCCTTGTAGCTGATCTTCTTGTACTTGCCGCAGGGGCACTCCCAGTCCTTCGTTGGCCGGAAGATGCGCTCGCAGAACAGGCCGTCGCGCTCGGGCTTGAGGGTGCGGTAGTTGATGGTCTCGGGCTTGGTGACCTCGCCGGAGGACCAGGAAAGGATCATTTCAGGGGAGGCAATGCCTATTTTTATGGCGTCAAACGGTGTAAAACTCATTATTATTCATCCTCCTCACTGTAGTCATCATCGGACATGAAACCGAAATCATCATCGTCGGTCTCGGGAACGTCCTCAATCGTATAGCCCTCGGCCTCGATATCGTCGTCATCGGACATGGTATCGTACATCTCGTCCTTCATCTTGGGAACGAAATCGTCATCGTCATCATCCTTGAGTTCGATCTCCTGGCCGTCCTTATCCAGAACGCGGATATCAAGACACAGAGACTGAAGCTCCTTGACCAGGACCTTGAACGATTCGGGTACGCCGGGCTGCGGAATATTGTCGCCCTTTACGATGCTCTCATAGGTGCGTACACGGCCTGTGACATCGTCGGACTTGACAGTGAGTATCTCCTGCAGTGTGTACGCCGCACCGTAAGCCTCGAGGGCCCAAACTTCCATTTCGCCGAAGCGCTGGCCGCCGAACTGAGCCTTGCCGCCCAGAGGCTGCTGGGTAACCAGGCTGTAAGGGCCGGTCGAACGAGCGTGGATCTTGTCGTCGACCATGTGGCCGAGCTTGAGGATGTAGGACGTACCCACGGTAATGGGCTCGCGGAACTCCTCGCCGGTGCGGCCGTCGAACAGACGGGTCTTGCCGCGCTCGTCAAGCTGGGTGACGAACTCGGGGCGCATGTGATCGCCAAAGGCAGCGGTGGCCTTGTTGAGCATGTTCTTGTTGGCACGACGGATGACCTCGGCGATCTCGTCCTCCTTGGCGCCGTCGAAGACGGGCGTCGCGGTGAAGAACGGACCGGGGACGTACTTGTCGGAGTCGGCCTGCTCGGTATCCCAACCGCAGGCAGCGGCCCAGCCAAGGTGGCACTCGAGCAGCTGGCCGACGTTCATACGCGAAGGAACGCCCAGCGGGTTGAGGATAACGTCGATCGGGGTACCGTCAGCCATGTAGGGCATGTCCTCGACCGGCAGAACGTTACAGATAACGCCCTTGTTGCCGTGGCGGCCGGCGATCTTATCGCCCTGCTGGATCTTACGACGCTGGGCGACGTAGACGCGCACCTGCTCGTTGACGCCGGGGGCCAGGTCGTCGCCGTTCTCGCGGCTAAAGCGGACGACGTCGATGACGCGGCCGTAAGCGCCGTGAGGCATCTTAAGGGAGGTGTCGCGGACATCGTGGGCCTTGGCACCGAAGATGGCACGCAGCAGGCGCTCCTCGGCGGTCAGAGCGCTCTCGCCCTTAGGCGTGACCTTGCCGACCAGGATGTCGCCAGGGCCGACCTCGGCACCGATGCGGATAATGCCGTCCTCGTCGAGGTTGGCAAGCATATCCTCAGAGAGGTTCGGGATCTCGCGGGTGATCTCCTCGGGGCCGAGCTTGGTGTCGCGGGCATCGATCTCGTGACGGGTGATGTTGATGGTCGTCAGCAGGTCCTCGGCCACCAGGCGCTCGGACACGACGATACCGTCCTCGTAGTTGAAGCCTTCCCACGGCATGTATGCCACGGTGAGGTTCTGACCCAGTGCGAGCTCGCCATGATCGGTCGAAGGACCGTCAGCCAGGGGCTCGCCCTGCTCAACGGTGTCACCGACGCGCACGAGCGGACGGTGGTTGATGCAGGTGGACTGGTTGGAGCGCTGGTACTTGGCCAGGTGATACTCGTCCATGCCGCCGGCATGCTTGACGATGATCTTGGCGGCGTCGGCAAAGATGACCTCGCCGGCGTTCTTGGCCAGGGTGACCTCGCCGGAGTCCAGAGCGGCGCGACGCTCCATGCCGGTACCGACATAGGGAGCGGCAGGGTGAACCAGCGGCACGGCTTGGCGCTGCATGTTAGCGCCCATCAGCGTACGCTTGGCGTCGTCGTGCTCAAGGAACGGGATCAGCGTGGCTGCGACGGAGAGCATCTGACGCGGCGAGACGTCCATGTAGTCGACGTCCTCGACGGGCACGTCAGCGGGAGCGCCGAAGGAGCCGTCGAAGTCGCGGGTACGGGCGATCACGGTGTGCGGGCGGACGATCTTGCCCTCGGCATCGGTCGTGATGAACTCGTTGGTCTTGGGATCGAGCGGCGTGTTGGCCGGCGCGATGACGTGCTTCTCTTCCTCGTCGGCGGTCATCCAGTCGATCTGGTCGGTGGCAACACCGTTCTCGACACGACGGAACGGGGCCTCGATGAAGCCATACTCGTTGACGCGGGCGTAGAGGGCGAGCGAGCCGATCAGGCCGATGTTGGGGCCTTCGGGGGTCTCGATCGGGCACATGCGGCTGTAGTGCGAATTGTGAACGTCGCGGACGGCCGTCGGCACGTTGGTGCGGCGGCTGGAGCCGGACTTGTGGCCGGCAAGACCACCAGGGCCGAGTGCGGACAGACGGCGCTTGTGGGTCAGACCGGTCAGGGGGTTCGCCTGGTCCATGAACTGCGAGAGCTGCGAGGAACCGAAGAACTCCTTGATGGAGGCCACGATCGGGCGGATGTTGATGAGCGACTGCGGGGTGATCTCGTCGATGTCCTGGGAGCTCATGCGCTCGCGGACGACGCGCTCCATACGGCTCATGCCGATACGGAACTGGTTGGCGACGAGCTCGCCGACGGTACGGATGCGGCGGTTGCCGAAGTGGTCGATGTCGTCGACCTTGAAGCCCTGCTCGCCGGCAGCGAGGGACAGGAGGTAGCGCAGCGTCGCGACGATATCCTCGTCGGTGAGCACCGTGACCTCTTCCTCGGTGGTGAGGTTGAGCTTCTTGTTGACCTTGTAACGACCGACGCGGGCCAGATCGTAGCGCTGCGGGTTGAAGAGCAGGCCCTCGAGCAGGCTGCGGGAAGCGTCCACGGTGGGAGGCTCGCCCGGGCGCAGGCGACGGTAGATCTCGATGAGGGCGTCCTCGCGAGTGAGGGCGGTGTCGCGCTCCAGGGTGCGCTTGATCACATCGGAGTTGCCGAGCAGCTCGATGATGTCATCGTTGGTGACGGCGATGCCAAGGGCGCGCAGGAACATCGTGGCGCTCTGCTTGCGCTTACGGTCGATGGAGACCATGAGCTGGTCGCGCTTGTCGACCTCAAACTCAAGCCAGGCACCGCGGGACGGAATGATCTGGGCCTTGTAGATCTGCTTGCCCGAATCCATCTCGGAGCTGTAGTACACGCCCGGGGAGCGGACGAGCTGCGAAACGACGATACGCTCGGTACCGTTGATGATGAAGGTGCCCTGATCGGTCATCATGGGGAAATCGCCCATGAAGACGAGCTGCTCCTTGATCTCGCCGGTCTCCTTGTTGGTGAGACGGACGTCGGTCAGAAGCGGAGCCTGATAGGTCATATCCTTCTCGCGGCACTCCTCGACGGTGTGCGCGGGGTCGCCGAACTGATGCTCGCCGAAGGTAACCTCGAGAACATGGTTCTGGCTCTGGATGGGGCTGGATTCCTTGAACGCCTCACGAAGGCCCTCGTCCTTAAAACGCTCAAAGGATTCCCTTTGAACAGAGATAAGGTTGGGGAGCTCCATGGCCTCCGGGATTTTCCCGAAGCTGACGCGCTTGCGCTCAGTGGCAGTATATGCGTAGGTCACCAGGTTTTTCCTCCTTCACGGAAATGCTCGGTGGGTTGGCGAGGCATAGCTTCGCCAGTTATCGCAACCTAATAGTTTATCAGGTACCGACCGTTGGGCAAGAAAAGCCTTGACGCGATTGAGTTTTTGGAGTAGCAAAGTTTTTCGACGGAAAAGGTGCAGGTAGATAGGTGTGCATCGAACACCTGTTCATATATTTTCTGTGAACGAGACCGCTGGTGCGGGACGCTGAACGGCGGAATGGCGGCGAGGGTTGGGTACTGTGGACAAAAAGTTGGACCATCAGGTCCGGTTTGGAGTCCGCATGACATACAGTAGAGCCGTAGTAGAGAGGGCCGGGGAGCTACGCCGCTCCGGGCTCTCGTGCAGGGAGATAGCCCGGGAGCTCGACGGGCCGAGCAAGAGCGCCGTCGCGCGCTGGACGAGGTCCGGGGCCGCGGGCGGAACCGTCGGGAGGGCGGTCGCGAAGATGGATCTGCCGAAGGTCGTCGGGGACGGTCCGGTGTACCCCGACATCGACCCGGACGACAAGGACGCCCTGATAGCGCGCCTCGTCCTGGAGAACGCCGTCCTCAGGGCGGTGAACGACGTTTTAAAAGCCGCGAGCCTCGACGGGATGTCGAACAGGGAGAAGACCCTGGTGATAGACCGCCTGAGGCCTGCGGGGAAGTGGTCCTTGAGAGAACTCACGAGTTCCTTAGGGATATCAAAGAGCTCCTATGAGTACCAGCACACGGCTATCGCGAGGCCCGACCGGCTCGCGGCCCTGCGCGCGCTCGTGCGCAGGGTATTCACCGAGGACGGCGAGGGGGCGCGGGGGTACCGCTTCGTGACGGCGCGCCTGCGCGAGCTCGACGAGCCCGTGCGCGCCTCGGAGAAGGTCGTCCTCCGCATCATGCGCGAGGAGGGCCTGGTCCCCAGGTGGATGAGGAGGAAGAGGAGGCCCTACAGCTCCTATGCGGGCGAGCCGACGCCGGCCCCGCCGAACCTCGTGAGCCGCGACGTCCGCTCGGCCCTGCCGAACATCCTGTCGCTCCCCGACCTCACCGAGATCAGGCTGCCCACCGCCAGGCAGGTCAGCCTGTCCGCCGACCGGG
>CAJMSV010000087.1 GCA_905216175.1 uncultured bacterium | reverse complement strand
CCTACATCTACCTATTCGCCCCGCACGTCTACGCCCGCGTGGAAAATGACGGCAAGTACGGCCTGATCGACCTGTACGGCCAGCTCGTGGCGCCCTGCGAGTACGTCGGCTTTGAGTCGCTCAACTACGGCGGCGACTACGTCTACGGCCTGAACGGTTACGCCTGCGTGGAGCAGGACGGCAAGTTCGGCTACGTCTCGCTGGAGACGGGCGTAGCCACCTGCCCCATCAACTACGTCGATCCCACCATCATCGGCCTGAGCATGATCGTGCCGGACATCACCGGCGAACTGTACATCATCGCCGCCGGCGGCGCCGCCAGGGGCGCCACGCCCGAGGGCGCCTCTTCCGTTATGGCTGCCTGCCGCAAGGTGACCGATATGCCGCTGTTCGCGAAGATGGCGCCGGTCAACGTCGCCGAGATTGCCAAGGCCCTCGAGGCTGCCGGTGCCGACGGCCTTTCGGTCATCAACTCCATCCAGGGCATGGCTATCGACGTCCATACCCGCAAGTCCCGCGTGGCCAAGCCCAAGGGCGGCCTTTCGGGCCCGCTGTGCCACCACATCGCCGTGCGCATGGTCTGGGAGGTTGCCCAGGCCGTCGATATCCCCATCAACGGTGTCGGCGGCGTCATGACGGGCGAGGATGCGGCCGAGTTTATTCTGGCCGGCGCCACCTGCGTGTCGGTCGGCATGGCCAACTTCGTCGATCCGTGCGCTTCGCTCAAGATCGCGCATGAGCTCGAGGCCTGGGCCGAGTCCCAGGGCGTAAAGGACATCAACGAGCTGGTAGGTGCTTTCGAATGCTAGAGACCGATGCCCGCGACCGCGTAATCGTCGCCCTCGACTGCGATCGTGAGCGTGCGCTCGAGCTCGCCCACGAGCTTTCGGGCCATGCCGCCTGGCTCAAGGTTGGCATGACGCTCTATTACGCCGAGGGTCCCCAGATCGTCAAGACGTTCAAGGACCTGGGCTTTAAGGTCTTCCTTGACCTTAAGTTTCATGACATTCCGCATCAGGTTCGCGGTGCCGCCCGCTCGGCCTCGCTTGCCGGTGCCGACCTGCTCTCGGTTCACGGCTTGGGTTCGGGCGCCATGCTCGCTGCCTGCCGCGAGGGTGCCGAGGAGGCGCGCGAGGACCGCGCCAAGCTCGTCGCCATCACCGTGCTCACGAGCATGAATCAGGATGCCTTGAGCGAGATTGGCGTCGAATCGCCGGTGGCCGAGGAGGCCGCCCGCCTGGCAAAGCTCGCTCAGGCCAACGGCATCGATGGTATCGTGTGCTCTCCGATGGAGGCGCACGATATGCGCGAGCTGCTGGGCCCCGATGCCCTCATCGTGACCCCGGGCGTGCGTCCCGTGGGCGCTGCCCTGGGCGATCAGTCCCGTGTTGCCACGCCTTCTCAGGCTATCGAGCGCGGCGCGAGCCATATCGTGGTGGGCCGACCCATCACCGGTACCGACGACCCGGTTGCCGCATTTGACGCCATCGTTGCCGAGCTGGTCGAAAACGTCGCCTAAAAGATTCCCTCAAGTCACCACTTTTGGGTCTCATTAGCACAAATTAGCCCCTGTGCCTGCGAAAACTTTCCCATCCTTTGTGTGGAATCGCAGGTCAGGGGCCTAACTTTGACCTCCGTATATTGCACTTTTCGCAGGTATCGTCTAACCTATGGAGCCGTCGATTGGGCATTTAGTGCGTTTGACGTGCTAAAATGCCAATTATTGCATCAGATATAACTCAACTATTTGGAGGTTCGAATGGCACTCCCTCAGCTTACCGACGAGCAGCGCAAGCAGGCTCTTGAGAAGGCTGCCGCCGCACGTCACGCCCGCGCTGAGCTTCGCGAGCAGATCAAGAAGGGCGAGAAGTCCCTCGAGTCCGTGCTCAACTCCGATGATCCAATCGCTTCCCGCATGAAGGTTTCCACCCTCATCGAGTCTCTCCCCGGTTATGGCAAGGCCAAGGCCGCCAAGATCATGGAGGAGCTCGGTATCTCCGCTACCCGTCGCGTCCAGGGCCTCGGCGTCCGCCAGCGCGAGCAGCTCCTCGAGCAGCTGACCAAATAAGTGAGCGCTCAGGATTCAAAGCTCTTTGTGATTTCTGGACCGTCAGGTGCAGGCAAGGGTACGCTCGTCACTCGTGTGCGCGAGCGTCGCTCGAACCTGGGCCTGACGGTTTCGGCTACCACGCGAGCACCACGCAAAGGTGAGGTCGACGGCGTCAACTACTTTTTCTTGACGCGCGAGGAGTTCGACCGCCGCGTGGCAAACGGTGAGTTTGTTGAGTGGGCCGAGGTCCACGGTAACTGCTACGGCACGTTGGTGAGCGAGGTTACATCCAAGCTTGCCTCGGGCTCGTCTCTGATTTTGGAGATCGATGTCCAGGGCGCACTGCAGGTGAAGGAGCGTTTCCCCGAGGCCGTGCTGATCTTTATCAAGCCGCCTTCGCTTGAGGTGCTCCGCGAGCGTCTAGTCGGTCGCGGTACCGAGACGCCCGAGACGATTGAGCTGCGTATGGCAAACGCCGCCGATGAGCTTGCCCTTGCCGACCGCTACGACGACGTCGTGGTTAATGACGATCTCGACCGCGCGACCGATGAGCTCGTTCGCGTTCTCGATATGCATGAAAGGATCTGAGGTCCGTGTCCGTTGTAAAGCCTTGCATTGACGATCTTCTGGAGAAGACCGATCACAACCGCTTCCTGCTCGCTTCGCTTGCCTCCAAGCGCGCCTGCGACATCAATAGCATGCTGCGTGGCCAGCACAACCGCGTGCTTGCCGTCCAGGATGTCGATGACATCACCATCGGGCTTTCCGGTGCCGATACCATTTCGATGGCTATGGATGAGATTGTCGACGGCGACATCTCTTACGACGAGGCCCGTTATGAGAAGGCGCTCGGCCACAAGGTTGCTGAAGCCTAAATGGCGGCTCGCGTCTGCCTGGTCCACTATCACGAGGTTGGACTGAAGGGTAAGAACCGCGCACATTTTGAGCATATCCTCATGGATAACATCAAGGCGGCCTTGGCCGCCTTTTCCGTGAATGCCGTGTCTCGAATTTCCGGTTATATCCTCGTGACCTTTAACGAGCATCAGGCCGACGAGGCGGCGCGTGTCATTCGCACCGTTCCCGGCGTTGCTCGTGTGTCTTTGGCGTATCACACCAACCGCGACCCGCAGGAGTACTGCGCCGCCGCCGTGAAGGCGCTGCGCGAGTTTGGTTCCTTCGATTCGTTTAAGGTGCACGCCAAGCGCTCCAATACTGACTATGAGCTCACCTCGATTGATATCAATCGTCAGGTGGGCGAGGTACTGTGCGAGGCCTTCCCCGATAAAAAGGTTCAAATGCACGACCCCGATGCCATGGTGCACGTACTGGTGGTCCAGGGTAGCGTTTATGTGTACGCGCGCTCCGAGCGCGGCGTGGGCGGTCTGCCGGTAGGTTCTGCCGGCAAGGTCGTGACGCTGCTGTCGTCGGGTATCGATTCTCCGGTGGCGACCTGGATGCTCGCGCGTCGCGGCGCGGTGTGCGTGCCGGTACATTTCTCCGGTCGTCCGCAGACGCCCGATACGAGCGAGTATTTGGTGCAGGACATCATCCGTGCGCTTGAGCCGGGTGTCCAGATCGGCCGCCTGTACGTGGTGCCGTTTGGCGACTGCCAGCGTGAGATTTCGGTCACTTGTCCCAGCAACCTGCGCGTGATCATGTATCGCCGCATTATGTATTCGGTTGCCGAGCGCATTGCACACATCGAGGGCGCCAAGGCCATCGTGACGGGCGAATCGCTTGGACAGGTTGCCTCTCAAACGCTTGAGAATATCATGGCCGTCAACGAGGCCGTGAAGATCCCCGTGTTCCGTCCTCTCATCGGTTCGGACAAGCAGGAGATCATCGCGCGCGCCGAGGAGATCGGTACGTTCGATATCTCGACTGAGGCCGCTCCCGACTGCTGCACGCTGTTTATGCCGCGCCGTCCCGAGACGCACGCTAAACTCGATGCCGTGCATGAGGCCTGGGAGTTGTTCGATCATGAGGAGATGATCGAGCGCCTGCTCAAGCAGACTGAGTACATCGACTTTGAGAGCAACACGTATAAGGCCCCTAAGACCTTAAAACGCAAACATTCGGAGCTTGCTCCGCGTGAGATTTACCAAGATCACGAGTAAATTTGTGCATAGACCGACGGTGCGCCTGCATCGTCGGTCTTTTGCTATCTGGGCATTTTGCGGCTAAGTGTTCATTTGCTGACGCGTGTCTGAATATATGGACAGATTTGTGCAAGGTTTTGGTCAGCTTTTGGTTTGACCGCAAAAACCGGTTTTGGGGCGTGGCTGTTGCGGAACTCCTTTCCTGACACGATGGTGTTGGGAGGTTTTGCTATGGCGCAGCGCGAACAACACGAACGGGTCAAAAAGATGGACCGCTTGGCGGGCAAGCTGCTCGGTCATAAGGCAGTGGTGATGGCGATACTGGTCGTCATTGCGATGGCGAGTGGACTGGCGATGGCGAACCTTGGCGGCGGTGCCGGTGGCGTGTCGTTTGAGCGCACTGATGGTTCGGGCGCGTTGGTGGAGCCGGGATCCGGCGAGGCCTCGAGCGGAAAGACATCCGAAGGCTCTTCACCTAAGGCTTCTGCCGCAGCAGAGGTCTATGTCGATGTCGATGGCGCCGTTGTGTCGCCCGGCGTATATCGTCTCAAGGACGGCGCGCGGGTGGCTCAGGCGATTGATGCCGCCGGCGGGCTGGCGCCCGAGGCAGACGTTACGGGGCTCAATCGGGCATCTAAGGTCGTCGATGGACAGAAGCTTCACGTTCCAACGGTAGGGGAGCAGCAGGCGTCCATTGCGGAAGCCGGTGTTGATGGTGGGACTTCCGCATCATCGGGCGTGAGTGGCGCAACAGGCCTAGTAAATATCAATACGGCAAGTGCGGCGGAGCTGCAGACGCTCTCTGGCATCGGCCCCTCCATGGCACAGTCGATTATCGATGAGCGGACAAAGAACGGTGCTTTTGCCTCGGTTGACGATCTGATGCGTGTGTCGGGAATCGGCGAGAAGAAGCTTGCCAAAATCAAAGATTACATCTGCGTATGAGTGTGATCGAGCGCGAGCATGTGATGCCTCCGCGGCCCCTGATGCCGTGGACGATGGCCCTGTGTGCCGGCATGTGCATGAGCTGCGCCTTGGTGCTCAACGTGGCCGCCGATGCGCTGCTGTGGGGGCGGGCTTCGGCGGTCGGGCCGCTATGGGCCATTCCCGTTGCGGCGGCGGTATTCGTTGTGCTGGCTCAATCTTGTGCGCGGCTTGCCCGTTGGAAGCGGTGGCTGTATGCCGCGTCCGTCGGTCTCGTGGCGGGAGCGTTCGTCTCGGCGTGGTGGGCTGTGGACGCGCTAAGTGCCTCGAAGGCGCTTGACGGTCGAGCGGCAAGCAGCCTCGAGTTTGTCGTGCAGGGTGATCCATCCATAAACGACGACGTGTATTCCTATACCTGCGAGGCACGCGCGGACGGTAAGAACTTGGCAACGGTTCGCCTATCGTGTGACAGCGAGCTCAATGTTGGGGCGCACGTGCGTGTTATCGGTCGCGTTTCACGTTTTGAGAACGATGCGTATGGACGATCGCGCGTGCTCCGAGGCGAGGTACGCAAGGTAAAAGCCGTTCGAGTTGTGTCGGTCGATGAGGGCTCTCCGGGGCCGCTGCCTCGGCTTCGAAATGGGCTGCTTGCGTCCATCGCGCCTGCGACCGACCCGGCGCGTGCGCTCATAGCCGGTGTCGTCTGCGGTCGTTCGGCCGAGCTGCGCGCCCAGCCGGCGGGCGACTGGTTTTCGGTGACGGGAACGGCGCATCTTGTCGCCGTCTCGGGCAGCCATTTGGCTATCGTGGGGTTTTTAATCGAGGGTGTATTGCAAAAGACTCGGTGCTCACGTGGTCTTCAGCGGGCGATATTGGCGATAACGCTTGTGGGCTACGCTGCTTTTACGGGCGCGTCTCCCACGGCCGTGCGCGCGTGCTGCATGGTGTTCACGACGCTTGTCGTAAACGGCGCGGGGCGTCGCCGGCACGGCGCATCTGCACTCTTCGTAACCATGTCCATCTTTGTGCTGCTGCGACCGACGGTGCTGTTCGAGATGGGCTTTCAGCTTTCATGTGCCAGCGTCTTTGCCATTCTGTGCTTTTGCCCCTATGCGACCTACGCTTTGGGTGAGCTGGGTGTGCCATCGGGCGTTGCCAGCATGCTTTCCGTCACGCTGTGCTCGCAACTGGCGACACTTCCCATTACCATTCCTGCCTTCGGTACGTTCTCGCTCATTGCTCCGTTGGCAAATGCGGTCATTGGTCCGGTGGTGAGCGTACTGCTTGCTGTGTCGATCGTGCTGGTTCCCTTTTCGCTCGTGGCACCGTTGCGGACTTGGGCGCTCGTTGTGCCCATGATTGCCGCCCGTTGCGCGCTGTTTTTCGAGCAGCTGTTTGCCGCCGTGCCGGGTGCATCCGTGAGTGTGCCTCCCGATAGCATGTGGATTTACCTAGTGCCGTGTTTGCTGGCGGTTCTGCTGGTCTGGTGGCCGCGTCCCCGTGCACGTCCTATGGCGGTGGGGCTTGCATGCCTGGTGCTCTTGGCTGCGATTCCGTACGTCTACTGGGATCGATTCGCTCCGCCTTCGGTGACGGTGCTCGATGTGGGCCAGGCGGATGCGATTCTTATCCGCCAGGGCGACGCAGTAGCACTCGTCGACTGCGGGCTCGACGAGCGCGTGGTGGCGGCGTTGGTTCGCAATAACGTGCGCCATATCGGTGCCGTCGTTGTGCCGCAGTGGGCTGAGGGGCGCTGGGGGGGTCTGCCGGCCGTGGTCGTGGAGTGTTCGGGTGGTCCGGTTGGCGGGGGGGGAGGTGCGGTG
>CAJMSV010000086.1 GCA_905216175.1 uncultured bacterium | reverse complement strand
CCATCATCGCGGTCTACGGGGTCAACGATATGGCACCGTGGGGACACATGTATGTCAATCCTGGTCTAACAGAGCCTTTTTTAATCCCCGTCCCAGAAAAATCATCGGCGAACGCGCTACTTTGCGCTGGTGAGGACGCCGGTGGTGTCGAACGCCGGGGTAAAGCTCTCGTCTACCGCTCCGCCTTCTTGCCAAAACATCGTCGTAAAGCCCAGGTCATCGGCATGGTCGAGTACCTGCTCGTACTCCTCGCGCGTCACGGCACGCGCCAGGTCGCCGCCCTGCTCGCGCATGAGCGCATTGGGCGTGTACTGGTTCATGACCGAGATCGGCACATCGCCCACCGTCTGCCACACCAGGTCCAGCACGCGGCATGAATCGTCTGCATGCCCCGGCAGCACCAGATGGCGCACAATCATGCCGCGCTTCATGAGCCCGTCCTCGTCCACCAGCTCTCCCCCGCGGCGCTCGATCTCGCGCGCCATCTGAGCCAGGCCTGACACGGCCACACGTGGGTAGTCCTTTATATGAGAGAGCGACTGCGCAAGCGCCGCATCGGCATATTTAAAGTCGGTGAGCCACACATCAACCAGGTCACCCAAGGCAGCCACGGCGCTCGCGCGCTCATAACCGCTCGTGTTGTAGACGATCGGGATGACCAGCCCGCGCGCCCGTGCCGCGGCAATCGCGGCAGGCAACAGGTGCGCATAGTGCGTCGCCGTCACCAAATTGATGTTGTTGGCACCCTGGTCCTGCAGTTCCAGCATAATCTCGACCAGGCGCTCAGACGAAATCTCAAGGCCAAAATTGCCGGTCGAGATCTCGTGGTTCTGGCAGTAGATACATTTAAGCGAGCAACCGCTAAAGAAGATCGTGCCCGAACCGGCCTCGCCCGAGATAGGCGGCTCCTCCCACATATGAAGCGCCGCGCGGGCCACCCTGAGCGTGTCGTTAGCACCGCATACGCCGCGCGCGCCCTCATCGCGCGCCGCACCGCAACGGCGCGGACACAAATGGCAGGCGGGCGAAAAAAGTTCGGTCAACGACGTCGGCATAAAAACATGCTCCAAAACAACGATTCAGCAGCTCAAACGTAAAGGGCCAGACCGCGTAGACGGCTCCATCCCTAAGGCGCCGTAATCGTCCGACACGATTTTTGTAATGTCAAGACTGGAATCGATAAAGTGCCGCTTTATGATGTAGGTATTCCGCCCCCCGCGGAGCAACTGGGTGAACCGTCGCGTTTATTTAGGGAGCCCACACAGTCGTACCTAGTACAGGTATCCTTCGTTGTTAAGGACGCTGGAACAGTCGATGAGGGCACCCACAAGTTTTAGATAGGTTCATATTCGAAACTTGGGCGGTGGTTAACTATTGCCGAAAATCACCATACAGTCCATATGGATCCCCGCCGGCATCCCGACAAGCCATCGACAACATCCCAATATCTGGTAAGCGCGTGATTATCGCTGCGTGCAATTCCATGCACCCCCCTTGGTCGAGTATTATGGTTCGGCTATGCCCTTTGCGCATGGCGTTCTTCTGACCTTTTCCTTCGACGCTTGGCGGTTTTTAGATTCATGGCTTCATCCCCGAGCTACATACCGTACCTATGCGTGGCAGCGGCGGCTTTTATCACGACCTTCCTCGCGGTGCCCCTGGTCAAGCGCTTGGCAATTAAGCTCGATGCCGTCGACTATCCTTCTAAGCGCCGCATCAACACCAAGCCCATCCCGCGTTTGGGCGGAACGGCGGTGTTTTTGGGCCTGGTCGTTGCCTGCATTGTGCAAATCCTAGGCACTTGGTACCTAGGCTGGCCACCCGTCCTGGTACCGCACCCGCGCCTTCACATTAGCTATCCCATGCTGGCGCTCTCCTTTACCGTCATCTTTGCGACCGGCGCTATCGACGACGTCTTCCAGCTCACGCCCAAGCAAAAGCTGGCCGGACAGGTCCTCGCCGCGCTTATCGCCTGCGTGGGCGGCCTAAAAATCGGCGTCATCGTCAACCCGTTTGCTCCCGGCGAGATCATGCTCGGATGGCTCGCCTACCCCATTACCGTGATCTATCTGGTGGCATTCACCAACATCATTAACCTTATCGACGGCCTCGACGGCTTGGCCACGGGCATCTGCGGCATCGCGTCGTTCACCATGTTTTCGATGGCCGTTCTCTCGGGCCGCATCGACGCCGCCGCGCTCTCCATTGCGCTCTTTGGCGCCTGTCTGGCCTTTTTGCGCTACAACTTCAACCCCGCAAGCATCTTCTTGGGCGACTCGGGGTCGCTGCTTCTGGGCTTTGCGCTGGGCTCCATCTCGCTGCTCAACGTGAGCCGCACCGCCGCACTCACCTCGCTTATCATCCCGCTCATCGTTGCCGGCGTGCCTATCATCGACACGTTTAGCGCCATCGTGCGACGCAAGCGCGCCCACATTAGCATCGGGCAGGCCGACAAGGGCCACATCCACCACCGCCTGATCCAAGAAGGCTACAACCAAAAACAGGCTGTGCTGCTCATCTATGCCTGGTGCATCATGCTTTCGGCCGGCGCCGCCGCCATCAATCAGGTCGAGGTGCCCATGCGCGTGCTCATCTTTACCGTGCTTGCCATTGGCTCGGCTGCCTTCGCCAAGCATCTACATCTGTTTGAGCCCGTGCTGCGCCACCATTACAACAAGCGCACGCACGAGGACGAGCTCGTCACCCCCGACGACCCCGCCTTTAAGCAGGAGGAGCAGGCAGCCGAGGAGCGCAAAGAAGAGCGCCACCACAAGCTCTAGGGCAAGCTGCCGAGGATGTGCCAAGGCACCGTTGGCCAAGCGCGGCCGCGCCGCGCCCATCGCACAAGCCACCCCTCTCCCGCCCCTCGCCTACTTACGCACCGCCCCTCCAATAAACGCGTTATCATCTTGACCCATGAACATACGTTAGGAGCAATCATGCCAAACGAGAACAGCTACGAAGTCGCGCTGCAAAAGAGCAACGCCATTCGCGAGGGCCTGGCCAAGACGCCCGAGAAGTTCACCATGCTCACCGGCGACCGCCCCACCGGCCGTCTGCACCTGGGCCACTACTTCGGCACCCTCAAGGGCCGTGTTGAGCTGCAGAACATGGGCGCCAAGACCAACGTGCTCATCGCCGACTACCAGGTCATCACCGATCGCGACACGACCGAGCACATCCAGGACAACGTGTACAACATGGTCATGGACTACCTTGCCTGCGGCATCGACCCCGACAAGACCATGATCTACGCTCACTCCGCCGTGCCCGCCGCCAACCAGCTCATGCTGCCGTTCCTGTCGCTGGTCTCCGAGGCCGAGCTGGCGCGCAATCCCACGGTCAAGGCCGAGATGGAGGCCTCGGGCCACGAGCTTACCGGCCTCCTGCTCACCTACCCGGTGCACCAGGCCTGCGACATCCTGTTCTGCAAGGGCAACGTGGTGCCGGTCGGTCGCGACCAGCTGCCGCACATCGAGCTCACCCGCACCATCGCCCGCCGCTTTAACAACCGCTACGGCAAGGTGTTCCCCGAGGTCGAGGCGCTGCTGTCCGAGACCCCGCTGCTGCCCGGCCTGGACGGCCGCAAGATGAGCAAGAGCTACGGCAACGCCATCAATATTTCGCAGCCCGCCGCGGAGCCGGCCAAACGCATCAAACAGAGCCAGCCCGCCACCAAGCGCATCAACACCTTCGCACCCGAGAACCGCCCCAACATGACCGGCCTACAATCGCCCGCCGCCATCTGCACCGGTCGCTCCGAGGTCGAGATTGCCGAGGAGATCGGCATGGGCGGCTCCGGCCAGCTCAAGAAGTACGTGACCGAGGCCGTCAACGAGTACTTCGCGCCGATCCGCGAGCGCCGTCAGCGCTACGAGAACGATCTGGACTATGTAAAGGACGTCCTGCACGAGGGCAACCGTCGCGCCAACGAGATCGCCGATCAGACCCTGGCAGAGGTTCAGGACACCATGGGCATGGTGTACTAGACCGATCTGCTGGCTTGAGCTTTCGATTGCTTTAGGGCGGGCGCTACGGCGTCCGCCTTTTTTGATGCCCGACCTGTTCGGCTCCGCCCATCGCACTCCCCCGACAAACAGGAACAGGCCCGCCGGCAGTTAGTTGCCAGCGGGCCTGTTCCCGAAGTACACCGTTGAATCGCACAGAGGGGAGGAATGCGAATCAAACTCAACAGGGCAGGCTTTTTCATCGCCTATTGCCTGCTCCGTTGCTGAATACAATATAGTTCACCGTGGTTTACTTTCTAGCGTCAATATGCTCCGCCACACCTTCTCCATAAGTTAGCCCAGGTAAACCTGCAACGGAAAACCACCACAAAGGGGACAGGCACCTTTGTGGTGGTTTTGACCACGGCAGAGCTGTTAGAGTGCGGCAGGCCAACGACAGACGGCCAGGTCGACGTGCATGTCGTCCTTAAACGCCACACCCTCCCCTAGCAAAAGCTCACGTTGAGCATCGGGACCGCCAAAAGCAAAACCCTCGCATATGCGCCCGCCGGCAAACACCACGCGGTGACAGGGAATCTCGCCGGGGCGCGGATTGCTATGCAGGGCATACCCCACATACCGCGGACTTCGTGGTCGACCGGCAAGCAGCGCCACCTGACCATACGTGGCGACCATCCCCTCGGGGATCTGCTCGACCACCTCGTACACCCGTTCAAAAAAGCCCTCAGACGCCATTGCGTGCTCCTTTCAACCGAACCCAGCATAAACCACCACAAAGGTACCTGTCCCCTTTGTGGTGGTTTTGACCGGAAAGCTAGTTGGCGGGGCGGAAGAAGGCTACGGCTACAGCGCCGGGGCCCACGTGGGTGCCGATGGTGGCGCCGATAGTGTGGATGGGCAGCTCACCCTCGGCATGGCCGGCCCACAACGCGGCACTGTCCTCGATATACTTCTTGAGCACCGCATCCGAAAGACCCGTATAGCCGAGCGCCAGCGGCATGGAAAAGTCGATGCCGCCCGCCTTTTCGACCTTTTGGTTCAGCAGGTTGCGGCCGTTCTTGGAACCGCGCGCCTTGCCCAGCTGCACGATCAGACCGTCCTCGACAGCCATCACAGGCTTTACGTTGAGCAGCGTGCCCACGGCGCCGGCCGCAGCAGACAGACGACCGCCGCGCACCAGGTACTCCAGCGTCTCGAGCAGGCCGATGACGACCACGCGGTCACGGACGGCCTCGACGGCCGCCGCGATCTGGGCCGCACTACGGCCCTCATCCACCAGGCGCAGGGCATACTCGACCAGGACACGCTCGCCCAGAGTGACGTTATTGCTATCCACCACGTACACGTCGCCGCCCGGCGCCTCGGCAAGTGCGGTACGGGCACTCTGATTGGTGCCTGATAGCTTAGCGCCCACGGTAATAATCACAGCCTCATCGCCGGCTTCACGAACCTTGGCAATCGCCTGCGAAAACGCGTACGGGTTGACCTGGCCGGTCTTGGGCAGCTCATCGCGCTCCACGAGCATCTCGTAAAAGCGCTGGTGATCGATGTCGATGCCATCCATGTACACATCGGTGCCAAAGGTGACGGACAGCGGCAAAACGGCCAGTGCTGGGTGCTCGGCCGGCGACATATCGCTTGCGGAATCGGTAATAATGCGGACGGACATAGCGAATCCTTTCTTGCGCAGGTCCCGCGCAGGGAATTTTGACAGCAAGGCCCCGGCACGGTATACGCGCTCAAACAGGACTATGCAGTTGTTAATTGGAAGCAAAAGCCTTGGCGGCCCTACAGCTCGCGCAGGGTGTTGAGAATCGTGCGCAGCGACGCATACATCTGCTCGCGCTGCTCCACACCCATAGCCTTACCGGTGGTATCGAGCACCTCGCGAATGATGCGGTCCGCTTCGCTCATGCTCTCGCCGCCCAGAGCGGTCAGGCGCACCGGAGCACGATACTTAACGGCGGCATCGCCCGAATCGTCGACCTCGACGTAGCCGCCCTCCTCCAGATGCGCGAGCGTACGCGAGACGGCGGCGCGGGTCACGCCTGCCATGCGAGCCAGGTCAGCGCCAGTCAGGCCGTCCTTGCTGCGCTCAAGATAGTAAAGGCACATAACGTCGGAGCCCTTGAGGCCCAGCCTTGCGCCCTCGGATGTCTTAATGCGCTGAATCTCCTTGTAGAGCCCGCTGATCAGTCCGACAAAGTCCTCGAAACGTGTCTCGTCGTTCTGCTGCATGGGAGATGACCGCCTTTCGCTTGCATAATGCTTACGGGTAAACATCTTAGTCGCATAAGGCGACACCCGTACCCAAATACCCCATTTGTTAACCCATCATCTTTAAAACCACCACAAAGGGGACAGGCACCTTTGTGATGGTTTTGACCGGCGAACATGATCCGCAGGCGTCGCTACAGCTCCACGCAGGGATTGTCGCGGGTCACAAGCGTCTTAACGACAACCGTCGCTCCCAGATAGCGCTCGAGCAGCTCGGCTAAGCGATCGATCGCGGCCTGGCAATCCCCCATCCGCTCGGGCTCCACGCACTCAATCGCCAGGAACGCATCGGCCGAATCATCGGACAGCGCCGTGCGAACGCCGTCGCGCCAGTTCCAGCAGCGGCACACAGCGCCCGCATCGTCGATGTAGGCGAGCTCGTCGGGCAGCGTCGGATCGTCCGCCTCCTCGCCAAGCGGCAAGAACGCATCGCCACCATCGGTCACCTTCAAGCGAAGATCTCCCTCAATCGCATGCAGGTCCTCGCCGCCAACGGGCAGCGCATAAGTCAACGAAATCGTGTTGTAGATATCCACCGCCGGTGTGATGTGGCCGACCGGCTTGCCTTTGAGCACGCGCTTGAGCAGGTTCTCAACTGAGCAACGCGCGCCCTTCTTGGTCTTGAACAGGCGATACGCCTCGCGCCATGCCTTAACCGGCGCGTTCTCGCTCATAAGACCCGATCCGCTGTCACGGGCCGCACTGGCCC
>CAJMSV010000085.1 GCA_905216175.1 uncultured bacterium | reverse complement strand
ACCGTCGGACCCATTGCCAGGCCCTCGAGCGCCACGGTAATGATATAGAGTGTCTGTGCGCCATTGCCCACGGCGGTGATGCCGGCAGCGCCGCTAAACTGCCCCATCATGTACAGGTCGGCCATGCCGTAGAGCATCTGTAAAAAGTACGAGAGCATATAGGGCAGGGCAAAGGTCGCGATGGTCTTGAGGACATTGCCGCGTGTGAGGTCGTGTTCCATGGGCGGGGCACTTTCTGGCTTGGTTCGTTTAGCTACCAGTGTAGTGAAAACCCTACAACGATTGTAGAGTCAAGGTTTGTGTTGGCAGCGGGGTGAAAAAAGTGAGCCTGTATTCATTTCCATTTGAATACGGGCATGCGCCGTGTAGGCTTAGCGCCCCTCACCTCAAACAATCACAACATTCGACGTTTTTTGCCAAAAACGGGAAAAGCATCGAATGTTGTGATGGTTTTTCTGCCACTCGATCGGGTGGAATCGCTTTCTTGCGCACGAAGGTGTGCGGACCCGTGGGCAGGGGAATAAGGTTGGTTATCCGACTCCATTGGAGGGCTCATGGACCTGCCGATCGTCCTGTCCCATAAGACTGCCTGGCTGTACCACAACGTGGCGCGCCCGTTCGAGCCGCTCTCGCGAGCAAGCAGCCTATACGATGAGGACTCGCTTGCTAACGAGGCGGAGCCGACCGCGGGCCTGCCCAAATTGGGACTCGATGCCAAGGGACTGAGGGCTTCAACGGCCGTCGGGATTGTTACCGACTATCTGGTTTCGCTCGGTATTCCACGAGAAGAGCTCGATCATATCGACACGCTCGTCAACTTCGATTTTGAGCGCTCGACGCCGGCTGGATTTAGGTGCCACGTGTTTGGAGCGCCGGTACCTCCAAGCCATCTTATCGAGGTGGCAGAGGGCCTTCTGGTGGTTGATGAGGCCATGTGCTTTGTCCAAGCGGGTTCGTGGATGAGCGAGCCCGAGCAGCTGGAATATGGCTACGAAATCTGCGCCCGATACCATTTGAATCATCTGTCGACAGGCGATTATATCGAGATGGGGCAGAGGTATACCGTTGCCGACTTGATCGCTTATTGCAATGAGAACCGATCTCGTCAGGGGGCTATACGCGCGGCCGCCGTGCTCAAGCGCGTGCACGATGGCGCGCGGTCGCCCATGGAGACGGCCACCGCAATCATGGTCGTAGCGAAACGTTCCCAGGGCGGGCTGGGATACGCCAAGATCGAGCTCAACCATCGGGTCGATGTTCCCAACGAGTTCAAGTATCTCGCAAAGGCCGGGTATTTCGAGATTGACGTATATGCGCCTGCAAGCGGTACGGGGATTGAATACAACGGCTCGGACCATCTTGATAAACAGCGTAGCGCGTCGGATGCGGAGCGTATGACCGTGCTGAGCGCGCTGGGCTTTAGGATGATCGTCCTCACTGGGACTCAGTTTGCCCATCAGCTGCAATTGCACCGGGCGATGAACGCCATCGCACTCGCTATGGGCCTTAAGTGCGACCGAAGCGAAGCGTTCCAGAAACGTCAGAACGACCTGCGAGAATTCGTGATTCGGCACTGGGACGGCGGCCTTTAGGGGCGTTCCGGTCCTTCTACGGGGTGCTGTGGGCAGGCAAACCATCACAACATTCGACGTTTTTTGCCAAAATCGGAAAAAGCATCGAATGTTGTGATGGTTTGTATGCTGAGGATGGGCTTGGAAAGTCCGTTTTGCTCGAAGCGGCCTGTCCTGTCGTACGGGTGTCGGCATGATTCTCTCGTGGGGTATTATGTTTTCCGAAGAATAAAAATGCCGCGTGAGGGGAGGGCTGCGTGGACGGGCACGTGCAACATGACGGTTTTGGCCGCGACATCAACTACCTGCGCATTGCCGTTACCGACAAGTGCAATTTCCGCTGCATTTACTGCATGCCGGCCGATGGCGTGGCACCCCGCGCACACGACGAGCTGCTCAGCGCCGAGGAAATCGCCCGCTTTGTGCGCCTGGTGGCGGGGGAGGGCATTCGCCGCGTGCGCCTGACGGGCGGCGAGCCGCTGGTCAGCCGCCGCATCATCCCGCTCATTCGCGACATTCGTGCGATCCCGCAGATCGGGGACATCTCGCTTACCACCAACGGCGCCCTGCTGCCCAAGCTGGCGCCGCAGCTCAAAGATGCCGGGCTTAACCGCGTCAACATCTCGCTCGATACGCTCGATCCTACGCTCTTTGGAAAGATCACGCGCCTGGGTCGGCTCGAGCAGACCATGGCCGGCATCGATGCGGCGCTGGCTTGGGGCTTTGAGCCCGTTAAGGTGAACTGCGTTGTTGTGCGCCGGCTCAACCAGGATGTGGCGGCCCTCGCGCACTTGACCGTCGATCGCCCCATCCACCTGCGCTTTATCGAATATATGCCCATCGGCGACGAGCACACGAGCTCGCATTGCACTGTGGACCCGCATGCGCCCGCACTCAATCCCGAGCTGTGGGACGCGAGCGACACCGTGCCGAGCGACGAGCTGCGGGCGCGCATCAACGCCGGGGCCGCCGCGACGGGACTGGGCGAGCTCGAGCCGCTCGACATCAACGATGCTCCTGCCGGCGCGGGCCCTGCGCGCTATTGGCACTTTCCGGGCGCGGCGGGAACGGTCGGCTTTATTAGCGCCATGTCCAACCATTTTTGTGCGAATTGCAACCGTCTGCGCCTGACGGCCGATGGCAACGTGCGTCCGTGCCTGTTTAGCGATGCCGAGTATTCGGTGCGTGAAGCGCTGCGCCGTGGTGATGATATGCAGGTACTTTCGATTTGGCGCGATGCCGTGGCCCACAAACCGCAGGAACACGCGATAATTGAGGGCACGCAACGATTTATGTCCCAAATCGGAGGATGATCATATGGCCAAGAGCAGGTACGCCGATGCCACCAAGGCCGCTCGCAGGGCCGCGATGTCTGCCCACAAAGTCACGGCTGCGGCGAATGCTGGCAGCGCCGACGCGTCCGCGCAGCCGACTGCCAGTGCTGCCACCGAGCCCGCCCGCGACGCCCGTCGCGACGAGCTGACGCACGTGGACGCCAAGGGCGAGGTGCGCATGGTCGACGTGTCCGGCAAGGCCGAGACTCATCGCATCGCCATCGCCGAGGGCACCATCCTCATGCACCCCGAGACACAGGCCATGGTGCTGCAAGACCGCGCCAAAAAGGGCGACGTGCTTGCCTGCGCGCGCGTGGCAGGCATCATGGCCATCAAACGCACGAGCGACATCATTCCCATGTGCCATCCGTTGCTCATTACCAAGAGCAAGTGCGACATTGCGCCCATCGCTCCGGCGGGGACGCCGACCGAGGACGTGCCCGAGGGCTGGGCGCCGGCGCGCACAGACGGGCAGGTTGGCTTTCACGTACTGGTTACGGCCGGCGTGACGGGCAAGACGGGTATTGAGATGGAGGCGTTGACCGGCGCGAGTGCCGCGTGTCTGACCATCTATGACATGTGCAAGGCCGTCGATCGCGGCATGGAGATCGTCGACGTGCGCCTGCTGCACAAGGAGGGCGGCCGCTCGGGCGTGTGGGATCGCGCAGAGCGTCAGGCCGCTGCTGTTGAGGCCGTGGCCGCTGACGGTGCCGCGCCCGCGAGCGCACCCGTCGCCGTCGCACCCGCAGCTCCGACACGGGCCGTCCCCGCGATCGCGTTTATCGGCTACCAGAACTCGGGAAAGACCACGCTCGTCGAGAAGGTCATTGCCGAGCTCACCCGCCGCGGTCTGCGCGTGGGCTCGCTCAAGCATCATGGGCATCACGGCTTTGATATCGATGTGCCCGCCAAGGACACCTGGCGCCATCACCAGGCCGGATCCAAGCACGTGGGCCTCATCTGCGCCACGCGCTGGGCGGAGTACGCCGACACACGCGAGGAGGACGAGATGCCCGCGCGCGAGCTGCTGTCGCGCTACAACGATGTCGACGTGGTGATCATCGAGGGCTACAAGACCGAGGGCTTCGACAACATCGTGGTCGCGCGCTCCGGTGTCGACCGTCTGCGCGGCAAGAGCTCGCTCGACCTGGTCGACGGTCACACGCTGGCCCTTGCCTGCAACGAGGCCCTGGCGCGTCAGGCCTTCGACGCCGGCTTTGCGACCCGAGCCATCAACATCAACGACGCCCGAGCCATCTGCGATCTCATCCAAGACCATCTTTAAGGCTTGGAACCGGCTCGCTGCGCTGCCATGGCAGGTTTTATCTGGGCAAACGTCATTTCCACCACAAAGGGGCCAAGCACCTTTGTGGTGGATTTTGCTTTAGTAGATGTGTGGGACATGCCTTACAATCTACCAAGTAGTTCATGACGGGCGAAAAACGGAGAGAAGGGGCTAGATGCGTCCTTAATGTTTCATGCGGATAGATTGATTTGACAGACGGTGGCGAATGCCCACCGTCCGTATTCGTATGAAACAAGGAGTCTCCATGCTCGCCCCTCTTTTCTCAAAGCCTCAATCATCGCTGTCCGTGCAGGCCAAGCGCCTGGTGGCGATGCGCTTTCTCATCTACACCGGTTTTCAGACCAGCTACTTTATCGGCGTTATCGGAACGCTCACCTATGCAGACGGTGCCTCGGTCGTGGCGACATCGCTGGCCGTCCTTTTTATGAACGTATTCGTGATCTTGGGATCCTTTGCGGGTGGAGCGGCGCTCGACGCTTGGGGCCCGCGCCGTCATTTCTTGCTGAGCATCGTGGGCACGCTGGCAACCGGCGCGGCAATCATCGCCTTTGGCAGCGCGACCGGCATCGTCCTGCTCGGCGCGGTGCTGCTGGGCTTCGTGATGGGGTTCGCCCAGCCCATCGCCACATCCTATCCAGCCTACCTCACCGACGACCCCGCCGAGCTCAAAGACATCAACTCCGCCATCGCCATGTTTTCAAACGTGAGTATCATCGTTGGCCCCACACTGGGCGGCTTTGTCGCGGCGGCTGCGTCGTCGCGCGCGGTGTTCGTGCTTATGATGCTCTTTACCGCGTTGGCGCTCATTGCCGGCTGGGGCTTTAGACCGCAAGCAGGTCGCGTCGCCGCGCGCGAAAGTACTCCCGCGGACAGCGGTACAACGGCAATCACTGCCAGCCAAAGCTCCAACCCCAGCACGTTCGCCCGCGTCACCTTCGCGACAAGCATCAAGACAGTCTTCACCAACAGTATCCTCGCCTTGCTGTTCTGCATTATTTTCCTTTCAAACTTTGGCTACGGCGCCTTCGATCCGCTGGAGTCGTTCTTCTACCGTGATATTCTGCATGTCGGTGTCGAGTGGATGGGCTGGCTCTCGTCGGCCAGCGGTGTGGGCGCGGTGCTGGGCGCCGTGGTCGCGCTCCGCTTGCCGCCGCACCTGGTCAACCTTAAAACCCTGCTCGTGGCGCTCATGTCCGTGGGCCTGGGAAGTTTGCTCTATGTGGGAACGCCGTACGTGGGTGTAGCCCTCGTCGGCCAGATTGTCCTGGGCGTGGCGTGGGGCGTCGTCAACCCGCTCCACAACACTATCGTGCAAACGACGGCCCCGCTCGAGCAGCTCGGTCGCGTCAACTCGGTCATGGGCTTTGGCAATATGTTTGCCGGCGTGGCGCCGCTGGCGATTGCCCCGTGGCTGGCGGCGACATTTGGCGTGCAGCAGACGCTCATCGGGGCGGGCATGGTCGTGACGGCGGTTCCCGCGGCGTTGCTGCTATTTGGTCGTTGGCATTTTGATCGTGCCGCAAAGCAGTAAAAACCATCACAACATTCGATTAAAATCACGATTTTGCCGAAAAACGTCGAATGTTGTGATGGTTTGCGTCCCGGGCCGGGACACCCTTCGGGTCCGGCCACCACAAAGGGGCCAGGCACCTTTGTGGGGGTTTTTGCTTTGACAGGCCGCGCCTGTGCCTTGGTATACCATGTACGCCGTTCACGAATACACCCCACACCGCCACACAACCCAGAAAGGCCCCCATGGACACCACCTTCAGCCATATCAAAGCCGTGTTCTGCGATATCGACGGCACGCTGCTCACGAGCCAGCACACGGTGTCCCCGCGCACCGTGGCGGCGATCCGCGCCCTGCGCGAGCGCGGCGTGCTCTTTGGCCTGTGCACCGGGCGCGACGCCCACGCGACCGAGGCCATGTACGAGCTCTGGGGCATCGAAGGCCTGGTGGACGTGCTCGTGGGCTGCGGTGGCGCCGAGGTCATCGACCGCGCGCACGACATCAACGAGCTGAGCTATCCGCTGCCGGGCGAGACCATCGCGCGCATCTGCAAGCACATGGCGGACCTTCCGGCAACGCCCGTCTGCCCCCGAGACGGCGTGTTCTACGTGCCCGAGAGCAACGCGTGCGTCGAGCACCTGTCGCGTGTCGACGGCGTGCCCTACCAGGTGGTCAATTTTGCCGAGTTCTTGCGCGAGCCGCAGCCCAAGGTGATGTTTACCATGGCGCCCGAGGTAATGCCGCGGGTGATTGAGCGGGCGTCGACGTTTGCCGATGACACTGTTAAGGCGGCGGCTCTGCAAACCACGCAGCGGCTCTACGAGTTCATGGATCCGCGCGTGTCCAAGACGCGCGGCCTTGTGCGCGTGGCGGAGCTCAACGACATGGAGCTCCAGAACATCTGCGTGTTTGGCGATGCGGACAACGACACCTGCATGGTGGCCGACGCCGGCGTGGGTGTGGCCATGGCAAATGGCAGCGACGCCACTCGTGCCGCCGCCGACTTTGTAACCGCGAGCAACGACAAAGACGGCATCGCGATCTTTATCGAGGAACATCTGCTGTAGCGCCGGGGGAGAGTCACCGCAAAGGGAACAGACACCTTTGCGGTGTCCTCAGGCGATTTGGGCGAATTGATGCCTAAAATCTGCGTGAAAATTCAGATATGGTTGTCTGAACATTACGCTTCTAACTACCGATATGATAAAGATATTCCCATCAATTTGGTAGTCTATTCCTCCCGATTAATGACCTACCGTTCACGGTCGATTTTCGACCGTTCGCAGGATGCATGCTCTTGAGCAAAATGTTGTGCAAATAAATAAAATGCTATTAAAAAACTGATAACTGGCTTAATTACCAGCAGAAATAGATATTTCAAAGCGAATAAACGAAGGCAAATCTGAGTAAATGTCAAGGGAATTGAGAACTGGGTTGATTTCCGATCTCAGCCGAACACATTGAGCGGATAGGCCATTCCCGCAGTTGGCCGAACGCCCCCGCGGCCCCTCCTGGGGTCCGGGGGCGCCGTTTTCCCAGTTGAAGGAACGGTGGAGATGTGTTTCGATAGGTCCGGTGGCCATGCTCCGCCCGCCGCCCGGCACCTCTTCCCAGACTCAGCCGGACGGTCGGTCCGTCTATTCCGTTTT
>CAJMSV010000084.1 GCA_905216175.1 uncultured bacterium | reverse complement strand
CCCCCCCCCCCCCCCCCCTTTTTTTTTTCATGCAGAAGACGGCATACGAGATTCTCCGGAGTGACTGGAGTCAGACGTGTGCTCTTCCGATCTGAGCGAGTTGGGGGGGCTCGATGTGGGCGATATCCATATCGACGACGGCTTTGTGCTCGTTCGTGGTAAGGGCTCGAAGGAACGCCTGTCCCCGCTGGTAGGAAGCGCGGCGCGAGCTCTGACGCTCTATGTAACTGAGGGACGTTCTCGCTTGGCGGCCCATGCCCGCGGAACCGAGACCTCGGCGGTCTTTTTAAATAAGAACGGCCGCCGTCTCTCGCGCCAGGGCATCCATGCCATCTGTGAGCGCTACGGGCGCCAGGTGGGGCTGGTGGGACTCCATCCCCATACGCTGCGTCACTCCTTTGCCACCCATATGCTTGCGGGCGGCGCAGACCTCCGTGTGCTACAGGAGATCTTGGGACATGCCGATATATCGACCACGCAGGTCTACACGCATGTCGATCGTACGCAACTGACCGAGGTCTATCTGGCGGCGCACCCGCTGGCGCATCGTTAACACATTGCTGGCCTGCATATTTATAGGTATTTGGGGATGGGCCCCAGATTGCCGCGGCGTGCTTTTGCGCGCGCATGGGCAATCTGGGGCCCGTCCCATTTTTCGCCAGACACTGTTAGCGCCGGGCGATTTTAGCCGCTAATAGTCAAACTATTTTGACCAATCCCGGTCACCGAATAATGGCCACCGTGCCTCCCCGCCGCCACTACGCTGGTGGTGCCAACACGCCGGCGTTAGGAGGACCATTGAGGTGAACGAGAGACACGATGACCTACAGGAGATTATAGACGCGGCGCTCCGGGAGATGGCCGCGGAGGAGGGCGACGGGTTCGACCCGCAGGCATGCAACCTCGCGGAGTTCTGCAGGAGGACGGGGCTCACCCGCTCCCGCGCGAGGACGGTCAGGGCACACGGGTTCAGGGCCCTGCCCCACGGGAACAGCGGGAGGAGGGCCGCGCCGGGCGTGCTCGCCGGCCACACCGGCCTGGTGGACGACCTCCTGCGGAAGGGCGTCACCAACTCGCAGGTGATATTCGAGCGGCTGCTCGGCCAGGGCTACGCCGGCGGCCTCACCACGGTGAAGACCTATATCGCCGCGCACCGGGACCTCGTGCCCGCGAAGAGGCGGCAGGCGGCCCCGCAGGGCTGCCGCGGCCAGCGCTGCAGGACGGCGCCCGGAGAGGCCTACCAGATGGACTGGGGCTTCGTCGCGGTCGAGCGCCCTGGCGGGGAGCGGGCGCGGATCGCCTGCTTCGCCATGGTCTGCCACCATTGCGGGGGCGCCCACGTCGAGTTCTTCCCGAACGCGCGCCAGGAGAACCTCCTCATCGGGATGCTGCACGCGTTCTCGGCGCTGGGCGTGCCCGCGACCGTGCTCACCGACAACATGAAGAGCGTGGTCGTCCGCCGCGATGCCGACGGCCGGCCCGTCTGGCAGGCCGACTACGCCGAGTTCATGGGCGTCGTCGGCTTCCGCACCAGGTTGTGCAGGCCGCGCCACCCCTATACGAAGGGCAAGGTGGAGAGGCTCGTCCGCTTCGTGAAGGGGAACTTCCTCGCGGGAAGGTCCTTTACCGACCTTGACGCCCTCAACCGGGAGGCCGCCCTCTGGTGCGCCGAGCAGGGAGGCCGCTGGCGGCGCGCGGCGGCATGCGTCCCGATGCGCGAGCACGAGGCGGCGTGCTCGGCGAACACCAGGCCGCTCGAGGTCACGGCCGAGGTCGAGCGGTACCTGTGCCCGCGCCGGAAGATCTCCTTCGACGGCTTCGTGAGCTTCGAGGGGCACCGCTACGGCGTGCCCTACTGGTACGTCCGCCGCGAGTGCAGGGTGAACCGGGAGGGGCGCGTGGTGCACATATACAGCGACGACCTCTCCCGCGAGCTCGTCGCCCACGCCGTCGGCACCGGCGCCGACAGCTGGTGCGAGGGGCAGTGGGAGACATCGCCGGCGCAGCCCGAGGAGCTGCCGACCCAGCCGGTGGGGACCGTGGTCGAGCAAATCGCCCCGCCCAGGACGAAACCCGGTTTCGAGAGGTTCGACTTCGGGAGGGCCGAATGATGGCGGGCGCGGGGGCGAGCCCCTACGAGCTCGCGAGCGACGCCGCGTCGAGGCTCGGGATCGCCGTCGGGGCGGAGGAGCTCGCGACCCTCGCCTCGGACCTCGACCTCGGCGACGGGGAGATGGCCGCCGTGGCAGCCACCTTCTCCTACCTTGCGGAGAAGAGGAGGCTCGCCTCCATCGAGACGCTGCTGAGGCTGAGCAGGCTGCCCAGGCGCGAGCCCAAGACCTTCGAGGGCTTCGACTTCTCCAGGATCCAGGGCCGGGACGCGGCCGCGCTGGGCAAGCTCCCGTCGCTGGCCGACCTCTACGCGCACCGCAACGTCGCCTTCGTCGGGCCCGGCGGCATAGGGAAGACGCACCTCGCGCAGGCCTACGGGCGCGAGTGCTGCATGCGGGGGCTCAAGACCTACTACATAAAGGCGACCGAGCTCAGGGACAGGTTCCAGAAGGCCGTCCAGCGGGGAACCACCTCGCGGGTCGTCTCCTCGCTCGTCAAGCCGTCGTGCCTCATCGTTGACGAGGTGGGGAGATGCGTCTACGACAGGCCGTGCACCGACCTGTTCTTCGATGTCGTCGACAGGCGCTACGAGAAGGAGGGGCCGAACGCGATGGTCCTCACGAGCAACATCGCCCCGAGCGGGTGGGATGAGTTCTTCACGGGCGACGACACGCTCCTCTGCGCCCTCGACAGGCTGTTCGACAAGGCGTCGGTGTTCGTGATGCGGGGCCCGAGCTACCGCGGCAGGGAGCTTGACACCTACTCGGTGGAGGCCGTCCCCCAGGCGGTGAAGGTGAGGGGGATCCAGCCCGAGGGGATGTAGGAATGCGATAGGAAAGTCATAGATGCGGGCGTGTTGGCTAAAATGGGTCGGCCGGGATTGGTCAATCTCGGCCGACTATATTTGGCTAAATTATTCCGGCGCTAACACCTTCTAGTGTATTTGAGCGATAATTACTCGCATTGGCGTTAGGGAGGGCTTGATGTTTACCGTATTTGTCTTGGGCAATATTGCTTCGGGTAAGTCGACTGCCTGCCGCTATTTCGAATCTCGTGGCGCTATGCTTATCGATCTGGATGAGCTTGCAAAATCGCTGTATGTGCCGGGCTCTGATATCGTCAATACGCTCGCGGATGAATTCGGTTGGGACATTTTGGATGAGGAAGGCGGCATTCGCCGCGGCATCCTCGCTTCTCGAGCTTTCGCTTCTCCTGATTCGGTCGCACGGCTCAATGACATCGTGCATCCCATTCTGATTGAACAGCTTTCGCTTAGGATTCTCGATCCGGTTTGTTGTACTGTTTCATCTCCCCGTTATCCTTTTGCGGTGGTCGAGGTTTCTGCTCCGACTGGTTTTGAGGATGCATTTGGCTTGGCTGATGAAATTTTGGTCATCAGCGCCCCTTTGTCAGTTCGTCGCGAGCGCGCTATTCAACGTGGCATGGAGCCATCTGATTTCGATGCCCGTTCTGCTTGCCAGCCCGAAGAGTCTGTGCTGTGCAATCTCGCTACAACTGTGATTGACAATGCGGCAGACGATAACTCGCTCTTTGAACAACTGGACGCATGGCTTTCGCGCCATGGGTTCGGGGATGTAGTGGATAAGGAGGAGGCCGATGCCTAAGACACGTTTCCTTACGTGGTATCGCCTTATACCGCTGGCTGCCGTTTTTGCCTTCGGCCTTATCTCATTCGTTTACTCGTATGCTCCTGCCGCTTTCTTTAAGCCGCTGTATCCGATTGACTACGAGGCGTATGTAAAGCAATCCAGTATTTCGCATAATCTGGATCCGTATCTGGTGTGCGCTGTCATTAAGTCTGAATCGAATTGGGATCCCGAGGCCGAGTCGAATCAGGGTGCTCAGGGATTGATGCAGCTGATGCCCGAGACTGCCCAGGATATGATCGCCAAGGGCCTTGTCGACGGTGGCGAGTATTCGGCCGACAACCTTAACGATCCGGCTACGAATATCGAGTTTGGCTGTGCGTATCTCTCGTATCTTCTAGCGTATTTTAACGGGTCGACTGACAGTGCCATTGCCGCCTATAACGCCGGCATGGGCAATGTCGACGGATGGGCGCAGCAGAGTACGTCGCTTCATAATGCAATCACCTTTCCCGAGACGCAGGCGTATCTGATTCGTGTCAATAATGCCTGGGTTCGCTACAAGACCCTCTATCCCGATCGGTTCGTATAGGACTATGCCTGCCGCCTGCGTATACTGCAGATATATGAGTTAGGAGTATCCATGGCGGAATTTGAAGTAGAACGCGTTGGTGGTGAACTTAAGCGCTTTGGCGTTGAAGGCTCTGACGTGCCGTTTAAGGTCGTGTCTCCCTATGAGCCTGCCGGTTCCCAGCCTAAGGCCATTGAGTCGCTTGTGCAGGGCGTGAGGGACGGAGACCGCTATCAGGTTTTGCTGGGCGTGACTGGTTCGGGCAAGACCTTCACGATGGCAAAGACTATTGAGGCCCTGGGAAAGCCGACGCTGGTCATGGCTCCGAATAAAACGCTCGCCGCTCAGCTTGCGAGCGAGCTCAAAGAGTTCTTTCCCAACAACGCTGTGGTCTACTTCGTCTCGTACTACGACTACTATCAGCCCGAGGCGTATGTGCCGCAAAGCGATACATATATCGAGAAAGACTCCTCGATTAACGAAGAGGTTGAGATGCTGCGACATCAGGCGACCGCATCGCTACTCTCTCGACGTGATGTGATCGTTGTCGCATCGGTCTCGTGTATCTATGGCATTGGCTCTCCTGAGGACTATGCGGGTCTGGCTCCAAACGTCGACAAGAAGGTGCCGCTCGAGCGCGATGACTTTATCCATGCACTTATCGACATTCAATATGATCGCAATGACTATGACCTGGCACGCGGCACGTTCCGCGTGCGCGGCGATGTTGTCGACGTGTATCCGCCTTATGCCGAGCATCCGTTGCGGTTTGAGTTCTTTGGCGACGAGGTCGAGCTGATTGCCGAGATCGATGAGGTCACCGGTGAGATGCTTCGTGAGTACGAGGCCATCCCCGTATGGCCGGCATCGCACTACGTGACCGAGAAGCCGAAGGTCAAGGCGGCTCTGAAATCGATCAGCGAAGAGTGCGAGAAGCGCGTGGCGGAGCTCAAGGCGACCGACAAGTTGCTCGAGGCGCAGCGTCTGCAGCAGCGCACCGATTATGATCTTGAGATGCTCGAGACGATGGGCTTTTGCAACGGCATCGAGAACTACTCGCGTCATCTGGACGGTCGCAAGCCGGGTGAGCCGCCGTTTACCCTAATCGATTACTTTCCCAAGGATATGCTCTGCATCATCGATGAGAGCCATGTGACGGTGCCGCAGATTCGCGGCATGCACGAAGGTGACCGCTCGCGTAAGGTGACGCTGGTGGAACACGGTTTTCGCCTGCCCTCGGCGCTCGATAACCGCCCGCTTCGTTTCGATGAGTTTGAGGCAAGGATACCCCAGTTTATCTATGTTTCGGCCACGCCGGGCGATTACGAGCTGCGGGTGAGCCAAAACGACGTGGAGCAGATTATTCGTCCGACCGGTCTGCTCGATCCCAAGATCGATGTGCGTCCGGTTCGCGGTCAGATTGACGATCTTGAGGACGAGATTCGCGAGCGCGTTGCCCGCAAGGAGCGCGTGCTGGTGACCACGTTGACCAAGCGCATGGCCGAGGACCTGACCGACCATCTGCTTGATGCGGGCATTAAGGTCAATTACATGCATTCTGATACGGCGACAATGGACCGTGTCGAGATCCTGCGAACGCTGCGCGAGGGCAAGATCGATGTTCTCGTTGGCATCAACCTGCTTCGCGAGGGCTTGGATCTTCCCGAGGTCTCACTGGTGGCAATTCTCGATGCCGATAAGGAAGGCTTCTTGCGCAACCGCCGTTCGCTGATTCAGACGATTGGCCGCGCGGCCCGTAACGCCGATGGCGAAGTCATCATGTATGCGGACGTTGTGACCGATTCGATGAAAGAGGCCATCGAGGAGACGCAGCGCCGTCGCGAGATTCAGATGGCATATAACGAAGAGCATGGCATTGTGCCCAAGACAGTGCGCAAGGCCATCAACGACATCTCAAGTTTTATTGCCGAGGCCGAAAAAACCGTGGGTTCCAAGGGGCGCTCGAAGGGCGATTCTCTTGGTCATGGCGCATTCTATACGCCCGATGAGTCGGGCGAGGGCGGCGTGCCGGAAACGGTGGCGCCCGAGCAGACACTTGCGGAGCAGTTGGAAGAACTGCCGCATGACGAGCTTGTGCGGATCGTCGAAACCATGGAAGAGGATATGCGCAACGCTTCTGCCGCCATGGACTTTGAGGAGGCGGCGCGCCTGCGCGATGCCGTCGTTCAGATTCGGGCGATGCTCGAGGACGCGTCTGAGGACGAGACGATCGAGCGCTTACGTTCGCAGGCCCGCAAGGGTTCCACGTTCGCATCGGGCAGAAAACGCCAGGGTGCACGGTTTAAGAAATAGCGAACAGGCCCCGAGTTCCCTGTGGGGCTCGGGGCCTGTGTCTTTTGCGCGCTGGAATTCGTGCGTTAGAGGTCCGCGATCAGGGCTTCGGCACAACGGATGCCGTCGGTGGCCGCGCTCATGATGCCGCCAGCATATCCAGCTCCCTCACCACAAGGGTAGAGGCCCGGGGTCGACACGGCATGGCACGTTCGGTCTCGGGTGACAGTGACAGGTGAGCTCGAACGAGTCTCCACGCCGGTAAGAACGGCATCGGGACGGTCGTAGCCTCGTAGCTTTTTTCCGAGTAGGGGAAGTCCCAGGCGGAGCGACTCGACGATATGCTGCGGCAGGGCTTCGTCAATTGCCGTCCAGGTCACACCGAGCGGATAGGTGGGCTTTACCTTTCCGGGCGCCTTGCTGGCGCGTCCTGCGAGGAAATCTCCGACGAGTTGTGCCGGTGCGTTCCAGTTGGAACCGCCCAGGCGATAGGCGGCCGCCTCGCAGGCACGCTGGAGCTCGATGCCGGCGAGCGGGTCATCGTTGGGAAGGTCCTCAGGCGTGACGTTAACGAGCAAGGCGGCATTTGCGTTGCGTCCGTCGCGGGCATTGAGGCTAGCGCCGTTGACGCACAGGTGGCCCTGCTCGGAAGAGGCGGCGACAACCTGTCCGCCGGGGCACATGCAAAACGAGAACACGCTGCGGCCGTTGGGAAGATGGGCGACGAGCTTGTAGGGGGCTGCTCCGAGGGCAGGATGTCCCGCCGAGGCTCCATATTGGGCTCGGTCGATGTCGCGCTGCGGATGCTCGATGCGAACGCCCATGGCAAAGGTCTTTTGTGCGAGGGCCACGTTGTGGTCCTTAAGGAGCTCAAAAATATCGCGAGCAGAATGCCCGCAGGCGAGGATGAGGTGCTTTGTCTCGATTGGCTCGCAAGCGGCGTCTTGGGACGATTGGACATCAATACCGGTAATGGCGCCAGACGCGTCGATGTGAATGTCGACGAGCTTTGTTCGATAACGGACGACACCTCCGAGCTGCTCGATGCGCTGGGATATAGCGGTG
>CAJMSV010000083.1 GCA_905216175.1 uncultured bacterium | reverse complement strand
CGCAAAGACGAGCTGCAGGCCAGACGTGGCGATGACGGCGGCCCCGCCCGCGGCGAGCGCGTTCACGCAGCCGATGAGCGACTGCACCAGTGAGGTGAACGTGCACGCCAGCAGGAACGCCACGGGCACGTACAGCATCCAGCCCTTGCGGCCGGTGCACTTGCAGAACACGGCGAGCGCGATCATGGTCATGACGCCGAGCACCTGGTTGGAAGCACCAAAGAGCGGCCAAATGTTGGCATAGCCACCAAAAGCGAGGGCGAGACCGGGAAGCAGGGTAACGACCGTGGCGAACCAGGGGTTGCCGAGGACCCTCATGTAGCCGGCCTTGGACTCGATGGCCAGGGCGTCGTTGGTCTGGGCAAAGAACTCGGAGAACGAGGTGCGAGCGATGCGGGCGACGGCATCGAGCGAGGTCAGGGCCAGAGCGGAAACGTTCATGGTCATGAATACGGTTGCGAGCGTGCCGTCAACACCGAAGGCCTGCATGCCGCGGGAGATGCCAGCGGCGAAGATCTGGAACGGGGTGGAAGCGACACCAGCGTTGAGGGCGCCGGTACCGGCGGTGTTCATGTCGGAGAACATGATGCCGGCGACGATGATGGCAAGGATGCCGACGAAGGACTCGACGATCATGGCGCCGTAACCGACCTTGACGGCGTCCTGTTCCTTCTCGACCTGCTTAGAAGAGGTGCCGGAAGAAACGAGGCTGTGGAAACCGGAGAGAGCACCGCAAGCGACGGAGACGAACAGGACCGGGAACATCATGCCGGAGGCAGTGGAGAAGCCGGTGAAGACCGGAGCGGTCATCGTAGCCTGACCGTTGACGCCCAGGACGACGATGCCGAGGACAGCGCAGACGATCATGACGATCATCATGATGGAAGTGAGGTAGTCACGCGGGGTCTTGAGCATCTGGATGGGCATAGCGCCAGCGAAGACCAGGTAGACCATGACGACGGCGAACCACTGGAACTTATCCAGGTAGACCGGGAACTGCATACCGACGGCGAACATGAGAACCATGAGGACCACGCCGGTGACGAACTCGGCAGCGCCGGTGAGGTTGAACTTCTTCTGAGCCCAACCAAAGGCGATAGCGACGAAGGTGAACAGGATGGAGATGGTACCAGCGCAGCCGGCGGCATAGGACTTGGTGAAGTCGATGGCACCGGTAGCAGCACCAGAAGCGTCAACGGCCGGGGTGAACATGAACGTCTTGCAGACCATGTCGGTGAAGGCGGCGATGACGATGATGCAGAACAGCCAGCAGAACAGCAGGAACAGGCGACGGCCGGTCTTGCCGATGTACTTCTCGATGAGCTGAGCGAGCGACTTGCCGTTGTTCTTCATCGAAGCGTACAGGGCGCCAAAGTCGTGGACGGCGCCAAAGAAGATGCCGCCGACGAGGACCCAGAGCACGACGGGCAGCCAGCCAAAGGCCATGGCGACAATCGTACCCGTGACAGGGCCAGCACCGCAGATCGAGCTGAACTGGTGCGAGAACGCGGTGAAGGCGGAGACGGGCGAGAAGCTGTTGCCGTCCTTCATGCGCTTGGCCGGCGTGAGGGCATCCTTGTCAACGCCCCACTTGTTGGCCAGCCAGCGGCCATAGCCCAGATAGCCGCAGGCGAGCACCGCCGCGGCCACAACCATGAGCAAAACTCCGTTCATTACATTTCCTCCTCTAAAAAGAACTTCCTAGACATAAAAAATGAGGGCCGTCGGTTGCGCTCGACGGCCCTCATCTTCATCAGCCGCCCGTTATCGTACGGGCTAGCTGTATGTGCTAACCCGCATCAGATAATTACTACGCTGATAATGTTTAGCTGATGCGTGAACATGTCTAAGAAATCCTCTTCAATCATGATGCGAACGATTCGTGCGTGTTCACATCCCCCAGTGGTTGAAAAGGAGTATGAAACTTTAGTTACCTAAAGTCAACGCAAATATGTAATGAATTTTCAACTTTTTTTGAATTTCTCGGTATAAAACGCCACTGACCTCGGACTTTACCCGACAAAAGTTTTTGCATGAGAGATGCCCCCGAGAGCGGCGGGAGCCGGGCGGCGCATATGAACTTTCCTGCTCTACAGTCCTGCGCAAGACGGAAAGCACATTAAGTGCTTTCCTTTGCGTGCGGAACTCGCGATAAAGTTCATATAGGCAGCCCGGTTCCCGCGGCGCGCAGGGGCTCCCATCCCAATTGTGCGGAGCAAAGCTCCGCACACTAACATTTTCTTTCAGCTAAAGAACGCCGGAAATTCGACGCTGACTTGTTAACCTTACTGGACGTTGTCGACGCCAAACCAGCCCAGAAGCTATATCGATACAGAAAGGCCCCCGAACGGAGGGGCCGGATATAAGGTTTATCGCGAGTTCCGCACGCAAAGAAGGCCACTTAATGTGGCCTTCGTCTTGCGCAGGACTGTAGAGCAGGAAACCTTATATCCGGCCCCTCCGTCCGGGGACCGCGCCGTACCAGCTACAGCGTCATGTTTGGATCGGCGTCGACGTCGAACGGCGAGATTTCACCTCGGTCGAATTTACGGCGAGCGACCTCCGCAATCATGGCTGCGTTATCGGTACAGGCAGACAAGGGCGGCACCGTTACGCGAATCCCCTGACGCCCAAGCTTCTTGATCATCATCTCGCGCAGATGCGGGTTGGCCGAGACGCCGCCACCGATGCAGTATTCCTTGCATCCGGTAGCGTGCAATGCGTTTTTGGCCTTCTTGTACTGCACGTCAAAGACAGCTGCCTCAAACGAAGCTGCCAGATCGGGCAGGTGAATCGTGCGCCCGGCCTTGGTCTCCTGTTCAATGTAGAGCGTCACAGCGGTATTAAGGCCCGAAAGCGAGAAGCGATAGTCTCCTCTGCTGTTAAGCGCACGGGGGAAATCGATCGCCTTGGGGTTGCCCGTCTCGGCCAGCTTGGAAATGATGGGGCCACCGGGATAGCCCAGACCCAATGCCTTGGCTACCTTGTCGAAGGCCTCGCCCACAGCGTCGTCGAGCGTCTCACCGAGCACCTCGTAGTCGCCCCACGCCTTCACGTGCACGAGCATGGTGTGCCCGCCCGAGACAAGCGTGAAGATGAACGGCGGCTTGAGGTCGGGCTGCGCCAGCAAGTTGGCAAACAGATGACCCTCAAGATGGTTGACGCACACGAGCGGCTTGCCAGCAGCGTAGGCAAAGCCCTTGGCGAAGGCGACGCCAACCACGAGCGCGCCCACCAGGCCCGGACCCTGCGTCACGCCCACGGCGGCAAGCTCACTGGGGGCAATGGCTCCGCCCTCAAGACCAAGCGATGCTGCGGCATCCTCGAGCGCCGCATCCACGACACTCACAATCACCTCAACGTGTTTGCGCGAGGCGATCTCGGGCACCACGCCGCCAAAGCGGGCGTGAAAATCAATCTGTGTCGACACCTGGTTGGCCAGCATATTGCCATCCGCATCGATAATCGCCACGGCCGTCTCGTCGCAGGAACTCTCGATAGCGAGCACTAGGCGGCGGCGTTCAATTTCGGCACGCTCCCCCTCGGAGCGCCCGGGCGCAGGCAGCGGCCATACGCGCTGCTCTGCCGCCGTCGGCTCGGGCGAAGCATTGTCGACCGGAAGCACGAGGGGCAGCGGAGCCGTCATGACGATGGCATCCTTGCCGACACCATAGTAGCCGCGGCGCCGTCCTGCCTCGGTAAAGCCCAGAGCGTTATAAAGCGCGATCGCTCCCTCGTTGCCGTCCTCGACCTCGAGCGAAGCCGTGGTGCAGCCGAGCATCTGGGCATCATAGCTCACATGCGACAGCAGCTTGCGGGCAATGCCCTCACGGCGATGTGCCGGGTCGACGGCGACATCCAGAATCTGCACATCACCGTCCACGACCATACCGCCGGCAAGGCCCAGCAGCTTGCCGTCGTCGTGTGCTACCCACCAACTACGCGGCGCAGCGACGTCCTCGCCCAGTTCGGACAGGAACATGCCCGGCGTCCACGCCTCGTGTCCGGCACCTTCAAAGCAGGCAGCCTCCAGCGCGCTCGCGCCCTCGGCATCCGCCGCGCCCATGGGACGGAACTGCAGATGACGACCGGCGAGCTCATCGGCAACGCCCGTAATTTCGCTCTGCGCACTCTCGGCAAGACCAAGACGCTTGCGCTCGTTTTCCTCGGCATCCGAAAGGCGCGTGTAAATCGGCAGGACGCGGGCCGGATCGCCGTCACCCGCAGCGTGCGCGAGCAGCAAGCCCTCGCCCGAAGGCCACCACAGGTCGCGCTCCACGCAGCGGGCGGTCTCGTCCTCACCCAGCAGCTTGCCATAGCGCACGAGACCGTCACCGGTCAGCTGAACCTGGTCCCAGTCCGCTGCTCGGCGCCACTCATCGAGCGCCACGGCGGCCTTGACCACGTGTTCGCGCTCAAATTGACGCTCGGGACCCTCATCGACCAGCATATACAGCGCCGGATATACCTCACCGCGCATAGCATCGGTCAAGATACCAAGCTTGCCGCGCACGCCAGCCTTCCACGCCGTCCAAGCGCAAGCGTCGAGCGTCGACACGCCCAGCAGCGGAACATTGGCACCACGCGCGAGGCCCTTGGCAGTGGAGATGCCGATGCGCACACCCGTAAAGGACCCCGGGCCGCGGCCGACCACATAGCAACCAACATCGCTGCGATCCAGACCGGCTTGAGCCAGCACGCCATCAACGGTATTCACGAGCTCAACGTTGGCGTGACGGCGACACATGTGGTCGCCACTCACGAGCTTCGTCTCGCCCGTCTGTCCATCAATCCAGCTTGCCGCGCAGGCAAGCATGTCGGTCGAGGTATCGAGCGCCACCACCAGCGCGTTGTCGTTATGCAAGCTCATCTTGTACAGCCTTATCAATCAAATGGGAAAGCTCCATTGCGCGGTCACCGTGCGCCTCAAGCGTTATCGTTCGCACATCGCTGTCGCCCTCATCACGCTTGAGCGTCACCGAAAGATACTCATCCGTCAGCTCGTCCTGGAATTGTTCGCCCCATTCCAGCAGGCAAGCACCCTCATAGCCCAGCACATCGAAAATGCCCGTATCCTCGAGCTCGTAAGCATGCTCCAGGCGGTATAGATCAAAGTGAAACAGCGGAATACGACCTTGATCGTGAACGGCCATGAGCGCAAACGTAGGACTCGTAACCATATGCCCATCGCCCAGCCCGCGCGAGACGCCCTTGGTAAAGTGAGTTTTGCCCACTCCCAGGCCACCGGTCAGAATGAGCACATCGCCGTCCTCAAGGCACGGTGCAATTAGCTCGCCAAAGTACTCCGTATCGGCAGCGCAAGTCGTTTTGTAAGTACCTACCCCCAGGCGCTCCAGGGACATATATGCTCCTTATTATTATTCCGAGGCGTCCTCTGGTGCGGGATGTCGCTCCAGATAATCGCCCAGCATCTTAAAGTCTTCCTCCAGCAGCTCCTGCCACGCCGGATTGCGCAGCGCTGCTGCCGGATGGAACGTGGGCATTACTACAAAATGCCCCATCTGGTGGAACCTGCCGCGCAGCTTAGTAATGCCAATCTCGGTCTTAAGCACAAAGTGCGTCGCGGGGTTGCCGAGCGTCACGATAATATCAGGCCAGATGCTTCGAATCTGCTCACGCAAAAACGGCGAGCAAGCCAGCACTTCCTCGGGACGCGGATTGCGGTTTCCCGGCGGGCGGCACTTAAGCACGTTGGCAATGTAGACGTCTTCGCGTTTGAGCCCCGCCAGCGACAAAATGCCGTTGAGGTCCTCGCCTGCCGCCCCCACAAAGGGCTCGCCCTGCAAATCCTCATTGCGGCCCGGCGCCTCGCCAATAAACATCACACGGGCGCGGGGGTTTCCCACGCCAAACACGATATTGTGACGCGACTGGTAGAGCTGGCAGAGGTGACAATCGCCCAGAACGGCCTCAATTTCCTCGAGTGCGACCTCACGTGGCGCCTGATGGGTATGGCCGGGGATGTGCATGACGCCCATAGCGGCTCCTACACGTAGACCTTGTCGAGGCGCATGCCAAAGCCGCAGGCGGCCTCGTTGTTAATCGTTCCGCGCAGTCGGGCCATCTCGTCCATAGTGATCTCGGCATCGCCATCGCGACCGATGATGGTCATCACGTCCCCGTAATTCGCTTCAGGCATGCGGCCCATCGCGGTCTCGGAGCTGGCGCCCAAGCATTGATACAAGCAGATATTGCCCACCTGGCGAATGCGCTCGCCCTGATAGAGAACGTCCATGCGATTGGAAAGAGTGCGCGAGAGGCCGTCGGCATAGCCAATCGGCCGCGAGCAGATTTGCACGCGCGTCCGGGGCACGCGATTGGTAAAGCCATAACCCACGCCCTCGCCCATGGCAGGCTGCGCCACACGCGTTATGCGAGCGCGAACGCTCCTCACTGGGTCAAGCGGAAAGATCGGACGCGTTGTCTCGCAGGGCTGCAGACCATATAGCCCGATGCCCGCACGAATCATGTCGTAATGAGTCGAGGGGTCCAAGATAGACGCCGGCGTGTTGTCGCAGTGAACGATGCCGCATTCGAAGCCGGCATCTTTCATGGCAGCAACTGCTTCGTCAAAGCGCTTGCACTGAAGCTTGTAGTCCCAACCGCTCTGCTCGTCGGCGGTGGCAAAATGCGTGATCACGCCGTCGCACTGATTACCGCGATGGAAGTGGATCGAACGGCGGAACTCGATCACATCCGCGTAATGCACGCCAATGCGATTCATGCCCGTCTCGATAACCATATGGTACTTGCCAATCTTACCCAGCTGCGACGCGCGCTCGCCATACGCAAGAGCAAACTCAAAGGTATAGACCGAAGGCATGATGTCATGCTCGCGCAGCAGGTCGATAGACTCGGCAGGAGGCTCGCTCAACAGCAGGATGGGCGATACGATGCCGCCTTCGCGCAGTTCGATACCTTCTTTAACCGTGGCGACGGCAAACATATCGGCACCGGTTGCATACATGATCTTGGCGCAGGCAACGGCACCGTGGCCGTAAGCGTCGGCCTTGACCACGCAGCACAAGCGCTGACGTGGGTTCAGCAGGTTTTTATATGCGCGCGTGTTGCGACGCAGCGCACCTTGGTTGATCTCGACCCAGGACCAGCGGTCTTGCGGCAACCTTGAGATGGCCATCTTACTCCCCTTCGGAATCGAGCACGCCCAAGTCCTTAAGCGCCTCGTTCTCCACCAGTTGCATGGCTTCGCCGATATAGTCAATAAGGTCCGTGGCGATCACGCTTTTCTCGCCATACTCGGCAGCAGCGGCAAAACCGGTATACGAATGAATCGAGACTGCGTAGGAAAGAGCGAGCTCCCACACGTCAACCTCAGCAACGAGCGTGGCGATGGTGCCGGAAATGATACCGGCAAGAACGTCACCCGAGCCCGCCGTGGCAAGAGAGGCAGGACCGCTTGCGGGAATCAAAACGCGCTCGACACCAACAACCGCCGTGGTTGGCCCCTTGCAGACGATAACCATGTTGTCCGAACCGCCGGCCCACAAAATCTTCTGGGCGGCATCGATAGCGGTGCCCAGATCGTAGACCTCGTCCTCCTCCCCCACCAAGCGCGAAAGCTCGCGATAGTGCGGGGTCATAATATGCGGCGCCTCGCGACGATACATGTCAGGGGTCTTCTCAATGCCATCGATTGCGATGCGCGAAAGGCAGTTGAGGGCGTCGGCATCGAGCACCAGAGGAACATCGAGCTCAAGCAGGCCGGTCACAACCTGCATGCAG
>CAJMSV010000082.1 GCA_905216175.1 uncultured bacterium | reverse complement strand
CCGTTGCATGTGTGAGCGGATCCATAGAAGCAATTTACATTGATAGCGTCTCTCAGGACCAGCTCGTAAGACTTAATGTCGTTGAGCGATTTGTTTTCTATGCCTCTTATGCCCTCTCCGCTTGTGTGGGCGGTTTCATTTCGTCCGCTGGCGCGTATCTCATTGGGCTTTCGGTCGATATCATCACAATGGTGCTGACATTGGCTGTCGTTGTTTGTATTCCTGAGGTGAGAAGAGGAGGCACTGCGGGGACACTTGAGCATGGAATGAGCCCGAAGATGATCGGTGCAGCTATTGCGGGTAATGGCATTCTTCGTTCGGCGTTCATCATGGACTGTTCTCAGGCATTTGCCTTCGTCGCTCTGGAAGACTTTTTCTCACTGTTGCTTTCCGGCCGCGGAATGAATGCTGTCGCTTCGGGCGTGACCATTGCGGTCCAGCTCCTTGCCTCCGCCTCCATAGGGTTTATTGTGCCCAGCGTGATTGCTCGTGTCGACAAGGGCCGTTTTGCGCGTATTTGCGGCATCATTCGCTTAGTATTGACGGCTTTGTTTTTGATTCCCCTTACTCCGGCTAATATGCTGCCCGTGTTCTATGTGTCGCAGACGGTTGCGTACTCGTTGTTTGCCCCAATTAAATACTCAATTTTTCAAAATGCTGCCGATTCTTCGATGCGCTGTTCATTGATTTCGGTTCAAAGCCAGATGGTGGCGGTGGGTGCTGTTCTTTTCTATCTGCTCAACGCTGTGTTGAGTAGCGTTGCGGGCATTCGAGTCGTATTGCTTGTTGCGCTCGGGATTTCTTCCCTGGTGTATATCCCCGCGCTATTTCGTCTTACAAGTCAAAGGCCATGCGTATTTAGGCACCGATAACTTATATATCAACGCAATAAACCCGAGCGCGAGGGCGTTTGGGTTTATTATTGAAGCGTATGTAACCTGGCGGCGCCACACCGCCTGTTAGTAGGGAGACACATGAACGTTCTGGTCGTCAACGCGGGATCTTCGACCCTTAAGTATCAGGTCATCGACACCAAGTCCCACAAGGTGTCCGCAAAGGGCTCCTGCGAGCGCGTTTGCTTTACCGGCGGTACCTTCACCCACGCTGCTAACGGTTCCAAGAAGGTGACCGAGAACATCGAGTTCCCCGACCACAAGGTCGCCATCGAGGTCGTCCTGAAGGACCTCGAGGCCAACGGCGTCAAGATCGAGGGCATCGGCCATCGCATCGTTCAGGGCGGTTGGTACTTTGGCGATTCCTCCCTCGTCGACGAGGACGTTCTCGCCAAGATCCGCGAGGTCGCCCCGCTGGCGCCGCTCCACAACAACCCCGAGGCCAACGTTATCGAGTTCTGCCTGGAGCAGTATCCTGACCTGCCCAACGTCACGGTCTATGACACCGCTTTCCACTTCAACATGCCCGAGGTCGCCAAGACTTACGCTCTGCCCAAGGACGTTTGCGACAAGCTGCACATCCGTAAGTACGGCGCCCACGGCACCAGCTACCGTTACATCTCCAAAAAGGTCGCCGAGATGACCAACGGCGAGGCCCGCAAGGTCGTCGTGTGCCATATCGGCTCCGGCGCTTCCCTGTGCGCTATCGAGGACGGCAAGTGCATGGACACCACCATGGGCCTCACCCCGCTCGACGGCGTCATGATGGGCACCCGCTGCGGCTCCATCGACCCGGCTACCGTGTGCTACCTGCAGCGCGAGGGCGGCTACACCTTCGACGAGGTCGACGAGATGATGAACAAGAAGTCCGGCCTTTTGGCTGTGACCGGCGGCAAGACCAACGACTGCCGCAACGTCGAGGAGCTCGCCGCCGCTGGTGACCCCGAGGCTCAGCTCGCCTTCGATATGTTCGTCTACAAGATTGCCGCCAAGGCTGCCGAGATGGCCACTTCTATGTGCGGTATGGACACCCTGGTCTTTACTGCCGGCATCGGCGAGCATGCTCCGGCGGTCCGCGCCGGCGTTGCCGACCGCCTGGCCTTTATGGGCGTCAAGATGGATCATGCCCGCAACGCCCTGCGTGGTGACGGCGCTTGGTGCCTGTCTGCCAAGGATTCCAAGGTCAAGATCTTCGTCATCCCCACGGACGAGGAGTTCATGATCGCTTCTGACGTCGAGCGCATCGTCAACGGCAAATAATTGCAAGAGGGGAGGGGCTGGACGACCGAGCGCCGTTCGGCCCCTCTTTTGCGCTCGTTGGGCGATATGACTGATAGCTATTTATCAAGTTGTGATAACTTCTTATTAAAATGCGGCCGCCTTAAGGGGTCTGCGTCGACCGTATTGCACTGCAAAGGAGTCTCATGAACGTACTTGTTGTCAACGCCGGCAGCTCAAGCCTTAAATATCAGCTTTTGGATACCGATACCCGCGAGGTTTTCGCCAAGGGCAACTGCGAACGTATCGGTTCGGACATGGGCATCTTTGGCCACTCCGAGAACGGTGGCGCCAAGCAGACCGAGGAAGTCCCTTTCCCCGATCATCGCTCTGCTATCGCTCGCGTGCTCGAGGAGCTTGAGAAGACCGACTTTACGATTGATGGCATTGGCCATCGTATCGTTCAGGGCGGCTGGCACTTCGATGATTCCGCGGTCGTCGACGATGAGGTCATGGCTAAGATCCTTGAGGTGGCCCCGCTCGCTCCGCTGCACAATTACGGCGAGGCCGCGGCAATCGAATATTGCCGCGAGAAGTATCCGGAGCTGCCCAACGTGGCCGTCTTCGACACCTCGTTCCACATGACCATGCCCGAGGTCGCCTATACCTACGCGCTGCCCAAGGACGTGTGCGACAAGTACCACGTGCGCAAGTACGGCGCCCACGGCACGAGCCACCGCTATGAGTGGATGATGGCCAAGGAGATCCTGGGTTCGCGCTGCCACCGTCTGCTTTCGTGCCATTTGGGTAACGGTGCTTCGCTTGCCGCCATTGAGGACGGCGTGTGCCGCGACACCACGATGGGCCTCACGCCGCTTGACGGTCTGATGATGGGTACCCGCTGTGGTTCCATTGACCCGGCCACCGTGTGCTACCTCCAGCGCGAGGGCGGCTACAGCTATCAGGAAGTCGATGACATGATGAACAAGCAGTCTGGTCTGCTTGCCATCTCGGGCATCTCCAACGACGCCCGCGACATCCGTACACGCGCCTCCGAGGGCGACGAGCGCTGCCTGCTCGCCTTCGATATGTTCGCCTACAAAGCCATGCAGCAGGCTGGCTCCATGATCGCTTCTATGGCGGGCGTGGACACCATCACCTTTACCGCCGGTATCGGCGAGAACGACTGGTCGATCCGCAAGGCCTTCTGCGACTGCTTTGAGTGGCTGGGCGTACGCATCGACAACAACAAGAACCGCGAGGCCGTGGGCAACGGCCCGCAGGTCATCAGCGCCGCCGGTTCCGCCGTCACGGTCATGGTCATCCCCACCGACGAGGAATACATGATCGCCCACGACGTCGAGCGCCTGACCAAGAACAACTAACGCGTTCGCTTGCGATTGAACGAAAGGCCTCCAGAGCAACAGCTCCGGAGGCCTTTTTACTAGCAGGCGGACGGCGGAAACCCCATCCCATTTCGAGCACAAATCCTGGGACACGCTTTCCAGTTGAGGCATGTTGCGGAAAGTGTGACCCACAATAAAGCATAATTCCGTCCCGCGGTTTCCCAAACAGGCCCCAAGCGGAAGCTGCATCCCACAATCCGCCTTCAAACCGGGACACACTTTCCGGTGGGCCGGACATCAGACCGCAGCCAACATTTCGGTCCCAAAGTGACCATATCTGCATCGTTTGCCCCTCCAGCAACGGCACCCATTCATTCAGATTTTCAGCCCCAGCTCGCAGCCAAGCCGCCGTCCATTCCAGATGCCCTGAATGCTACGTGGCGGTAGAAGGCCGTACGGGCTAACCCCTGAAAACAATCCGCAGACCAGAAACGCCCCCGTTCGTAGCTCCGGAGGAGCAGAACGGGGGCGTTTCATTGGTCGAGGACGTTTTCAGGGGTTAGCCCGTACGGCCTTCGGGCGAGTGCGTCCGCTACTCAGCCATCTGAGCCTGGACGGCGGTGATGGCCACGACACCCACGATGTCGTCGGCAGAGCAGCCGCGCGAAAGGTCGTTGACCGGTTTGGCGATGCCCTGCAGGATGGGACCGTAGGCGTCAGCGCCGGCGAAGCGCTGGACCAGCTTGTAGCCGATGTTGCCTGCCTCGAGGTCGGGGAACACGAGCACGTTGGCCTTACCGGCGACGGAGGAGCCGGGAGCCTTGAGCTGGGCGACGGTGGGGACGATAGCGGCATCGAGCTGCAGGTCGCCGTCGATGGCGAGCTCGGGAGCCTTCTCCTTGCAGAACTTCACGGCCTCCTGGACCTTCTTGGCGACCTCGCCGCCGGCGGAGCCCATGGTGGAGTAGGAGAGCATGGCCTCGTGCGGCTCAACATTGCCCATGAAGGTGGACCAAGAGTGAGCGGAGGCGATGGCGATCTCGGAGAGCTCGTCAGAGGACGGGTTAATGTTGAGGCCGCAGTCGGCGAAGATCAGCGTGCCGTCGGTGCCGAACTGCGGGGTGTCGGTGCACATCACGAAGAAGGCCGAGACCAGCTTGGTGCCCGGGGCGGTCTTGAGGATCTGCAGCGCGGGGCGCAGGGTGTCGGCGGTGGAGTGGCAGGCACCGGAGACCAGGCCGTCGGCGTCGCCCATCTTGACCATCATGGTGCCAAAGTAGGTGGCGTCCATCACCTGGGCGCGAGCCTGCTCGATGGTAACGCCCTTCTTGGCGCGGAGCTCGGCAAACTTCTGCGCGTACTCCTCGTGCTTCTCGGCGTTGCGCGGGTCGATGACGGTAGCGCCGGGAACGTCGATCTCGTCGGGGTTGCCCAGGATGACGAGCTTTGCCAGGCCCTCCTCGATGATTTTGTTTGCCGCGACGATGGTACGCGGATCCTCGCCCTCGGGCAGGACGATCGTCTTAAGGTCGGCCTTGGCGGCAGACTTCATACGGTTAAGGAAATCGCTCATGTTACTCCTTACAAGCGTTTAACTAAGCTCCAGGCGCCCGGCTGTTCACGAATAAACCCGCTGCTAGCGGGTTTACCTTTCAATTATGTACGCCGCGGTGCTTGAGCTTTCCTTGTGTGGCAAGCTCATTATAGGACGCATTAGCGCTATAATCGCTCTGATAAATATGTCTCGAAGAATGTTCGAGAAAAGCCCAGCTAACGAGCCCGTGGCTTTTGACAAGGAGTATCGATGCAGATTACCTCAGGCCTGCCTGAAGGCTTTAACGCCGGCGCGTACGACATGATTGTCGTCGGTGCTGGATATGCCGGTGCCGTTTGCGCCCGCCGTCTTGCCGAGACCATCGGCTATCGTGTTGCCGTTTTGGAGCGCCGTAGCCACATTGCGGGCAATGCCTATGACTGCACTGACGAGGCCGGAATCCTGATCCACGAGTACGGTCCGCATATCTATCACACCTTTAACGAGCGCGTGCACAATTTCCTGTCGCGCTTTACCAAGTGGACGGATTATCAGCACAAGGTGCTCGCCAACATCAACGGTACCCTTATGCCCGTGCCCTTCAACCATGCGAGTCTCAAGCTCGCCTTTGGTGACGAGCGCGGCGAGGAGCTGTATCAGAAGCTCGTGGAGACCTTTGGCAAGGATGTCAAGGTGCCCATTATGGAGCTGCGTAAGAAGAACGACCCCGACTTGGCCGAGGTCGCCGATTACGTCTACGAGAACGTCTTTTTGCATTACACCATGAAGCAGTGGGGCCAGACGCCCGATCAGATCGACCCCTCGATCACCGGCCGCGTTCCCGTCTTTGTGGGCGATGATGACCGCTACTTCCCGCAAGCTCCCTTCCAGGGCATGCCGCAGGAGGGCTACACGGCGCTCTTTGAGCACATGCTCGACCACGACCTGATCGACGTGTTCTGCGACGTGGACGCCCGCGATCTTTTTGAGATCGATGAGACCACCGTCAAGGTCGACGGCAAGGTCTACGGCGGCGAGATTGTCTATACCGGCCCGCTCGACGAGCTGTTCAACCTCGACCTGGGCGCTCTGCCGTACCGTACGCTCGACATGAAGTTCGAGACGCTCGATATGGACCAGTTCCAGCCCGTGGGCACCGTCAACTACACCACGAGCGAGGACTACACGCGCATCACCGAGTTCAAGAACATGACCGGTCAGGTCCTGCCCGGCAAGACCACCATCATGAAGGAGTACTCCAAGGCCTATACGCCCGGCTCGGGCGAGACGCCGTACTACGCCATTCTTGAGCCCGAGAACCGTGAGCTCTATGAGCGCTATCTTGAGCGCGTCCAGAACCTGACGAACTTCCACCCGGTGGGTCGTCTGGCCGAGTATCGTTACTACGATATGGACGCCGTGACCAATTCCGCCCTCGATCTTTCGGATGAGATTATCGCCTGCCATGCATAAAGTCATAACATTCGGTATTCCCTCGTATAACGCCGCCAAGGACATGGACCATTGCATTACCTCCATCTTGGAGGGGAGCAATTACGCCACCGATATCGAGATTATCGTGGTGAACGACGGCTCCAAGGACGAGACGGCCGCCAAGGCCGACGAGTGGGAGGCCCGTTATCCTGGAATCATCCGCGCGGTGCACCAGGAGAATGGCGGTCACGGTATTGCCGTCCTTTCGGGTCTGCGCGAGGCGCAGGGCACCTACTACAAGGTCGTCGACTCGGACGACTGGCTTGACGGCGCTGCCCTTTCGACCATGCTGTCGATTCTGCGTGGCTTTGAGGAGCGCGACCAGCGCGTTGACCTGTTTATCTCGAACTACGTGTACGAGAAGGTTTACGAGGGCACGCATACCGCTATTGGCTACAAATTTGCCCTGCCGCGCAAAAAGATCTTTTCCTGGGATCAGATCGGTCATTTTCGCCTGGACCAGAACCTGCTCATGCACAGCCTGTGCTATCGCACGGATGTGCTGCGCGAGTCCAACCTTCCCATGCCGCCGCACACGTTCTATGTGGACAACATCTACGCCTACGTGCCGCTGCCGCGTTGCAAAACCATGTACTACGCCGACATCGACCTCTACCGCTACTTTATCGGTCGCGAAGGTCAGAGCGTCAACGAGGCAACGATGGTCAAGCGTCTGGACCAGCAGTTCCGTGTTACGCGTATCATGATGGAGTCGTACCACTTGTACAGCGATGTTGAGTCGTCGCGTCTGCGTTCGTACATGATGGGCTACTTCACCATGATGATGGCGATCTGCTCGGTTCTCACCAAGCTTTCCGAGGAAGATTGCGCCGACGAGCGCCTAAAGATGCTGTGGAATGATTTGAAGGCCTACGACGAGCGCATGTATCGTCGTGCCCGCTACGGCGTGGTCGGGTTCTTCACCAATCTGCGCGGACGGGCCGGAGACAAAACCACGCTCGGCCTATACCGTCTTGCCTCTAAGATCTTCAAATTCAACTAACTGTTGAGTAATCGCTGCTGATAGGTTGACTGGGCCCCTTGGCCTTTAGTTTGCTACTGCGAACAGTCCTGCTCGCACGGAAAGCACATTAAGTGCTTTCCGGCTCGTGTGGAACTTGTATCAAACTAAAGGCCAAGGGGCCTCTGCTATAAGAATCGATTGTCAGTTTATTTGAATTTAAAGATCCTCGACGCGCGGTACACAGGGGCCTGGGCTGAAAAGAATTAAGTTGGTAGTCGGTCGGAGGCGGGGGGGGGATAAGAATTTAGAGAGTTACGCAAGGAAAAGAGGGCGCATAAGGTGGGCGAAGTGAGTAG
>CAJMSV010000081.1 GCA_905216175.1 uncultured bacterium | reverse complement strand
CGCTGGTTCCCGGTCCGACCGGGCCGCGCGGCAAGGAGATATATTGCCAGACCGGAGGGGCGCCGTGGGCGGGAATCTGGGCGTACACATTTCCTACACATCTTGTGATCCGACTAACGTTTGCCAGCCGCTAACTACCGCTCGCCGAGCATCTCTTTATATAAGGCAGTCTCATGGTTAAAGCGGATACGTCCCCCTAGCTAAAGCACAGCCAGCATCGAGCAACTCATCACGTTCTTCCACCGAGAACCCCTCGGCGTAGACGCGCACCACTGGTTCGGTCCCGCTAGGACGGACCAGCAGCCACGTGTCATCCTCGAATGACAGACGCAAGCCGTCCATATGACTAACGTTTTGCGGCACCTTGCCACAAATCGACTTGGGGTTTACGCCCGGCAGCAGGGTTCGTAACGTTTCGGCATCTTCGGCCTCAAGGCGCAAGTCGCGTCGACCGTAACTCGTCTTACCAAAACTGTCCTCGAGTTGGTCGACCAGAACGCCCAAAGGCGCGTCCGTCTTTGCCATAAGCTCACACAGAATCAGACAGGCGAGGATTCCATCGCGCTCGGGCATATGCGCGGCGATGCCGATACCACCGGCTTCTTCGCCGCCTATGAGGACGCCGCCCTTCTTCATCTCCGCCGCTATATATTTGAAACCGACTGGTTTGACGGTCACGCGGCAGCCAAGCGCCTCGGCAATGCGACGTACGAGCGTCGAGCATGAAAGATTGACGACGACGCGCCCCTCCAAATTACGAAATTGAACCAAGTCGCCCAAAACGAGCGCCATGATCTGATGCGGATGTATATATCTGCCGCGCTCGTCAACCGCGCCGATACGGTCGGCGTCGCCGTCGGTCACCAGGCCAGCGCAAGCTCCGTCCTCGATAACCGTGCGCTCGCAAGCGTCCACCCAAGGTTCAACGGGGTCGGGGCAGATATCTTCTTGGTCAGACGCCTGCCCGGCGTGAATCTCGTGCGCCTCAACGCCAAGCTCGCGCAGCAAGTCGGCTAGATAGCCCTGGGCTGCGCCGCCCATGGGATCGACAACCACGCGCAGGTGCGCGGCGCGGATGGCTTCGGCATCGACAAATGATGCCACCGCCTGCATATAGTCAGGAATGATATCCGCGGTGCGATATTGCCCCTCGATCCCCATTGGCTCGGGAGCCATAGTCTCTTCGAGCTCTTCGATGACATCCTGGTTGGCGGTCGAGCCGTCACCCATGCGAATCTTGAGGCACAGATAGCCCTGCGGATGATGGGACCCCGTCACCATGAGCGCGCCGCACGCTTCACCGTCATAAGCCGCCGCCCACGTAAGGGCAGGGGTCGGAACAGGTCGCGAAGCGAGCACGGCGTCCAGCCCGTGCGCTGCTAGCACGCCCGCCGCAAGTTCAGCGAACTCGCTCGCCAGGGGCCGGGTGTCGAACCCTATATATACTGTTTTGCCCGGATTGGTCTTTTGCCACAACTCGCCGACGGCATCGGCGATACGAGCAACGTTATCGGCAGTGAAGTCCTCATCGACGCGAGCGCGCCAACCGTCAGTTCCAAAATGAATTATCGCGCACACGCGCAGACACCTCACAGTGTTTGGATCATGGTACGCATGGGGTATACCCGCAACATGCACTCGGCAACCTGCCGGCACCAGCATTCACCATTTGGGCAAATGCTGCCGAGGACATGCAAGCAATAAAAAACCGCCCCGTATGGAGCGGTTTTGCCCTTTATATATCGAGCGCCTCGGCCATCGCGGCCGTAGTGATTGCCGTGGTTCCACAGCAACTGCCCACCATTGCGGCACCGGCATGTCTCCATTCGATGCATGCGCGCGCGAAAGCTTCGGGGTTCTCGTGCCATACGGGGCCATCCTGAGTCTGGACCGGATCGCCTACGTTGGGACGCACCGTGACGGGAGTAGTCGCCGATGCAACCATCCTGGGCACCGCCGCGTTCGCGGCCGCAAGCGAACAGCAATTAACACCAACCGAGTTTGCGCCGTGTTTTTCGGCGTACAAAACGGCCGCCTCGATGTTGAGGCCATCGCCCAACAGGTCGCCTTTATCGTCAACGACAAAACTCACCAGAACAGGCATGCCGTCGGCGGCATCTCGGGCGCCGGCAAGCATGGGCTGCAAATTACGGATAGACGTCACCGTCTCGATCAGCAGACCGTCAACGCCGGCATTGAGCAAGGCGTGCGCCTGTTCGCGCGCAATGCCTCGGATTTCACGATACTCGGCAGAGTCCTCGGCAAACCACTCAATACCGATCGGGCCCATCGAGCCCAGCAGCAGTTGCGGGTGCGCCTGGCGAGCATCGTCGACGGCCCCGCGATTGACCTCCGCCACGGACGGCGCAATCTGGTCGTGCTTGAGGGCATAGCTTGATGCCTGAAAGGTGTTGGTAATGAGCACCTGCGCGCCGGCAGCGACATACAAGCGATGGATACGAGAAACGGTCTGCGGCTCTGCCAGATTCCAAAACGCCGGTGGAATGTCGGCGGCATCGTACTCACTCAACAGAACACTGCCCATGGGGCCCTGCGCCAACAAGGTCTCGCTCGACAAGCGGCGCGCAAGTTCCTCGGCACCAAAGCGGTTGTAATAACTCGTATCCATATATATCCCGCTATTCCTCGACGCTGATTCCCTGCTTTTCGAGATAGGCGAGCCAGCGGTTCATCGTGTCCTCGGAAAGCGCATGCTCCATCATGCAGGCCTCGGAATCGGCTCGCTCAAATTCGACACCGAGCTCCTGAACCAAAAACGTGCGGATGAGGCGATGACGGTACCAGATAGCCGTACCAACCTCGCGGCCGCGATCGGTCAGGACTACCTTGCCGTAGTGCGATTGCTCGACAAGTTCGGATGCCTTGAGCGCCGAAACCGCTTTATTGACCGATGCCTTGGAGACGCCAAGGCGCTGCGCGATGTCGACCGATCGAACGCCGTTGGTTTCCCCCTCTTCGCTTTCAATGCGAACCATGCACTCCAAGTAGTCTTCGTTCGCCACCGTCAGATGTAGTTCGCGCGAGCTATTTGTCGTATCCATGATCTTCCGTCCCTTCTGCATTCAATGGCTGATTCTACCCCATCCAAGCGTCGCGGTATGCCGTGGCATACCGTGCTAGAGTTCTTGTTGCACACGACGACCAAGATTGGAGCGGTCTTTATGGAAAACACCACCACGAACCCCGATGTCCTCGAGCGCTTTTTGCGCTACGTCCAGATCAACACGCAGTCCGAGGATGCAAACTGCGACCAGGTACCCTCGAGCGCCGTTCAGTTTGACCTCGCCAACGTGCTGGCTGAAGAGCTGCGCGAGCTTGGTGCGGAAGATGCCCACGTGACCGAGCACGCCTATGTCTGCGCGCATATCCCCGCAAGTGCGGGCGCTGAGGATAAGCCCGCCCTGGGCCTGATCGCCCATCTCGACACCACCGAAGTTGCACCGGGCGCCGGCGTGAAGCCGCACATCGTACACCACGAAGGCGGCGACCTGGTCTGCGGCACGGTTGACGGTAAGCCCGTTGCCATGAGCACCGCCAAGCTTCCCGCCCTGAATGACCTCGCGGGTGAGGACCTGGTCTGCAGCGATGGCACCACGCTGCTGGGCGCGGACGACAAGGCAGGCGTCGCCGAGATCATGTCGCTTGTCGCGCGTATCGCTCAGGACCCTTCTCTGCCCCATCCTGCACTCGGCATTTGCTTCTGCCCTGACGAGGAAATCGGCCACGGAGCCGAGCTGTTGGATATCGATACCTTTGGCTGCAAGTACGCCTACACGGTCGACGGCGGCCCCATCGGCGAGCTGGAGTGGGAGTGCTTTAACGCCGCCGAGGCGACCGTCCGCTTTGAGGGCCAGTCCATCCACCCGGGCGACGCTAAGGGCCGTATGGTCAACGCAGGCAATCTGTTCTGCGACTTCAACGCGTTGCTCCCCTACGTGCAGCGCCCGGAGTATACGGAAGGCTACGAGGGCTTTTATCACCTTGAGGGTGTATCTGCGACCGTCGATCACGCCACAGCGCGCTATATCATCCGCGACCATGACGCCGCCAAGTTCCAGCAGAAACTCGACCTTATTGATGCCGCCGCCTCGATGCTCAACCAGCGTCTGGGTGAGGAGCGCGTGACAGTCGAGATTAAGCAGCAGTATCGAAATATGGCCGAGATCGTTCGTGACTATCCCGAGCTTATTGATGTTGCCAAGGAAGCCTACCTTGCCTGCGGCGTTGAGCCCCAAGTGCTGCCGATTCGTGGCGGCACCGACGGCGCTCAGCTGTCGTTCCGCGGTCTGCCCTGCCCCAACCTTTCCACCGGCGGCTATTGCTACCACGGCGTCAACGAGTTCGTCCCGGTCAGCTCGCTCGTCAAGATGACCGACGTGCTCCAGGAGCTCGTCGCCCGCTTTGCATAAGCCTGGCTGCACAAGTCCAAAAGACGAATTGCCCCGTCCTCAACCAAGAACGGGGCGATTTTTTTACTGCAACGAGAATAGGTTGACGCACGCCAGCCTCTTAACGCAAGGAGTGTCCCAAACTGCCGGCACAAAAGGAACGTCCCCAAGTGCCAAGTGCATCAAGAGTGCCCCCTTTGACCAGTCGTTTAAGAACGTCCCCAATGACTACCCATGTGCCAAGTGTTACGCCGATGTTTTGGCACCGACAGCGAAAACCCGCCAGAGCGAGCAAGGTGCCTTGAAACGAGGTGGCATTGATCTTTTGATCATGCCGCCGAAGTTGAAAGGCAGATTGCCGCTCTGGCGGGTTTGCAGCGTCAACTGGTTACGCGGTTTGGTAAAACCGCGTAACTCTAGTAGTTGGCTTCGTAGCCGTTGCCGTCGCCGGTGGGCTCTTCGTAGTAGTCCGAATCGCTCGAATCGCTTGAGTCATCGGAATCGTCAGAGCTGACCGATGAGGTTGCGGTACCGTTTGCGTAGTCGTCAGACGTGTTGTTGTTCAGGTCGCCGATCGTAGAGCTGGAACCGTCGGAAAGACCCATGGTGTTGGGACCCTTGGGATCCTTGCCGGCATCGACGCGCTCCATCATTTCCTTGAGCTCGTCCTCGTAGACAAAGACGTAGCTCACACCGTCGATCATGGTGCTGTCGTCGGCATACGAGGGCAGGTTGGCCGAGTAGATGCCGTCGACATCCATACCGCGCATGGCATTGACCGTAGCCACGATATCCTGAACGCTCATATCGGTCACGAGCATATCGGACAGCGAATTAACCAGGCCAAAGATCTTCGTGGCATCGAAGTTATTGAGAATCTGGTTGGCAAGGGCGCCAAGCACCTGACGCTGGTGGCGCATGCGCGTGTAGTCGCCGTCGGCATAGGTGTAGCGGCAGCGGGCATAGGTAAGGGCGGTGGCGCCGTCCATATGCTGCTGACCAGCGGTAATCTTAATATCCAGGTGCTCGGGGTCGTCAACATCATCGGTTGCGTTAATGTCGATACCGCCAACCGAATCAATCAGCGCCTGCATACCGTCGAAGCTGACCTCGGCATAGTGGGAAATCTGAACACCGCACAGCTCGTTGACCGCCTCGACCATGGCCTCGGCGCCGCCAACGGTATGGCAGGCGTTGATCTTCATGGTCTCGCCCTTGTACTCGACCTTGGTGTCGCGCGGAACGGAAATGAGCGTCGCCTGCTTTTGCGTGGGGTCGATGCGTGCCAGGATAATCGAGTCGGCACGATACGTATCCTCGCCCGGACGGCCGTCGGTGCCAAGAAGCAGCACGTAGAACGGATCCTTTGCCTCATCGGTGTCAACCAGAACCCGACGCAGATTGTCGGTAATGACATTAGAATCGCCGAGCTTGCCCATAATGGTGGCAAACCACAGGCCGGCAGCGGTAGTGGCACTCAGCAGCACGCCAAGCACGACAATGAGCGCGACGTGACGAATCGTGTGGCTACGACGACGTTGACGAGCGCGCTCGGAATAGCGAGCCACGTTATCGCGACTGTAGATCTTGGCCTGCGCACCAGTTGAGGGTCTTCGGGCGGTGGTATCCGCGAGGGGCTTTTTATTAAACATAGGCAACCTGTATTAGTAGATGACGGGATCGGGGACGGTAGCATGCTCGACATGCGCGCCGAGCGCCTGCAGCTTTTCGACAAACTGCTCGTAGCCGCGCTTGATGTGATGGATGGCCGAAACCTCGGTCGTCCCGTCGGCGATCAAGCCCGCTACGACGAGGGCCGCTCCGCCACGCAGATCGGGCGAGGTAACCTGTGCACCCGAGAAACCCTTGACGCCATGAATCATGGCATGATGGCTCTCGATACGAATGTCGGCACCCATGCGCACCAGCTCAGAGGCAAACATAAAGCGATTCTCGAAGATGTTCTCGGTGATAACGGAGCTACCGTCGGCAAGGGCGGAGAGCACCATAATCTGCGCCTGCATGTCGGTCGGGAAACCGGGGAACGGAAGCGTCTGGATGTCGACCGGCTTGATACGCTCGGCACGGTTCACATGGACGCCATCTTCGACGCGCTCGCAGTCGATACCCATGAGCTCCATCTTCTTGAGCACCATGCCCAAGTGAATGGGGCAAAAACCCGTGACGTCGACACCGCGATCGTCGGCCATCAACGCACCGGCAACGATAAAGGTACCGGCCTCGATGCGGTCGCCCACCACGCGATGGGTAACGGGATGGAGCTCTTCCACGCCTTCGATAGTCACGACGGGCGTACCGGCGCCGACAATCTTGGCGCCCATCTCGTTGAGCATGTTAGCGAGATCGACGATCTCGGGCTCGCGGGCGGCATTATCGATAACCGTGGTGCCCTGTGCGCGCACAGAGGCCATGATGAGGTTCTCGGTCGCACCGACGCTGGCGAACTCGAGCGTGACGGTGGTACCGCGCAGACCTTGGGGCGCATTAGCGTTGATGTAACCGTGGGCGGTATCGAACTCAACGCCCAGGGCCTCAAGACCAAGAATGTGCATATCGATCTTGCGAGCACCCAAGTTGCAGCCGCCCGGCATGGCAATTTTGGCGCGATGGAAGCGGCCCAGCAGGGGTCCCATGACGGCGGTGGAAGCGCGCATCTTGGCAACGAGCTCGTAGGGGGCCTCCCATGAATCGACCTGAGAGGTATCAATCTCGAGCGTGTGCTCGTCGAGAACATCGATCGTAGCGCCCATGCCTTTGAGCACCTTGCCCATCACGTGGACATCGGAAATATCGGGCACGTTCTGCAGCGTCGTCTTGCCCGGCGCCAGAAGCGTTGCCGCCATGAGTTTGAGCGCGGAGTTCTTGGCGCCCGAAACGGGCACGGAGCCTCCGATGGCGTGGCCACCCTCAACGCGGATAATATCCAAGGTCTACCCTTTCAAAAAGCATGCCCGGGGTGGCTGGGCCATCCCGGGCATGATGTGTTCGCAAATGGTCGAACGCTAAATCGTTTGACTATTGGGCAAGCTTGAGCTTACACCATGCGATTTCATTATAGAGGTAGGCGCGGCGTGCATCATCCTCCGACAAATTACCCAGCTTCTCTTCAAAACCTTGAATATCAGCTTTAAGCTTGTCGGCATCGACGGTCGCCAAATCGCAAGCGCGCTCGGCGAGAACGGTCACGACATCGTCCGCAACCTGGGCATAGCCGCCGGCCACGGCAAACGTGTGGTCGACAGTGCCCATGGCCTTATCAGAAACGCGAACGTAACCGCGGTCGATCGTGCAGATCTCGCTGGAGTGAGCAGGTAGAACGCCAAACTCGCCATCCGTGGACGGAATCGACACAAACGCAGCGTCGCCCTCATAGGCGCAGCTCACGGGGCACACGATGCGGATACGCATAACCTACTTCTCCCCCATCTTGCGGGCGCGCTCGCGCACGTCCTCAATCGTGGAAGCATAGCGGAAAGCCTGCTCAGGCAGGTCATCGGCCTTGCCGTCGACAATCTCGGCGAAAGAGCGGACGGTATCCTCGACGCGGACGTAGACACCGGGGTTGCCGGTGAACTTCTCGGCGACGTGGAAGGACTGCGA
>CAJMSV010000080.1 GCA_905216175.1 uncultured bacterium | reverse complement strand
AGACGCCGGCGCCCGACGGGGAGACGGCGAGTTAGCCGGCAGGTCGGCATGTCAATCCTGGTCTAACAGAGCCTTATTTAATCCCCGTCCCAGAAAAATCACTTGAGCGAACGTTCGGACAAAAGTAGCCATAAGAGGCCAGTCCCAAATGGGCTGCTTTCAAAACTATGGTGGATTACGGGGCTGGACCTGTATTACTTGACCATGGGAAAAACCGTGAAATTAAAACCGCAGGTAGACGGCTTATCAAATATCGAAAATTGCCGGTATGGATGGGGGTCTCCGAATCATCCCCGTAATCCGGCATAGTTTTGAAATGGCACTAAAGCAGGCACAGGCTAAATATCGATTCCAAGGATAGTTGCGGTGGAATAGTTCCTGGATGCCGGGGTTTTGGCGGAAATCAGGAACTATTTCACCGCAATTGAGGAGGGGCGGGGTGGATGGCGTGGTAGCTAAAAGAGACCCGTCCCAAATGAACCATCTAGGCTGGGTCGATGTTCATGCTGGCGATGAGGTCTATGCCCGTGTTGAGGAGGTCTTCTAGAACGACGTCGCCCATGCGGATGGGGGCTTTGACCTCTAGGCCGCGGATGAGGTCCATCGCCTGGGCGTGGAATTCCAGCGGGATGGCTTCGGCCGTGCGCACGGGCAGCAGCACCTCGTCACCGCCGGATACGGCAACGGTGGTGGTGAGCACGCGCATGGGGCAGGTGAGCTCCTGATGTGCGAACGTATCGCCACGCGGGCAGCTGAAGCCGGTAACGGCGCGCACCTCAACCACGGCGACCTCTGGGCTGCGCTCGACCTCCACGGTCAGGAGACACTCGGATGGGCAGGTGGTGCAGTTGAACTGCAGCGTTTCAATCGCGTTTGTGCTCATGACTCTACGCCTCCTCAACGGGGTCGACGGACAGGACTATCTCGCTAACACCCAGGTCGAGTGCGCGCTGAATCACCTTTGCTGGCAGCGGGAAGCTCTCCATTACGCTCGGTTTAAACGGGCGGACCTTGCCTGCAAACAGTTCCTCGCCGTTTGCGAGAATGCGCACGCGGGCGGCGTCGACCGGTCGGCGCACGCGGAAGTTGAGTTTGGTGAGTGCCACAGCCGTAATGCGTCCCGGCAGCGCGTAGCCTGCAATGCCGGCGGGGGAGACCGTGAGCTGGCAGCCCTGGTCCGCAGCGCCCGCATCAGCCCCAGCACCACAGCCCAGCGCGTACGCCGCCGCAGCCGCACCGGCGCGCTCGGACTCGGTCGTCACGTTGTCGGCCAGGTCGTGCACGTGCAGCACGTTGCCGCAGGCAAAGATGCCCGGCACGCCCGTCTGCAGACTCTGGTCCACCACGGCGCCGCGCGTGCGTGGGTCCAGCTCCACGCCCGCGGCAACCGAAAGCTTGTTCTCGGGAATCAGACCCACCGAAAGCAGCAACGTGTCGCACGGAACAACGCGCTCGGTCCCCGGAATGGGCGCTAGGTGCTCGTCGACCTTGCTCACTTCGACCGCCTCCACGCGGTCGTGACCGATCACGCGCGTCACGGTGGTGGACAGGTGCAGCGGAATGCCAAAGTCGTCCAGGCAGTTCTTGACGTTGCGGCGCAGACCGTTGGCGTACGGCATGAGCTCGTACACGCCCTCGACCGAAATCCCCTCGAGTGTGCAGCGACGCGCCATGATAAGCCCGATGTCGCCCGAGCCCAAAATGACGGCGCGCGAGCCGGGTTTGAGGTTCTCGATGTTGATGTATCGCTGCGCCAGGCCGGCCGTAAACACGCCGGCGGGTCGGCTGCCAGGAATCTTGATCTCGCTGCGGGTGCGCTCGCGGCAACCCATGGCAAGGACGACCGCACGCCCGGTGAGCTGCAGCATACCGGAGGGATTCATGAGCGTGACGGTGTGGGGTGTGGCGTCTTCCGTGGACTCGCCCGAATCAATCCCAAGCACCATGCTGTCCAAGAACAGCGCGATGTCGGTCGCGCGCACCTGGTCGATAAAGCGCTGCGCGTACTCGGGACCGGTGAGCTCCTGCTTAAAGTGCGAAAGGCCAAAACCGGGGTGGATGCACTGGCGGAGGATTCCGCCCAGATGCTGCTCGCGCTCTACGATGGCCACGCGCGCGCCGGCCTTATGCGCGGCAAGCGCGGCCGCCATGCCGGCGGGGCCGCCTCCGATAACGACCACGTCGAAGGCCTGCGTTGCCACGCCCTCAACGGCATCGCTATCAATCGCGCTCGATTTGAATTCCGCCATCCTAGCGCACCCCCTTCAAAGGTCCCTCAACGAGCCACGAGCCAGTGTCTTCTAGCAGCACCTCGCTGGGGTCACACCCCAGCTCGCGGGCCAGAATCGCCACCACGCGGCTCTGGCAAAAACCGCTCTGGCATCGACCCATGCCTGCGCGGCAGCGGCGCTTGACGCCTTCTACCGAAACCGCGCCAGGACGGCGTCGAATCGCGGCCACGATCTCGGCCTCGGGCACCGTCTCGCAGCGGCAGACGATCTGCCCCCACGCGGGGTCGGACTCAATGAGCTCTTCCTTGCGCGCAAGCGGAGCGCGGTCAAAGTCGTCCGGCGCGCGGCGGATGGGATCCCACTCGTCGCGTTCGCGTAGGGCTACGCCGGCATCGCGCAGCACCTGTTCCATGCGCTCGGCAATGGCCGGCGCACTCGCCACGCCCGGCGACTGAATGCCCGCCGCCTGGAACAGCCCCGGCACCACGGCCGACTGCCCAATAAAGAAGTCGTTCGTTCCCTTAATGACCGGGCGACCGCCGGCAAACGCGCGCACCACGCGGCGCGTGTCCAGATCGGGCACCAGCTTGCGCGCGCCGGTCAGGAGCGCGTTGACGTCGCCCGCATAGGTCTGCGTGTCGCCCGGCTCGCGCACGGCGGCCGTCGCGGTAATCACGGTGTTGCCATGCACGGTGCCCGTGACGATAACGCCCTTGGACACCGGCGTGGGAACAGGGTAGAGCGGCATGAGCGCACGCGGCTCCTTGTCCAGCACCACAATGTTGCCCTGGCGCCAGACCATCTGAAACTCCTCGGCGCCCGCCATATGCGAGATGTCCGCTGCGCCGTTGCCCGCGGCGTTGATCAGATAGCGGCAGTGTACGTCGCCGGCGTGTGTCACCAGTGTAAAGCGCGCGGCTACGTCATCCGAGCCGGCAACTTCAATGGCCTCCACCGGTGCGGAGCGCATAAACGTCACGCCGTTGGCGACCGCGTTCTCCAGCGCGGCGATGGCCACTTCAAATGGGTCAACGTAACCGGTCGAGGGGCACCACAGCGCGCACGAGGCCTGGGCACTCGCGCGCGGCTCCAGTTCGTGGATGCGCTCGGGGCCGATAATCGACAGCTCGGGCACGCCGTTGGCCAGGCCATTCTGGCGCAGCTTTTCCAGGTGCGTGCGGTCTTCGTCGTTGAAACCCAGCACCATCGACCCGGTGCGGCGGAACAAAAAGCCTAGCTCCTGGGCCCACGTGCCATATAGCTCGCAACCACGGGCGTTGACCTGCGCCTTGACGGTGCCCGGCGCCGGATCGTAGCCGGCGTGCACCAGCCCGCCGTTGGCCTTCGATGCGCCCAGGGCGATGTCGTTGGCCGCCTCGATCACGCAAATGGAGAAGTCGTAGCGCGCGAGCTGCCGCGCGATAGCGCACCCGGTGATGCCCGCGCCCACAATTGCGATATCAAACGTTTCCGTCACGGTGCCTCCCAGACGAGTTGACAGGCTGTCAATAGGACTATCCTACGGTCTGCACACCCCCAGTGCAGCGGCAATGCGGCGAACAGCCCCGCTGCATCCGCCAACGGCAGGCGAGGGAAGACTCGGGACCATCGGTGACCTCGTCTGCCGCCCCTGGCGTCAGAGGTTTGTCTCGTTCTGTAACAGTAAACAGAAGAGCTGGGTTCCAGGTGTTACAGATCGAGACGTTTGCCAGACAGACCCTCCGTTCGTCTTGATCTGTAACAGTAAGAGGGAATAATCGGTCCTATGCGTTACAGATTGAGATTTAAAGTCAGAGAGATTCTTCTGTCTCGATCTGTAACATCTAGGGACCGTTTTGGGGTCTAGATGTTACAGATTTAGATGAACCTATCAGTCGGTTTCGAATGTCTAAATCCGTAACAGTTAGACCTGTTTTTGACCAGTTGTTTTTACAGATTGAGATTTAAGTCGGGGAGAGACTGGTTTGTCTAAATCTGTAACATCTGGGACTGTCTTTGCCGAGTATCTGTTACAGATTGAGACATTCGGCCTGGACGTTTTCTTTTGTCTCAATCTGTAACAGTTAGCCGATGATTTGGGTTGCAGATGTTACAGATCGAGACAAACCTTCCGACGGATTTTGAATGTCTCGATCTGTAACAGTAAGAGGGGTTTTGGGGCGCAAGATGTTACAGCTCAAGATTGAAGTCGGGGAGAGATTCCTCGGTCTAAATCTGTAACGGTTAGACCTGGTTTTGCCGAGTTATTGTTACAGTTTGAGACATTCGGTTCGGACGTTTTCCTGTGTCTCGATCTGTAACACCTAGACCCGGATTCCGCCCTCCACCTGTTATAGATTGAGATGTTTGTGTCCGCACCAGCCCCGTATCCAGCCGTGGTCCCATATAAACAAACCCCGTGGTAAACTTGACCAGACTGTAAATATTCCGAAAGGTACACCTCAATGTCCAAGTACATCTCCGAGCTCATGTCGCCGCAGCTTATGGGCGTCATCTATGCCTTTGTTGGCTTTATCATCGCCCTGTACGTGCTGTCGGTCGTCTATGTGTTCATCGACGCTCGCCGCCGTGGCGCCAGCGCCTACGTGGCATGGGGCATCATCGCCCTCATCCCGTTTGTGGGCCTCATCGCCTACCTGGTCCTGCGCCCGCATTCCTACGCGGCCGACCGTGAAGAGCAGGAGCTGGACATGGCCCTGCGCGAGCGCCAGCTTGCCCAGTACGGCACCTGCCCCCAGTGCGGCGCCCCCATCGAGAAGGACTTTGTGGTCTGCCCCGTGTGCGACACCCAGGTTCGCAACGTGTGCCCCAGCTGCCATCGCCCGCTCGACGCGCACTGGAAGGTCTGCCCCTACTGCCGAACTCGCATCCAGTAACGCATCCATCGCCGGGCCGGTCGCAAGCCACGGGCACCGCGCGCCACACGCAAGCCGCACGCGCGCTCCACACCCCGCCCCCACACGATGAAGCATGCGTAGAAAATCGCCCGCCGTGCCATTAAGGTGCGGCGGGCGCTTGTATACCAAGGCAACCTGCCTATAATGATGCAAGTCAAAAACGCCGAGCGCATCGCACGCACTTGCATCAGGCATCCGAGAGGAGAAAACATACCAATGAAGGCACTCTACAATGACGGTTCGGTGGCCGAGCTCCCGCAGGACGAGGTCACGCACGTCATCCGCCACTCTGCCGCGCACATCATGGCGCAGGCCATCAAGCGCCTCTATCCCGAGGCCGACTTTGCCTACGGTCCCGCGACCGACAACGGCTTTTACTACGACGTCGACCTGCCCGAGGGCGTCAAGATCAGCGAGGACGACTTCCCCGCGATCGAGGCCGAGATGAAGAAGATCGTCAAGGAGAACCTCAAGTTCACCGTGTACGAGAAGCCCCGCGCCGAGGCCATCGCCCTTATGGAGGAGCGCGGCGAGAAGTACAAGGTCGAGCACATCGGCGACCTGGACGACGACGCCCGCATCACCTTCTACCAGCAGGGCGACTACATCGACATGTGCGTCGGTCCCCACATCTGCTACACCAAGGCGCTGAAGGCCTTTAAGCTCACCGGCGTCTCGGGCGCCTACTGGAAGGGCGACAAGGACAACAAGATGCTCACCCGCATCAACGGCGTCGCCTTTGCCACCAAGGAAGAGCTCGACGAGCACATGCACATGCTGGAGGAGGCCAAGAAGCGCGACCACCGCAAGATCGGCCGCGAGATGGACCTCTTTATGATGCGCGACGAGGCCCCCGGCTTCCCGTTCTTCCTGCCCAACGGCATGATCCTTAAGAACACGCTGCTGGACTACTGGCGCGAGATTCACCACAAGGCCGGCTACGTGGAGATCTCCACGCCGCTCATCATGAGCAAGCAGCTGTGGAAGACCTCGGGCCACTGGGACCACTACAAGGACAACATGTACTCCACCGTCATCGACGACGAAGAGTACTGCATTAAGCCCATGAACTGCCCGGGCGGTGTGCTGGTGTACGCCTCCAAGCCGCACTCCTACCGCGAGCTGCCCATTCGTGCCGGCGAGATTGGCCTGGTGCACCGCCACGAGCTGCGCGGTGCCCTGCACGGCCTGTTCCGCGTGCGCTGCTTTAACCAGGACGACGCCCACCTGTTTGTGCGTCCCGACCAGCTGACCGACGAGATCGTGGGCGTGGTCAACCTCATCGACTCCGTGTACCAAAAGTTTGGCTTTAAGTACCACGTCGAGCTTTCTACCCGCCCCGAGGACTCCATGGGTTCGGACGAGGACTGGGCTCGCGCCGAGGAGGGCCTGCGCACCGCTCTGGAGCAGCTGGGCATGGACTACGAGGTCAACGAGGGTGACGGCGCCTTCTACGGCCCCAAGATCGACTTCCACCTGGAGGATTCGCTCGGCCGTACCTGGCAGTGCGGTACCGTGCAGCTCGACTTCCAGATGCCGCTCAACTTTGACCTGGAGTACGTGGACGCCGACGGCACCAAGAAGCGCCCCATCATGCTGCACCGCGTGTGCTTTGGCTCCATCGAGCGCTTCATCGGTATTCTGATTGAGCACTTTGCGGGCAAGTTCCCCACCTGGTTGGCTCCCGTGCAGGTCAAGGCACTTCCCGTCTCCGAGAAGAGCCGCGACTACGCCCACGAGGTGTGCGCCAAGCTGGAGGAGGCCGGCATTCGCGTGGTCTGCGACGACCGCGACGAGAAGATCGGCTACAAGATTCGCGAGGCCCGCTCCATCGACCGCGTGCCCTATATGCTCATCCTGGGCGAGAAGGAGGTCGAGGCCGGCAACATCTCCGTCCGCGATCGCTCCAACGAGACCGTTCAGATGAGCGTTGACGAGTTTGTTGCCAAGGTGACCGAGGAGATCAAGACTCGCGCTTAAGGCGAACTTCACAACAATTAACAAAGGCGACCGTCCACAAAGGACAGTCGCCTTTTTTCATGCCCAAACGAGAAAAAGCCGCTGTTAGAGCGGCTTTTTTTGTTGTGCAAAAATGTACAGGTTTTTGTAGAGGGGTATGGAGATGTATCCGCTCGCGCCGCAATTTGTGCAATCAGGGAAAACGGCTTGAAATTACTCGTATAATGAGCTTCGTCGAAAGATACAAAAACCTGTACTTTTGCGACTGCGCCTAGCTGCGAGCGAGAAGCCTGTTCTAAACGCCCCTGCATTTGCGTGCATCGCAAAGCCAAAAGAGGGGGCGAGAACATGGAACAGACGGCACGGCGCCAAGAGCAGCTGCCAGGCGCTTTTAACGGCGCCACCACCAGCAGCCAGCACGGCCGCGTTCGCTGGTATCTGGTTTACACCCCCCATGGAAAAGAGCGCGAGACCTGCGAAAAGGTTCGCCGTATTATCCCGCACGAGTTGATGCAGGAAGCTTTTGTGATGCAAAAGGAGTTCTGGTTTAAGCGGGACGGCGCCTGGTCGCTCCAAACCAAACCCATGTACAAGGAATACTTCTTCGTCGCCACGCACGATGCCGCCGCGCTCGATATGGCTTTGGCCCAGTTGAGCTTTGGCTGTCGCATCGCCGGCAGTAGGGAGCGGGCGTACATGCCCATGCCGGACGATGCACAGGACTGGTACCGCAGCGTACTGGACGATGACGGAGTGGTGCGCAACAGCGTTGCGCGCATAGAAGACGGCGTGTTGCACATAGAGCAGGGTCCCTTGGTGGGGCAAGAGGCCCGTGTGCACAAGATCGACCGTCGCAAGCGCTGGTGCCTGGTGGACGTAGGCGAAGGCGACTCCAGCTTTAGGGAAGTGCTTCCGCTCGACGTTCCCATCAAGACGTAAGGGAGACGTTGCACCAGCTATTCGTTCGCATATTCGCTTTTACCGAATGGGGGGCGGGTCGTGGCGGCCTGGGGCGATCGGTAGGCTTTGGCAGCATCGGAA
>CAJMSV010000079.1 GCA_905216175.1 uncultured bacterium | reverse complement strand
CCCGACGACGAGCGCGCAGCCACTCGCCCCGCCGCCGCCCCGCGCTCTAAGCGCGACCATGCCTCGGCCATCGCGTGGCGTGCGCACCGCTCCGCGTTGCCGAGCCTGCGCCCTGCCGTCAACGCCACGGGTGTGGTCATCCATACCAACTTGGGCCGCGCCCCGCTCGCGGAGTCGGCGGCAAAGGCCGTGGCCGAGGTCGCGCGCGGCTACAGCACGCTCGAGTACAGCGTGGACACCTGCTCGCGCGGGTCGCGTAAGGAACATGCCGCGCAGCTCATTCGCTCGCTTACCGGAGCCGAGGACGCGCTGGTCGTTAACAATAACGCCGCCGCCGTGCTGCTAGTGCTGGCGACTCATGCTGCGGGCAAAGAGGTTATCGTCAGCCGCGGCGAGCTTGTCGAGATTGGCGGCAGCTTTCGCATCCCCGATGTCATGGCGGCTTCGGGCGCCAAGCTCGTCGAGGTCGGCGCCACCAACCGCACACACCTGACAGATTATGAGCAAGCCATTACGCCCGATACGGCCATGATCCTCAAGGTCCATCCTTCCAACTATCGCATCGAGGGCTTTCACGAGGAAGTGGGCTCTCGGGAGCTTGCCGCCCTGGCCCACAAGCATGGTCTGCTGTTCTACGAGGACCAGGGTTCGGGCGCGCTGTTGCCCGACGACATCTTGGTGCGCGGCGGCGAAGAAACCACGCCGGCTTCGGTTTCGGCAGGGCTCGATATCGTGTCGTGCTCGGGTGATAAGCTGCTAGGCGCCGCGCAGGCGGGCATTATCATGGGCCGTCGCGATCTGGTCCAGGCCTGCGGGTCGCATCCGCTTATGCGTGCCCTGCGCCCGGGCAAGCTCGCACTCGCGGCGCTCGAGGCTACACTGCGCATTTACATGGATGGGGCGGATGTGGCCCATCGTGAGGTGCCGGTGCTCAACATGCTCACGCTTCCGCAGGCTCATCTGGAGCGTCGCGCACGCAAGCTGCGCGAGCTGATGGTGGCGGGCTTCGATAAGGCTGGCTGCCCGTGTGCCGTGCAGGTGGAAATCGTCGAGGAGTCGTCGACTCCCGGCGGCGGCTCGCTGCCTACCGTCGAGTTGCCCACCATGTGCGTTGCCGTGCGTCTTGTCGATGAGCGTCTTTCTGTCGACGCGCTCAAGCGCTCGCTCGTCCAGGATTTCGACACGCCGGTCGTCACGCGCGCCTCGCACGATCGCGTCCTGTTTGATGTGCGCACGCTCGTGGGTGACCGCGATATCGAGACGGCGGCATCGACGCTCGTCGCGTGCGTTAAGAAGGCGGTTGCACGATGAGTGAGGTTCAGGCGCTGGTGGAGTGTCCCGTTATCGTTGGCACGGCGGGCCACGTCGACCACGGTAAGTCGGCGCTGATCGAGGCGCTGACGGGCAAAAACCCCGACCGCCTGGAAGTTGAGCGTCGTCGCGGCATGACCGTTGAGCTTGGCTTTGGCGAGCTGGCGCTGCCGAGTGGCAAGATCGTGGGTCTGGTCGACGTGCCGGGCCACGCGCATTACTTGCGCGCCATGGTGCAGGGTGCGACAGGCATCGACGTTGCCGTGCTGGTGGTCTCTGCCGTCGAGGGCGTAATGCCGCAGACGCGCGAGCACGTGCACGTGTTGGAGCTGCTGGGCGTCACGCATATGGTGGTGGCGCTGACGATGTGTGACCTGGCCGATGCCGAGATGACCGAGCTTGCCGAGCTCGATGTCGATGACTTCTTGTCGGGTACCGTGTTTGCGGGCGCGCCCATTGTGCCCGTCTCGTCTAAGACCGGCGCGGGGATCGACGGGCTGCTGGCTGCGCTCGACGAGCAGGTTGCCGCTTGTTGGGATGCCTGCCGCGCCCGTGCCGAGCTCACCGATGCCGCGCCTCGCCTGCCGATTGACCGCTGCTTTACGATCAAGGGCGTCGGTACCGTAGTGACGGGAACGTTGCACGATGCGCCGGTTGCGGTGGGCGACGAGCTGACGGCTTTGCCGTCGCGTACGGTCTGTCGTGTGCGCGGGATTCAGGTGCATGGCGATACGCCGCGCGCGCTGCCTGGGCAACGCGTGGCGCTCAACCTGGCTGGTGACGGTGTCGCGGCGCTTGACCGTGGCGAGATGCTGGGCGTAGCGGGCCGCTTTGGCCAGACGATGCGCTTTATGATGGCGTTCACCTACCTGGGCCGCGAGGGCGCCAAGCCGCGTGTGCTCGAGTCGGGCGCGCGCGTGCATGTGATGGCGGGTACGGCCGCGGCCGTCGGCCGCATCATGTTCATGGAGGGCGAGGCCCCCATGGCGGTTGGCGAGACCCGTACCGTACAGGTGCGCTTGGAGGAGCCGCTGCCGCTGCGAGCCGGAGACCATGCCGTGGTGCTGTCGTATTCGCCCGTGATGCTTATTGGCGGTGGGCGCGTGCTGCTTTCGCGCTGCCGTCGCTCGCGCGAGCTTTCGGCGGGGGAGCGCGCGCTGCTTGCGGCACTTGAGGCCGGCGATGCCGTCGCTGGTGTTGAGGCAAGGCTGGCGCTGCAGGCGCTGCCGGTCGTGGCTGCCGACGTTGCCGCAGCGCTAGATCTTGTTTCCGGTGAGGCCGACGCCGCGCTGAACGAGTTGGTGGCGCGAGGTGTTGTTTGCGAGCTTGCTGGCTCGGGCGATGCGCTGTATGTGAATGCCGCCGTGCTCGACGCCGCGATGGGTGCACTGGCGGCGACCCTGTCAGCCATGCACGCGGCGGCTCCTAAGGAGACGGGCTTTACGCCCGGCGCGGTCGCCCATGCCGCCTGGCCCGCTGCGGATGAAGCCGTTGCCGCGGCTCTGATTGCCGAGGGCTGCTCGCGTGGCGTGTGCGCCACCGAGGGTGCCGAGGTATTCGATCCGCATTCGGCCGCCGCGGCGGCACGCGTGGTGCGCGAGGCTTGCGAACGGATCGTCGCGCTGCTTGACGAGGCCGGCCTGGATGCACCGGCGCTTCCCGAGGTGGGCGAACAGCTGCAGCTCGGCCGCGACACCATGACGCGTGCCCTGCGCGAGCTTTCGCTCAACCGTTCCATCGTGAAGGTCGAGCGCGACGTTGCCTTGTCCGCTGCCGCCGAGGCCCATGCGCGCGAGCTCGTCGCCGCCGCCATTGAGGTAGCCGGCGGCGCTGCCACCACGAGCGTACTGCGCGAGGCTCTGGGCGTATCGCGCAAGCGTGCCATCAGCATCTTGGAGCACCTAGATGCCGTGCGCTTCACGGTGCTCGACAAGGAAGCCGGCGGCCTGCGCTCCCTGCGCTAGGCCGGGCACCCGCCCCCGCCTCCTTAGTTGCAGTGAAATAGTTCCTATTTGGAGGCTTTGGCAGCAAATACAGGAACTATTCCACCGCAACTTCTTGTTCGTCTTTTTGGGATGGAGCCGTTTCGGTTTGGTAAAATACCGCCGCACTTGGGAACGGATGGGCTCCGGTGGGCTCCGCGGTCCTCAAAACCGTTGCGAGGCGTGCAAAACGTCTTGGATGTGTTCGATTCACATACGTTCCCGCCATACGCTACCAGCGCTTTTGTGCTCGCGGTCTTGCTGCGTGCCGCAAAGGCGCTGTTTTGTTTTTGTACGAGCTTTTCGTAGCGCTGCTATTTCGGTGGCTGTATTTAGCTTCGTGCACCGGGTTTCGAGCATGCCGATGGAGGTGTTTTGCCGTATGACTACCGTAAGACGTGCCGATCTTTCTTGTGTCGTCCAAGCGGGCGGGCTGTCCTCGCGCATGGGCTGCGATAAGGCTCGCATGGCGTTTTGCGGCGAGCCGCTCATCGAGCGCGTTCTGGGTCGGCTGGCGCCAGTTGCCGGCGAGTTAGTCGTGACGACTTCGCGTCCCAGCGAGCTTGCCTACCTTGAGGAGTGCGCGTTTGGCGGCATGGTGCCGCGAATAGTGCCGGACCTTGAGGGGCCGGCGGGCGCCATGCGCGGCATCGCGAGTTCGCTGACTGCGGCCCGGCTGCCTCTCGTGGCTATCGTCGCCTGTGATATGCCGTTTGTCTCTTCGGAGCTAATCGGTGCCCTTGCCGGCTGTGTCGAGGCCGGGGCGCTCGACGTGTGCGTGCCGCGCGAGGAGCGGGGGATTGAGCCGCTTTGCGCCGTCTGGCGCCGTGACGCGTGTGCGCCGGTTGCCCAAGAGCTGCTCTCCTGCGATCGACAGCGCATTCGCTGCCTGATCAATCGCGTTCAGGCCGGTTATATGGATGAGCCGCAGATCGTTAAGGTCGCAGGCTCGACGCTCTGCTTCGAGAACGTCAATACGCCCGAGGAGTTTGCGGCGGCCGAGTTGCTCGCCTAGACGATTGGAGTTGCCATGTCTCACGATATTTGTCCCGACACGGGAGAACCTTGCACTTGCGATGGGTCCGAACCCTGTAAATGCGGTTGCGGTGGCTGTGGACATACCGCGGAAGAGGAGGCTGCTGCCGCGGCGTATCGTGATGCACACCGCGAAGGCCCGTCCGGTGATGCTCTCGACCATGAACGCAAGATCATCGTTTCGTTCGATAGCACCTTCGATGTGATGGAATGCGAGCAGCTGTGCCTGGATGCCGGCGTGCCCGGGCGCATTATGCCTTTGCCCGGCTCCATTACCGCCGGCTGCGGGCTGTGCTGGGCCATGCCGTTCTCGGGCGATGCGCTCGCCGCCTTCCGCGCTGCCACCGAGGGCCGCATAACCCCTGCCGACTACCATCAACTCATCCTCTAACCACCACACCACCACATTGGGGACAGGCACCTTTGTGGTGGTTTGGAACACGTGGACGAAACAGGTTTGAAACACAGGTTTCGCACGTCAGGCACTCAAAAACGCTTCTACCTGCATCGTAATCAAAATGAAACATCTGCTCGTCGGCTTATGCGAAACTTTGCCGCAACAGTGCGATATTATCCATACACGATAAAGCTCGCGGCGCATGGGGTGCCGCGACCAACATTTTCGTTTCCCATCATTGGAGGAAGCATGAGCTACACGCAGAAAGTTCTCGAAGAGCTCAAGGCCCGCTATCCCGAGCAGCCTGAGTTCATCCAGGCCGCGACCGAGATCCTCGGCACCATCCAGCCGGCGCTCGACGCCCACCCCGAGTACGAGGAGGCCGCCCTGCTGGAGCGCCTCGTCGAGCCCGAGCGCATCGTCATGTTCCGTGTTCCCTGGGTCGACGACCAGGGCAAGGTTCAGGTCAACCGCGGCTATCGCGTCGAGTTCAACTCTGCCATTGGACCTTACAAGGGCGGCCTGCGCTTTAACCCGACGGTCACCCTGGGTATGCTCAAGCTCCTGGGCCGGGAGCAGATCCTCAAGAACAGCCTGACCACCCTTCCCATGGGTGGCGGCAAGGGCGGTTCCGACTTTGACCCCAAGGGCAAGTCCAACAACGAGATCATGCACTTCTGCCAGTCCTTCATGACCGAGCTCTATCGCCACATCGGCCCCAACACCGACGTTCCCGCCGGCGACCTGGGCGTTGGCGGCCGCGAGGTTGCCTACCTGTTCGGTCAGTACAAGCGCCTGACCAACGAGTGGACCGGCGTCCTTACCGGCAAGGGCCTCTCCTTTGGCGGTTCGCTCGCCCGTACCGAGGCTACCGGCTACGGCCTGTGCTACTTTGCCAAGGAAATGCTGGCTGATGCTGGCAAGAGCTTTGAGGGCCAGCGTGTGGTCATCTCCGGCTCCGGCAATGTTGCTACCTATGCAAACCAGAAAGCTACCCAGATGGGCGGCAAGGTTATCGCCATGAGCGACTCCAACGGCTACATCGTGGACGAGAACGGCATTGACTACAAGGTCATCAAGGAAATCAAGGAAGTCAAGCGTGCCCGCATCAAGACTTACCTGGATTACGTTCCCACCGCTAAGTACGTTGAGGGCAGCAAGGGCATCTGGACTGTTCCCTGCGATATCGCTCTGCCCTGCGCAACCCAGAACGAGCTGCAGCTGGAAGGTGCCGAGGCACTGGTTGCCAACGGCTGCTACGCTGTTGCTGAAGGTGCTAACATGCCTTCTACCCCGGAAGCAATCGCTTACCTGCAGAGCCACGGTATCCTGTTCGCTCCCGCTAAGGCAGCCAACGCCGGCGGCGTTGCTACTTCCGGCCTGGAAATGAGCCAGAACAGCCTGCGCCTCTCCTGGACCTTTGAAGAGGTTGACGAGCGCCTGCACAACATCATGGTCAACATCTACAAGAACGCTGCCGATGCAGCCGAGCGTTACGGCATGAAGGGCAACCTGGTTGCCGGTGCCAACATCGCAGGCTTCGAGAAGATCGCCAGCGCTATGATGAGCCAGGGCGTGGTTTGATTTTTCCCCCCCACGCTTCAAACAGAATATAGCCTGAAATAACACACCGGGCCGCATGCAATATTACATGCGGTCCGGTGTTTGTTATGTGGTAATTATAGTGTTATGAAAACTGTTTGATATCCTTTTCAAAGGCATTTCTGATAATGACCGCGGTCAAGAAATTTAATATATCCCATATCTCGCAACACTTGAAGCTGCTGACGAATTTTTGCCCGAACATTGTGATTATCGGGATGCAGAGTGGCTAAGCGAGATTCAAATTGATATACATCGTCAAGTGTGAAATCGTTGGAAGAAAGTTCATTTACGCAATCTTGTACATCGTGTAGCCAATTATTTTCACTGTAAGTAATCATAAAGATTCTCCTTCCATAACTTAAGGGAGTGAATGGTAGTAACGGCTTTACTCAAAAATAAAAATCTCCTCGATCGGTGCTTCTACTGTGCGGGAGATATCCACGGCCAGCTTCAGGGAAGGGTTGTACTGCGCCTTTTCCAGCCGCATAATGGTTTCGCGCCGCACGCCCACGGCGCTGGCCAGCTGCTCCTGTGTCAGCCCTTTGGCAAGGCGGAACTGCTTCAGCCTGCAGGTAAAGTCCGGCATGGGTCAGTCCTCGCTTTCGTCAAAATCTTCTGCGGGCAGGTCATCGTGGTCATAGCGGTACAGCAGGTACTCGCTCAAAAACAGGTAGAGCGCCAGCGTGAGGGAAAGCACGATCAACAGCGCAATCAGCACCGCGTCCCCGCCGCGGCCCTGGGCCAGCAGAATGACCGCCACAAAAATAATGCTCAACGCCGTTTTTGCAGCCGTCAGCTGCGCTTTGGCGCGGTTTTCGGTGTAGCGCTCGTCCATCAGCGTGTGGGACATTTTGCCCTCAAAAAAGAACCCGAAAAAGCCAAAGAACAAAAAGAACGCAAAGGGAAAAACTTCCCCGGTCTGCGGGTAGACCCAGAAGCCCAGTAAGCCTAAAAAGCCCAGCAGCCCCAAAAAACCAAACCGCGGACCAATGGTGCGGGTGGTGGTGGAGCTTTTTTGCTGTTGCGCATGCTGAAAACCGCGCACAAACAGCCAAATCAAGTAAGCAGCGCACAAAATACAGGCAAGCATCAGCGGCAGGTCCTGCACCCGGAAAACGTAAGTGGAAAAATCCGTGGGAGCAATCAGCCGGGAATGATTAAAAACAACGCTGTACCAAACCGAAGCCCCCAAACAGGCAGCGCAGAAAATGCCGGGCAGAACAATGTTCTTCAAGGTGGAGTGTTTCATGGCAAGAACCTCTTGTGTGATATATTTGTATCTTTGTGAGATAAATATATCACTATATAAGAACCCTGTCAAGCCGCTTGCCGGGAATTTTCGCCATCCGTTTGCACCGGTGCGCGGCAGGTGCTATACTGTTTACAGAACCCATGCGAAAGGAAGTAGCAAACGCCATGAACGATGCAGAACTGGACAGCCTGATGGGAAAGGGGGCACCCGTATGACGACCGCACAGCGCCGGGAAGAAATCTTGGCCCTGCTTAACCAGGCCGATGCCCCCATTGCCGCCAAGGACCTGGCCGCGCGGGTTGGGGGCAGCCGCCAGGTGATCGTGCAGGACCTTGCCGTGATCCGGGCATCCCGGCCCAATATCATCTCCACCAACCGCGGTTATATCCTGCAGCAGCAGGAAACCGGCTGCCTGCGGGAGTTTAAGGTCCGCCATACCCCGGAGCAGGCCGAGCAGGAGTTGAACCTGATTGTGGACCACGGCGGCCGGGTGAAAAATATCAGCATCAGCCACCGCGTTTATGGGCGCATCACCGCGGAAATGGAAATCCGCTCCCGCGAGGATGTGCTGGAGTTCTGGCAGGCATTGGCTGGGGGCGCG
>CAJMSV010000078.1 GCA_905216175.1 uncultured bacterium | reverse complement strand
ATTGATGGCGGTATGCGCGGAGTCGACTGGTATATGCTGTCCCGGCTGCGCCATCGGCATGAGCTGGTTTTCACCGAGAAGGAGGGTCTCCTTGTTAGCAAGTGCAAGACGCTTGTTCGAGGTCAGGGCCGCATGGCTCGCTTCGAGCCCGGCAGCACCCACAATAGCAACAAGTACACAGTCAACATCATCACGACGTGCAAGCTCACAAACCGCCTGCGCACCAACACCGAGCTCCGTGTCCTCGGGCAGTTCCTGCAGCACGGCGTCATCGCCATGAGCGGCATCGGCCACGGCAACGGCCGGAACCGAGAACTCACGGGCGGCGGCAACGAGCTCCGAGGTGCTGGAATTAACGGACAGCGCCGTTACCTGCAGTCGATCGGCATGCTGACGGCACACATCGAGTGCCTGCGTGCCGATAGAGCCCGTACAACCCAGGATGGCAACACGAAGGCGTCCATCGGAGCCATACGTCGTCTGGAATGACATTACAGCACGCCCCCGATCATCAAAAGCAGCTGCGCGGTAATGCAGCCAAAGATAAGCGAGTCGCTACGGTCGAGCATACCGCCATGGCCCGGGATAAGGTTGCCGGAATCCTTGACGCCCACGCCACGCTTGATGCGCGACTCAATGAGGTCGCCGATAACGCCCAGGATGGACACGACCAAGCCGCACAGCAGCGCATAGGGCAGGCTGAGTTTGTAGAAGTGCGTCGCCCACAGGATGAGCCAAATCAATACCGAGCCCAGAATGCCGCCGACAAACCCCTCCCAGCTCTTTTTAGGAGAGATCTTGGGAACCATCTTGTGCTTGCCGATACGGCTGCCCACGATGTAGGCAAACGAATCGGAGACCCAAAGGGACGCGCAAACGCCCACTGAAAGCAGGGCGCCGGCAAAACCGGGCACGGCATCGCGCAGCAGCACGATAGCCGACAGCATAAAGCCAGTGTAGATGGGACCCATGAGCGTCACGGCCACATCAGAGATGCGGGTACGCGGCGACCAGACATACCAAATGCCCACAGCGAGCATCAGGGCAAAAAGCAGGGCATTCAGCAACATCGAATCGCCCAACGCCGACAGCGGAAAGAGTACGGCGGCAGCGATACCCATGCGCTCGTTAGCCATCTTGCCATCGAGCCTCGTCATACGGAAAAACTCATAGCAGCACAGACCGCTCATGACAGAAACAAAGCTGGCCGTGGGCACGATCCCCAAACCCAGGCACAGGATAAAGACAACTGCGTATACGATACCAGCGGCGGCACGGGTAATAAAGCCCGCAAGCCACGAACCGGTGCCATTCTTCGCTGCGGGCGCTCCCGCAGCGACAGCCTTGCGCTCAGATGTCTTGGGAGCAGTTGCCTTGGGACGATCGGACACGATTAAGCCTCCTCGGTCTTGCTCAGACCACCAAACCTACGGTCACGGCCCTGATAGGCCAAAATGGCGTCGACAAGGCCCCAACGATCAAAGTCGGGCCAATAGGTATCGGTGACGTAGAATTCGGAATAAGCCACCTGCCACAGCAGATAGTTCGAAAGGCGCAGCTCACCAGAAGTGCGAATCACAAGCTCAGGATCGGGAAGGCCGGCGGTATAGAGGTGGGAAGCCACCATGTCGTCATCAATTGCGGCAGGATCGATCTTACCGGCGGCAGCGTCGAGTGCGATCTGACGGACAGCGCGGGTAATCTCGGCACGCGCGCCGTAGTTGACAGCAAGCGCCAGCGTCATGCCGGTGTGATTAGCGCACTCGGCAAGACTGCGTTCAAAAACGTCGCGGGTCTTCTTGGGCAGCGCGGAAATGTCACCCAAAAAGACAACGCGCACGTTTTCGCGCTTCAGAAGCGGCAACTCGTCGATAAACGTCTTGGCAAACAGGTGCATCAAGACGTTGACCTCATGCTGCGGGCGGTTCCAGTTTTCGGTAGAAAACGCATAGGCCGAAAGCACGTCGACGCCCAGACGCACGCAGGCGGTAATAATCTCGCGAAGGGAGACGATACCCGCCTTGTGGCCCTCAGTGCGTGCAAGACCGCGCGACGTGGCCCAACGACCGTTGCCGTCCATGATGCACGAGATATGGTGCGGAATGTTATTGAGGTCAAGGTCGGAAAAACCGACGCCCGCAGGGGCGTCGGCAAAGTACTCGACCAGTTTATGCTCGTCGTATTGCACCTTAGATCTCCATGACCTCGGCTTCTTTTTCCTTCAGAAGCTCCTCGACCTTGGCGACATACTCATCGGTGTGCTTCTGGACCTTGGCCTGCTCGCGACGGACATCGTCCTCGGTGAGCTCCTCATCGCGCTCGAGCTTGTTGTTGAAGTCGCGACGGATGTTACGGATAGACACCTTGGCCTGCTCGGCGTACTCGCGGCACTCCTTGACGAGCTCGCGACGGCGCTCCTCGGTGGGAGCCGGGAACGGCAGACGAACGACGGTGCCATCGGAGTTGGGGGTAATACCCAGATCGGAAGCGCCGATGGCCTTGACGATAGCGTTGATGAGTGCCTTGTCCCACGGCTCGATGAGCAGCATGTGGGCCTCGGGGGTCTTGACGGCGGCAACCTGCGTGACCGGCGTGGGAACACCGTAATAATCGACGGTGATGTCGGACAGAATGTTAGCGTTGGCGCGGCCGGTACGAACCTTGGAGAAGTTATGCTTGAGGGACTCGAGCGACTTGTCCATATGGGCGGTGATGTTCTCTGCCATGCTTAATCCTCCTGATAGACGAGCGTGCCGACGGGCTCACCCGAAAGCGCGCGCTTGACGGTGTCCTCGCCATCGATGTTGAGGACCAAAATCGGCATACGGTTATCCTGGCACAGAGCCGTAGCCGTGGAATCCATAACCTGCAGGCCGCGGACGAGCACCTCGTGATAGGTAATCTTGTCAAAACGAACGGCATCGGCGCACTTGACGGGATCCTTGTCGTAGATGCCGTCAACCTTGGTGGCTTTAATCAGAATCTCGGCGCCGATCTCGCACGCACGAAGAGCAGCGGCGGTGTCGGTCGTAAAGTACGGATTGCCCGAACCGGCGGCAAAAATAACGACGTTGCCCTTGGAAAGGTGGTTGATGGCGCGACGGCGAATATAGGGCTCGCAGATCTCGTTCATCTGGATAGCGCTCATCACGCGGCAGGGAACATCGTTATGCTCGAAGGCATCCTGCAGGGCGAGCGCGTTCATAACGGTTGCCAGCATGCCCATGTAGTCGGCCTGAGCACGCTCCATGCCACCGGCAGCGCCGGCCATGCCGCGGAAAATATTGCCGCCGCCGACAACGACGCCGACCTCATGACCAACGGCGAGCAGCTCCTTGACCTGCTTGGCAAGATGGTCGGTAACCTTGGGGTCGATGCCATATTGGCCGTCGCCCATCAGTGCTTCGCCAGAAAGCTTAAGAAGCACGCGTTTATATCGGATGTCGGACAAAGCGATCCTCCTATAGATTGAACTCTCAACATTCTATCAAAGGCTCTAAGAAGAGCCATGAAAAAGCAGGCTGTGAGTAAAACCCACAGCCTGCTCATTACCAGCTACAAGAGCTTATTTACTCGCCACGGACCAGACGGTCAAAGGCAACGACGGTAATGGTGTCGCCGAGCTCCTTGGAGACCTGCTCAGCGTACTTCTTGATGGTGAGGGAGCTGTCCTTGATGAACTCCTGCTCGGTGAGCACGGACTGCTTGTAGAACTTCTCCAGACGGCCGACAGCCATCTTCTCCTGAATGGCCTCGGGCTTGCCGGACTCGGCAGCCTGAGCCATGTAGATCTGCTTCTCGTGCTCGACGGTCTCGGCCGGAACCTGATCGCGGGTAGCGCAGATCGGGGCGACGGCGGCAACCTGAAGGGCAACGTCGTGAGCGAAGGTCTTGAAGGACTCAGCCTGAGCGGTCTCGGCCTTCTCGAAAGCAAACTCGACGAGGACGCCGATCTTACCACCCATGTGGATGTAAGAAGCGAGAGCGCCGTTCTCAGCCTTGCGGGCAGCGAAGCGGGAGATCTTCATGTTCTCGCCCATGATGTGAATCATCTCGGTGAGCTCGGAGGAAACGGTCTCCTCGCCCATCGGCTTCTCGAGCAGAGCGTCAACATCGGCCGGCTCGGTGGTAGCGACAACCTCAGCGACCTTGGAAGCAAAGCCGGTGAACTTGGCGTTGGAGCCAACGAAGTCGGTCTCGCAGGAGAGCTCGAGCAGAGCGCCGGTCTTGCCATCCTCGGAGACGAACGCGGCGACAGCGCCCTCGTTGGTCTCACGGCCAGCCTTCTTGGCAGCCTTGGCAAGGCCGTTCTTACGCAGAACGTCGACAGCGGCGTCCATGTCGCCGTCAGCCTCGACGAGAGCCTTCTTGCACTCCATCATCGGGGAGTCGGTCATCTCGCGGAGCTGCTTGACCATAGCGGCGGTAATCTGGGCCATTGTGGTTCCTTTCAAAGAGATGAAAAAGAATTAACTAAGACTGATTTACTCGGCCTTGGGCTCAGCGGCCATCTCGGCCTCGGAGACCTGCTCCTTGCCGGAGCCAGCGAGGCAGGCGTCAGCCATGAGCTCGCACATAAGGGTGACAGCGGAGATAGCGTCATCGTTGCAGGGGATGCCGTACTCGACCTCGTCGGGATCGGAGTTGGTGTCGATCAGAGCGACGACGGGGATGTTCAGGCGCTGGGCCTCCTTGATGGCGTTCTCCTCGCGCTTGGTGTCGATGACGAAGAGAGCCTGGGGCAGACCCTTCATGTCGCGGGCACCACCGAGGTTGGTCTGGAGCTTGGTGAGCTCCGTGCCGAGAACAGCCTGCTCCTTCTTGGGGAGCACTGCCATGCGGCCGTCCTCGACCATGGCCTCGAGCTCCTCCATGCGGTTGATGCGGGAGCGGATGGTGACGAAGTTGGTCAGCATACCGCCGAGCCAACGCTGGTTGATGTAAGGCATGTTGGCGCGCGCGGCGGCGTTCTTAACGGCCTCCTGAGCCTGCTTCTTGGTGCCGACGAACAGCACGTTGCCGCCCTTGGCAACGTTCTTGACAAAGGTGTAGGCCTGGTCGGCGTCAAGGAAGGTCTGCTTGAGGTCGAGGATGTAGATGCCGTTGCGCTCACCGAAGATGAACGGCTTCATCTTGGGGTTCCAGCGACGGGTCTGGTGACCGAAGTGGCAGCCGGCCTCGAGCAGGGTGCGGATATTAATCTTGGTAGCCATGTTAAACCTCCTGTGGTTTGCCTCCGCGCGGGGTCATCCTCCATAACCAACCCGGACATGTGCTACCAAGGCCCGGGCACCACGGTATGAAGTAGCCGCGCGTGCGTGATAAAAACATGTTGCGGTGAAGCAACCCGATGAATGATAGCAGGATTGCCTCTTCCTGCCAACCCGCAATCAAAACCACACACCTCGGTGCGGGAAGAGCACCCTTCTCCTACTCGCCGCGGGGGTGGGCCTGCCTCACGGCGCGTTTGAGTCGGTCGGGCGTGAGATGCGTATAACTCTGCGTCGTGGACAAGCTCGCATGCCCCAGCAGCTCCTGAACCGAGCGCAGATCCGCACCGCCCTCGAGCAGGTCGGTCGCAAAGGTGTGGCGCATCGCATGCGGGGCGATGTCGGCAGGAATGCCGGCAAGTGCCGCAAGCATGTGGAACCGCCTCCTGAGCATGGCGGCACTCATTCGGTTTCCGCGCGCCGAGATAAACAGCGGATGAACGCCGTTCGCACCGTCGCTACGCTTTGCCTGCGCAAGGAGCTGCGGCCTTCCTTCCTCAATATAGCGACGGGTCGCCTCGAGAGCGCGTCGATACAGGGGCACGATACGCTCCTTGCTCCCCTTGCCCCAAAGTCGCAGCGTTCGCTCGGACCAACCAATAGACTCCACGTTGAGCGCCGCGAGCTCCGAGATTCGCGCGCCGGAGGCATAGAGCAGCTCGAGCATCGCCCCATCGCGCAGCCCCGCAGGCGTCGAGGTGTCCGGGGTCTTGAGCAACGACTCGACTTGCCGGGTCGTCAGCACGCCGGGAAGATCGCGCGGCAGTTTGGGCGAGGATATCGCCGAGACCGCATCGCCCTCGACGATTCCCTCGGCAGCCATCCACCGATAGAGCGAGCGTATGGCAGACAGATGTGCCGCAAGGGTCCGAGCCGCCACCTGGCCACGCGACAGCTCGGCCAAATAGGAGCGAACGGTCCGCACGTCGGCGGCGCGAGCGTCAACGTCCTCGCGTTCGCACCACGCGGCAAAGCGCTCGAGCCGCGAGGCGTAGGCGGTTACCGTATTGGGGGCGAGCCCTTCGACGCGTGCAATGTAGGCAATGAACGAGTCGACGGCATCGTACAGGTCAAAGGCTATGACCTCTCGCCTCCAAACAGATCGGAGCGCGATTCCAGATAGGCATCCAGGGCCTTGAGGGCGCGATCAGCGTAGGCCTGGTAACGATCGCGCTTGCTGCGACGCTTATCGTCCTCGAGCGGCGGAACAAGGCCAAAGTTGACGTGCATGGGCTGGTAGCCCACCGTAGCCGGATCGGTCGCATACCCCACGAGCGCGCCCAGGGCGCCCACGCGCGGCAGCTCGACGCCCGCGACACCGATAGCCTCGGCATAGGTGTTGAGCGCGGCGAGCAGACCCGTCGCCACGGCCTCCATGTACCCCTCGGTACCGGTAATCTGTCCGGCAAGGCGCACGCTCGTGCCGGGAACGGCAAAGGTGCCATCGAGCACGTGCGGCGCATCGACAAAGGTGTTGCGGTGCATGACGCCGTAGCGGAAGAACTCGGCGTTCTCCAGGCCGGGAACCATATGGAACACGCGCTTCTGTTCGCCGAAGGTCAAATTGGTCTGGAAGCCAACCAGGTTATAGGCGGTCTTCTCCTTGTTCTCGGCGCGCAGCTGAATCGCCGCCCAGGGACGGCGACCAGTGCGCGGGTCGGTGAGCCCGACGGGCTTCATGGCACCAAAACGGATGGCATCCTTGCCCGTGCGCGCAACCTCCTCGGCAGGCTGGCAGGCCTGGAACAGGTCCCCGCCCTCAAAATCCTTGAGTACCACGCGAGCGGCCGTGGTGAGCGCCTCGATAAAGGCCTCGTACTCTTCCTTGTTGAGCGGGGCATTAAGATAGTCGCCACTCCCCTGCTCCTCGTAGCGCGACTGCGAGAACAGCACGTCCATATCGAGCGTCGAGGCATCGACAATCGGGGCGGCCGCGTCAAAGAACGCCAGGGCGTCACCACCGACAAGCTTCATGACCTCCTCGCTCACCGCCGGCGAGCACAGGGGACCAGCGGCGATAACCACATGACCCTCGGGAATCTGGGTGACCTCGCCGTGGACAACCTCGATAATGGGGCGGGCGGCAACCTCGGACTCGACGAGCTCGGAAAACTTGACGCGGTCGACCGCCAGGGCGCCGCCGGCGGGAACGGCCGCGCGATGAGCGCAGTCGAGCAGCACCGAGCCCATACGCTCGAGCTCGGCCTTCAGCAGGCCGGCGGCGGAATCGGGACGGGTCGACTTAAACGAATTGGAGCAGACGAGCTCCGCCAAGTGATCGGTATGGTGGGCAGGAGAGCTCACCTGCGGGCGCATCTCGCACAGCTTTACGGCGAACCCGCGATCTGCCAGCTGAATCGCACATTCCGATCCCGCCAGACCGCCACCGATAACCGTCACCTGATCAAACAGCATCTGCAAACACCTTTCTAATTGACACGTTTTCCATTGTGACCGAAGGGCGTCTGGGCGTGAAGGGCAAACTTGGAGGGCGCATACCTTCCATCCATCATGCGTTCGATGAGGCCCTCGAGCTCGAGCGAGCCCAGGAGCTTGAGTACGCCGACGGCATCGAGGGAGACGAGCGTGGCGATGTCATCGACCTTGAGCGGCGAGGCGATAAGCGCATGCATCACGGCCTGCTGCGTGGCATCAAGGTCGGCGATACCGGGCGCATCAGGGCGCGAGTAGCGCAGGGTGCCGTATATGCGAGAAATAGCCATCTCGATGGATTCCTCATCGACAATGCAGCAGGCGCCGTTGGCGATAAGATAGTTGGTACCGCGCGACTCGGGCGAAAGGATAGAGCCCGGCACTGCAAGTAGCTCTCTTCCCAAGTCCATAGCGGCCTCAGCCGTCGAGAACGTGCCTGAGGGCATGCCGGCCTCCGATACAAAGCGCGCCTGCGACAGCGCGGCGATCACGCGGTTGCGGCGCGGGAACGCAAACTTGCGCGGCCCCCTGCC
>CAJMSV010000077.1 GCA_905216175.1 uncultured bacterium | reverse complement strand
CCGCGCCGTCGAGAAGTTCGACTACCAGTAGGGCGTTAAGTTCTCCACCTACGCCACGTGGTGGATCCGTCAGGCCATCACGCGTGCTATCGCCGACCAGGCCCGTACCATCCGTATTCCCGTGCACATGGTCGAGACCATCAACAAGCTCGTCCGCGTGCAGCGTCAGCTTCTCCAGGACCTGGGTCGCGACCCGACCCCCGAGGAGATCGGTGCCGAGATGGACATGAGTGCCGACCGCGTCCGCGAGATCCAGAAGATCTCGCAGGAGCCCGTGTCGCTGGAGACCCCTATCGGCGAGGAAGAGGATTCCCAGCTGGGCGACTTCATCGAGGACTCCCAGGCTATCGTTCCGCCCGATGCCGCCAGCTTCTCCATGCTGCAGGAGCAGCTCACCCAGGTGCTCGACTCGCTTGCCGATCGTGAGCGCAAGGTTATCGAGCTGCGCTTTGGCCTTGTCGACGGACATCCCCGTACGCTCGAGGAAGTCGGCCGTGAGTTTGGCGTTACGCGCGAGCGCATCCGCCAGATCGAGTCCAAGACCCTGGCCAAGCTTCGTCACCCCAGCCGTTCCAGCAAGCTGAAGGACTACATCGAAAGCTAGTCAAGCAAGAAGCGCCCTCAAGCACATCCGCTTGAGGGCGCTTTCATGTAGTCATCGGGGACGTCTCCAATGACTAGGTCGGAAAAATTCTCAAAAAAGTTCTTGCCCTGAGCTGATTCGTCCGTATAATAAACTTCGTTGCTTGAGAGCACGTACCTATTCCTCGGTAGCTCAATGGTAGAGCACGCGGCTGTTAACCGCGCTGTTGTAGGTTCGAGTCCTACCCGGGGAGCCAGGTTGTAAAACCCGTCGCTTATGCGGCGGGTTTTTTCATGCCGCGATCACCTGGCACGAACGTTGCCATATCAACATTTCGTGTCGAGGATGTAATCCCGCGACCCATCACCTCAACATGGCTCGGTCGTTGTAGAATATTCCAATGATTGCTCCCACGAGATGGTGCCGTGAGCACCAGATAAGGAGATTCTTGTGTCTGAGACCATTAACGGCAGCCTGAGCGTCTCGAACGACGTTATTGCCGATATTGCCGGTTATGCCGCGATGACGTGCTATGGCGTCGTCGGTATGGCCGAACAGCTCCAGGGCGCCGAGAGCGTGCGCCTGCTTGCCGGTCAGCGCCTCCGCAAGGGCGTGCTTGTCTCCGCCGACGAGAACGGCCTTACGGTCGATCTTCACGTCGTGCTCGAGAACGGCGTCAACATGAAGTCCGTCTGCCACAATCTTTCGAGCTCCGTTGCCTTCACCCTGCAGGAGATCGCCCAGATCGATCCCGCCAGCCTTAAGATCGGCATCCACATCGACGCGCTCAAGAGCCGTCTGAACTAGCATCCGAAAACGGAGATTCAAATACCCATGATTGCAAAGACCATTCGCACCTGTTTTCCGATCGCTGCGGCTGCCGTTTCCGACAAGGCCGAGGAGATCAACAAGCTCAACGTCTTCCCCGTACCCGACGGCGACACCGGCACCAACATGTCGCTCACGCTCGCCTCGGTGACCAAGGAGCTTTCCGCCCTTCCCGCCGATGCCGACATGGAGGCCATTGCCGGCGCCATCACCCACGGCTCCCTGATGGGTGCCCGCGGCAACTCCGGCGTCATCACCTCGCAGATCCTGCGCGGCGTGGCCGAGGGTCTCGTCTCTGCCGACGAGCCCATTACGTCCGCCAACATCGCCTTCGCCTTCCGTCGCGCCGTCAAGGTCGCCTTCCAGGCCGTCCGCAAGCCCATCGAGGGCACGATTCTCACGGTGCTGCGCGATGTCTCGACCAAGGCCGACGAGTGCGAAAAGAAGAAGTTCTCGGCCGAGGACGCACTCGATGCCATCGTCGTCGAGGCCTATCAGTCCGTCGCCCGCACGCCCGACCTGCTGCCCGTTCTGAAGGAGAACGGCGTGGTCGACTCCGGTGCCTTTGGCTTTGCCATCTTCCTTGAGAACTTTGTTGCCGCCGCGCTTGGTCGCAGCACCGTTGTCGAGGATTTCTCCGCTACGTTTGACTCCGCCGGCTCTGCCCGCGACGCGGCCCTTGGTCGCGTTGAGATCGAGGCCAACGACGATTGGGAGGGCTCTGAGTTCCGCTACTGCAACGAGTTCCTCTTTAAGGCCGACGCTCCCTTTGATGAGGACGAGTGCCTTAAGTTTCTGGGCTCCATGGGCGACTGCGAGCTGCTCGTGGGTGCCTACCCCGACTACAAGATCCACGTGCACTCCAACACCCCCAACCTGGTGCTTGAGCACATGCTGCAGCTCGGTCAGATCTACGAGGTCTTTATCCACAACATGGAGATGGAGGCCCACGACCGTACCGCCAAGATCCACGAGGATCAGGAAAAGGCCGCCGAGCCCGCCAAGGCGCTGGGCGTTGTCGCCGTTGCCGCCGGTTCCGGCGAGGCCGACATCCTCAAGTCCCTCGGCGTCGACGTGATCGTGTCCGGTGGCCAGCCTATGCATCCCTCGACCGCCGACCTGCTGGGCGCGGTGGACCAGGTCAAGGCGACCGCGGGCAGCATCCTGCCCAATAACGGCAACATCCGCATGGCTGCCGAGGCCGCAGCCTCTGCCTGCACCGACAAGAAGGTCGCCGTCGTTCCCACCAAGACCGTCCCGCAGGCGTTCTCCGCGCTGTTCGCGATCCTGCCCGATTCCGAGCTCGAGGACGCCGTCGCCGCCATGGTCGACGCCATCAGCGAGGTTCGCGATGGCGAAGTCACCCGTGCCGTTCGCGATTCCAGCGCCTCTGATGGCTCTCCGATTCACTCCGGTGATGTCATGGGTATCATCGCCGGCTCCATCGACGTGGTCGGCTCCGATGTGAAGCAGGTCACGCTCGACTGCATCAACCGCATGCAGGAGGAAGAGGAGGGCGACGCGCTGACGATTCTGGCCGGCGAGGAGCTGTCCGATGAGGCCTTCCAGGAGATCGTCGACGCCATTGAGGAGGCTCAGCCCGACCTGGAGATCGACGCCCATCGTGGCGAGCAGCCGCTCTATCCCGTGATCTTCTCGATCGAGTAGGCATCTGCCCATGTCCGAGCTGTGCTCCGTGCCGCGCGTCTCGGAGCGCTTTGCCCAGAGCAATGCGCTCGACGAGGATATCGCGCGACTCAAATATGTTTCGGGTAAACGTGAGGAGGCCCTTCGCCGTCTGGGAATTCGGACGGTGGGGGACCTCCTTCTCCATATCCCTCATCGATATCTCGACTTTACGCGCTCCTGGTCCATCGAGATGGCTCCTATCGGTACCGTGTGCACGATAGTCGCCACGGTCGACCGTATCGTCCAAAAGCAGCCCCGCCCGCGTATGCAGGTGACCGAGGTCTCGCTGGTGGACGAGACGGGGGTGCTGCAAGTCGCCTTTTTCCGTCAGCCATGGATTGCCCAGCAGTTTAAGCAGGGCGACCGACTGGCTGTGATGGGCAAGGTCGAGTTTGGCTACGGCTTTAAGCAGATGGCCTCGCCGCATTTCGAAAAGCTCGAGGGCGGGCGTGCCGTGGGCACCATTCTGCCGGTCCATTACGTGAGTGATGGCGTGAGCCAGGCGTGGATGCGCCGCATCGTGAGCGGCGCGCTCGAGGTCGTCGGCAATCCCTTCGACCCGATTCCCGCGCGCTTACGCGCCAAGCGCCGCCTGATGAGCAATGCCCGTGCGCTGCGCTCAATTCATTTTCCATCGAGTATGGCCGAGCGGGATATCGCGCGACGTCGCCTTGCCTATGAGGAGTGCCTCTACCTGCAGCTGGCGCTGCGCTTGCGCAACGACGGCGGCTTGGTCGAAGTCGCTCCCTACGCCCACGCCGCGGGCGAGCACCTGGCGGCGCTCAAGGAAGCCCTGCCGTTTTCGCTGAGCGACGAGCAAGAGGCCGCGTTCCAAGACATCCTGCACGACATGTGCGATGGCGGGCGCGTGATGAACCGCCTGCTGCTGGGCGACGTCGGCACCGGCAAGACGGCTGTCGCCGCCTGCGCACTGGCCGTCGCGGGCGATTCGGGCACCCAGTCCTGCGTTATGGCGCCTACGGGCGTGCTGGCGCACCAATATGCCGACAAGACCGGCCCCTTGCTCTCGCAGGCTGGCATGTCCTGGGCGCTCCTGACGGGTGCCACGCCGGCGGCCGAGCGCGAGCAGATCCATGCGCAGTTGGAATCGGGCGAACTCGACGTCCTCTTTGGTACCCACGCGGTCCTTTCGGATGACGTGGCGTTTAAGCATCTGTCGCTTGTCGTCATCGACGAGCAGCACCGCTTTGGTGTGGGCCAGCGCAATGCCCTGCGTGCCAAGGGCCCGGGTGCCGACCTGCTCGTTATGACGGCGACGCCGATTCCGCGCACGTTGGCGCTTTCGGTCTATGGCGACCTGGACACGAGCATCATTCGACATCGACCTGTTCCGGGGGCGGGCGTCACGACGCGCGTGCTCACCGAGTCGAACCGCGACCTTGCCTACGGCGCCATTCGTGAGGCGCATGAAAAGGGCCAGCAGGCCTATGTGATCTGCCCGCTTGTTGAGCCGAGCGATTCGGCCGATGAGCTGGAAGACGTACCCGGTATTGCCCGCGACGACGAGGGCCGCGTGACCGTGCCCGTGCCGCTGCACGATACGGCACCCGAGCTCGACCGACTGCGCCTTGCGTTGCCGGGGCTTATCATCGAGCGCCTTCACGGCCGCATGCCGGCGGGGGAGAAGGACCGAGTGATCGCTGCCTTCAAGCGCGGAGAGATCGACGTGCTCGTATCGACCACGGTGGTCGAGGTGGGTGTCGACGTGCCCAACGCCACCGTCATGGTCATCGAGAACGGTGAGCGCTTTGGCTTGGCGGCCCTGCACCAGCTGCGCGGTCGTGTGGGTCGCGGCAGCGTGTCGGGCACCTGCCTGGTCATGACGCACTCCAAAGGCAACGGCGGCGCCTCGGCGGCACAAGAACGTCTCCAGTCGCTCGAAAAGACTTCGGACGGCTTTACGCTCGCCCAGATGGACCTGCGTCTGCGCCATGAGGGCGAGATCCTGGGTTATCGCCAGCACGGCGGCGTGACCCTGCGCTTTGTGGACCTGGACGCCGATGAGGATCTTATCGAATGGGCCCATTTGGACGCGGTCGAGCTCTTGCGGTATGCTTGCAACCTTGACTCCGTGGCGACGCGTCCCTTGCGCGATGCAGTCGCCACGCGTTATCGACATATCTTTAAGGAGGTCAGCGGAGGATGAGAATCATCGGCGGTGAATGGCGCGGCCGTAAGATCGAAGAGCCGCGTGGGCGCGATGTCACCCGTCCCACGACCGATCGCGTGCGCGAGGCATGTGCATCCATGGTCATGTCGGCGTTCGATTTCGATTTGGACGAGGTCCGCGTGCTGGATGCCTTTGGCGGCTCCGGTGCCTTGGGAATCGAGATGCTCTCGCGTGGCGCCCGCTCGCTCACCACGTTCGAGATCGATCGCAATGCCGCCCGTCTGATCACCAAGAATATCGAGTCGTTGTGCCGCGACCGCTCGCGCTGGCGCATCGTTACCGGCGATGTGCTGACGAGTGCCTCGCGCGGCCGTGTGCCGGGCGGTCCCTTCGATCTGGTCCTGCTCGATCCGCCGTACGCCTTTGGTGCCGAGCCGGTCGAGGGGCTGCTGCAGAATCTTTCCCAGCAGGGATTGCTGGCGCCCGGGGCCTTTGCCCTGTTTGAGCATGCCGCATCCGATGCGGGCGCTCATCCAGCTGGTGTTGAGACCGTGCGGGAGAAGCGCTACGGCATTACCTCGGTTGACTTGCTGTGCTGGGTGGCCGGGGACGAGAACGACCATGGTGACGAGAACGAAAATGACGAGGATGTGCCATCGGAGACCGCCCATGCATGACACCATCAACCGCGTAATCGTCCCGGGCACCTTCGATCCCATCACCTTTGGCCATATCGACGTGATTCGCCGTGCCCGCCGCATCTTTCCCAGCGTGATCGTCGCCGTGGCCGGATCACAGGGTAAAAACGGCGTGGGTACCACCTTTATGCTCGACGAGCGCGTGGCGCTGGCCCGCGAGGCCCTCGGCGATTTGGACGGTATCGAGGTACTGCCTTTCACTGGTCTGCTGGTCGACTTTGCACGTGAACAGGGGGCAAGTGCCGTTGTTAAGGGTCTGCGCGCCATGACCGACTTTGAATATGAGCTGCAGCAGGCCGACCTCAACTACCGCCTGGATAGTGAGCTGGAGTCCATCTTTGTCATGAGTGCTCCGCAGTACGGCTATATCTCGAGCTCGGTGGTGCGCCAAATCGCGTCGCTTGGCAGCGACGTGTCGACGTTTGTGCCGCCCAACGTGGTCGAAGCGCTCAAACATCGCTTTTCGTGACGTTTTTTATTGCCTGGTGGCATGTGGTAAACTAACACGATGATATGTTACCTATGAAAGGAGACCGGATGCCGGGCGAGAATTTTCCTGGCGACAGGATCGTGAGTCTTGTCGACGAGCTCGAGGGGCTCATCGAAGAGGCTAAGACGCCGTTCGGCAAGAACGCCCAGATGAAGGTTATCGACGCCGACGTCTTCTTTAACATCCTCGATGAGATCCGCATGAGCTATCCCGAGGAGTGGCAGAAGTCCCTCCGTATCCTCAAAGAGCGCGAGGAGCTTATGACCTCAGCCGCCGCTCAGGCCGATACCATCCTGAGGGCCTTCTATGGCTACGAGTGCATCTACCGGGCGGGAACGCGCGCCTATGAGCTCATCGGCAAGCATGGCGGCGAGCGGGGCGGCGCGGAGCGCACCGCTTCCTACGGGCCGGAACGCACCGCGCGCAGCGCGCCCTACGCGGGGCCGAACGCGGCTGCCTTTGCGCGCGTGCGCTCGCTCATCAGCCACAACAGCCTCGGCGCCGCCGCCGCAATCCTCGACAGCGTCCGCCTGCACAACGCGGAGTGGCACTATCTGTACGGGATCATCTATCTCAGGCAGGGCTGGTATGAAAAGGCCCGCGCCTGCATCCGGTACGCCTATGAACAGGAGCCGGGCAACAGCGAATACCGCAACGCCTACGCCGCGCTGCACCGCACCAGCGCCGCCTACGCCGAGGACGGCGGGGCGGCGGGCGGAACGCTGTGCGACGACTGCTCGACGCTGTTTTGCTGCAACTGCTGCGGGCGCGTGTTCTGCTGCTGCTGACCCCCGGGCAAAAAATGGATTTATAGCGCCGTTGACGCGGCGCTGCGGTATCGTTCCGGGCACATCGGGCCACAATATTCCCCATGCGGGGAACGAAGCGAATGCAAAGCAGGCAGCAGCGGCGCAGGCGCCGGCGCAGGATCTTGCGCCGCACGCTGCTGGCGCTGTTTCTGCTCTTTGGCGCCGCAGGCTCGTTCGCGCTGGCGTGGCTGCTGCAGCTGGACGCGTGGGGCGAGCTCGACATGTCCAAGATCCTGGACGTGCAGCGATCGCTCATCCTGTACGACGCGGACGGCGCGGAGATCACCACGCTGCACACCGAGGAGGACCGCATCTGGGTCGGCATCGAGGAGATCCCGCCGCTGGTGCGCTATGCGTTCATCTCGGCCGAGGACGCGCGCTTTTACGACCATTTCGGCGTGGACATCATCCGCATCTTCGGCGCGGCCTGGGCGGACCTCAAGGCCGGCGCCTATGTGCAGGGCGCGTCCACGATCAGCCAGCAGCTCATCAAACTCAGCCACCTCACCGATGAAAAGCGCATGGAGCGCAAGATCGACGAGGCGGTGCTCGCCTATCAGCTCGAGCAGCGATATGAAAAGGACGAGATACTGGAGATGTATCTCAACTACGTCTACTTTGGCGGCGGCTATTACGGCATCGAGGCGGCGGCGCGCGGGTACTTCGGCGTGCATGCGTCCGAGCTCAGCGTGGCGCAGGCGGCTCAGCTGGCCGGGATACTCAAGTCGCCCTCGAATTATGCGCCGCACCTGGATATGGAGGCGAGCATCGAACGGCGCAACCTCATCCTCTCGCTGATGCAGGAGTACGGGTATCTGGACGCGCAGGCCTGCGCCGAGGCCAAGGCGGAGCCCGTCGCGCTGCGCCACGGGCAGAACCGGGAGAAGCGCGGCTACTGCGTCGATCTCGTGCTGACGGAGGCGTGCGGGCTGCTGGATGTGGAGATGGACGAGCTGCTCAGCGGCGGCTACCGCAGCTATACGGCGATGGACAGCGAGCTGCAGGCGGCCTGCGAGCGCATGTTTGCAGACGACGCCTGCTTCCCGCAGTCG
>CAJMSV010000076.1 GCA_905216175.1 uncultured bacterium | reverse complement strand
GCCTCCTGCTTGAGCCGACTCCCGCTCCATCGCCTCCCGCGGTGCCGCGAGAGTCTGTCGCGCCTTGGCGCCCACCGGGGGCCGCTTAAGGGTTTTCGCCGCCTCGCGAGCGCGTCGCTTGGGGCTCTTTGCGGGCTTGCTTGCCTCAGCCGGTTTGCCACCGAAGAACGAGAGACTGACTCCCTGAAAATAAAAGGCGCCCATGAGGACACCTACAGGCTATCTTCGAACTACTTGATTTGGGGCAGACGGAGGAAAAAAATAGGGCAGAATCGCTTTCACGATTCTGCCCCGCAAACCCGAGGGTTTCTAACTAGTAACTATTATGCAGCTAAACGCCCTATTATCAATCCCGCGGGTATTTGGGTGCGCACGCATTGACCGTGCCCTTGCACGTCCAATATGCGCCGTAAAAGCCGTCTTCTTCAACGTCAAAGTGAGCGCGCTTCATTTTTGTCTCTTAGAATCTTATTTTCACGATTTGCATTTTCGTCCCGTTGTCACCGACCCTTGCGAGAAACCGGAAAAAGCCGCTGACGGAAGGGTCCCTCAAATCGTTGTAGCCCAGCATATAGCCGCGACTTGTGACCTGCAGACGGCTGTCCCACGTGCCGATTCCCTTGGCGGCATCCGAAACCGCAAAATATGCCCCCACATCCTTGATTTTTGCAGTCTTAAGCCATGTTTTTGCGATCATCATTACCGCCGTCCGATTGGCAGCATCAAAGACCAACACACTGCCGGGGAAAGCGCCCGCCATCCCCCGCACCAGTTCCCGGACCTGCTGGGTCAGAAAGTAATAGAACACCCCGGAGGCAAAGAACACCGCCCCGCCGGAGGCATCGATTTTGCTAAACCATGCGGTGTCTTTCAGGTCGCAGGGGATATTTTGTTCTCGATCCCCGGCGGGCAGTAGCTGCTGCCGCAAGGCAATCACATCCGGGAAGTCCAGATTGTAGATCTTGCATCTACCGTTGTCGCAGGTTCTGCCGGTGTTGTCCAGCCCACAGCCCAGATTGACCACCGCCGCATTGGGGTGGCCTTTCAGGTAATCCTGCACCTCGAAAGCAAGATCGCCCTGCCGCATGGCCACCTCCAGCGCACCAAAACGCTGCATCAGGCTGCGGGAGTTTTTCTCTGCCTCTGAAAAGTCGTAGTCGATCTGGTCGAGCAGACGAACCGCTGTTTCATCCCTGTAAAGGTTCGGGTACAGCTCCGTACACAGCTTTCGGGAATACAGTGGGAGGATCAGTGTCTCCTGCACGGTGTTTTTCTCAATTTTACATTTTATAGGTTTCTTCCTCAGTGAATAAAAACTGTCATAATTGCCGCTAGCACAGCCGCAATCCAGCACCTTGGCATTTGGCGCAAGTCGTAGAAATCGAAGTCCCCACCGCGCCACAGGGCTGTGGCCCAGATTCATCATGGCAACCTTAAGTTTTCCGCCGAGGCCCACGGGCTTGCGGGTGTTTTCAAAGAACGACTTCTGGCCCCTCCGATTTCGTGCATTCCGCATAGGTCAACGGGAACGAGGCCTTCAGCACCGCGCTTTTCTACACCGACCAGCCGTTTTGACGCTGGAAACACAGGTATTCCTCGCTTGTCCACCTGCTATGGAGGGGGAATCCCGCCATACTCATGAAAAAGGCTTTTGCCTTGCCGGGAACCGAGTTCCCCGCGTGGGTGAAGGTTGGCGCGATGAGCACGCCGTCGTCCTTCAGCACCCGCCTGATTTCTTGCAGGGCCTTTTCCGGATGCGGCACTATGTGAAGCGCGTTGGACGCGATCACCACTTCGAAGGACTTCTGTGCATAGGGCAGGCGGAACATATCTTGTACGGAAAAGTGCAGCTTTGCGGATTGATTGTCCCGTTTTGCTTCAAGGATCATCTTTGCAGAAGCGTCCGTAGCCTCGATGTGCGCCGCTACATTCACGATGCTCTTTGCGATAAGCCCCGTGCCGGTGGCAACCTCCAGCACGGTTTTTGCTTTCACCACCGGCCTGATCAGCTCATACATCTTCTCATACGCCGCCCGGTCCTTTCGCATGAAACGGGCGTACCGACCGGCATTCTTGTCCCAGAAGTCCTTGCGTTCGTGCATGGCTATCGCCCCCAAACAGTTAGAGCCATCTAACTATAACACACGAATCATGCAGTAAGATAAGGCTAACTTTAATTTCTTGGCTAAGTCGCATCTCTTCGGTTTTCGCTTATAGCGGCGCGAGTCGGATACTAGGCTGGAGCGGAAGAAGGAGCTTGGCGGACAGGTAGGTCGATACCGGTTCCCGGAACGGTGATCCAGCCAATTACACCAGGGCTCTAGTCATTGAGTGGGAGTAGGCTGACAGGGATTTGACCTGCACTTTTGAGTGCCGCACTGTACCGCTGAGTTTCGTTTCGTACGTGAGTCACGGCAAAGCCGCCAGCGACGGCGGTGGGTAAAAACGATCATCGAGTCTCCGTTCCCGCGTTGGGACGGAGACTTTTTCTTTGTCGTTTCACTCACTTTTACCTGCGATTATTTTCATTTAGGAGCTTGCGTGCTATTCAGGAGTGAAAAGACCCGACAGTGGTCTGATATTGAAAGCTCCACGCCCCCCAGCGTAGGGCGAGAGTAGCCTTTGCAAACCCTCTCGATATTAAGTTGACAGCTGAATATAGCTGTTTACCTCGGGGTTATAATCGTCTCAACCATATATTTCCTCTAGATAGGTTGCCCATGATGTTCAACACCGCCGAATCGCTTCTTATTGTCGAGGCCGGAAACACCGGCAAGTTCTCCAAGCTTCTCTACAACATGATTGGAAAGAACGATGACACAGAGGCTGGTCCGACCGGCCCCGTCGACGGCAGCGTCGATGCCTCCATCTTCAACGAGGACCAGTTCGCTCAGACCGCCATCTCGTCGAGTCAGAAGGTCGTCTTCATCGGCTGGCCGGAAGGCACCGGAGACTACATCGACGCGATTCGGCTCGACAACCCCGAAGCCATCGACGAGGAAGGCGTCTACATCGGCGTGAGCGGGAACCACGCCTGCATCACGGTGAATACCGAGCCGCCTTCCAAGGAGGACTACTGGAAGTTCCTCGAAAGGGCAAGGGAGCATGGCATGGAGTTCGATGACCTTCTCGCGGCCCTGCGCCCCGGAGAGAAGGCGGCGGAACCCGAAGAAAGCAATGATTCCAATCCCGTGCTTGGTTTTGCCAAAATGGTAGGCAAGACCATCGGGAGGGCTGCCGCCGATGGCGCGAACGGCATCAACCAGGCCGTCGTCCTCCATCAGAAGGCGGGCGAGATCCGCGACCAACGCTACCAGTACGCTGTGAAACGCTTCTATCACGAGAAGCTCAGGAGCTTCGTCGAGGCGTAGGGATGAACGATTTCGACAAGGGGTTCGAGTTCTCCGCGCGCCATGCCGCCGCCGTGCCCGCCGGGATGGATGCTGCGAGCTGGGTGAACAGCGTGGAGGCCGCCATCGAGGAGCTGTACTCCGCGATGAACTCCTACGACCACTACAAAAACAGCAAGGCGGCGCAGGACTCCCTCAAGGGATTCCTGGCGGAGGAATGGGCCTTTGGGACGGCGAACGTCGACGCTGCCGTTAAGAGGGTCGACGCCAAGGGCATCAGGCTCGACTCGCACGACCTCGGGTCTGCGGATGTGGCCTGGGGCGCCGATCAGTACCAGCTCAAGTTCCTGACCGACCCGAAGAACATCGCGCGCAAGCTCGCGACGACGCTTCGCGATTCGTACAACGGCAGGCCGAAAAGATATGCGGATCTCTCTTTTGACGAGTGGGCCGTCGAGAGGGGCTTCGCGGGCAAAACCCCAGCCGACTTGCTCTACGGCGACATGGGCGGCCTGGTCCCGACGGACAAGCTTGAAGCAGCCAAGCAGTACACGCTGATACGCATCGCGCGTGCGAAAGGCCGCGGCTTGGACGAAGAGGTGCAGCACTGGACGAAGGTGCGCGACAACCTGACGGACCGAATCGAGACACCTGAGGGCGTCGAGGGCAGGCCCGCCACGAACGAGGAGATGCGCCGAAAGGCGATCGACGTCTCGAACAAGAAGAAGCTCGACCCTGCGGACGACGGCATGACCACGTCCCAACTAATCGCTGCGAGCGACATAGTGAAGCAATCGCTCAAGGCCGGCGGCACAGCCGCCGCCCTGAGCGCCGCCCTGAGCGTTGCCCCCGAGATCTACCGCGCCATCGATTACCTGATCGCGGAAGGAGAAATCGACGACGAGCACTTGAAGTCCATCGGGACGGCGGCATGCGCCGGCGCCACCAACGGGTTCGTGTCCGGATCGGCGACCGCGGCAATCACTGCCGCAGCAGCAAAGGGCGCCTTCGGCGAGACGGTAAAGGCCGCCGCAATGGGATCGAGGGGCGCGAACGTCATCGCATCACTCGTCGTGCTAACCATGGAGACGTGCCGAAACTCCTATCTCGTGGCGTCGGGGAGGATCGAGCCCGTCGAGATGGCGAGCAACATGGGCCAATCCGTGTTCTCAACCGTCATGATGCTCGGCGGAGCCGCTGTCGCGACCGCCCTGACAGGCGGGGCGACCCTCCCTGTGCTCATTGGATCCTTCGTCGGCGGAGCGGCGGGAAGCATGGCGTTCAAGCCCGTCTCGTCTTGCGTCATGAAGGTGTGCGTCGATTCCGGCGTCACATTCTTTGGCCTCATCGAGCAAGACTACGAGGTTCCCAAGCACCTGCTTTCGATGCTCGGCATCAAAGGGGCGAGCATTAAAACGGCAAGGGTAAAGACAGCCGCCGTTTCGACGGCGCCCCGACTCTCTGCGCCATCCGTGAAAACGGCGTGCCTGCACACCGCAGACGTCGTCTTCTTTGAGCGAGGGCTCGTCGGCGTCAACAAGGTTGCATATTCGTAGGGCGATGCCGGTGCGCATGAAGCGACCTGCGGTTTCGCGAATCAATCGAGCCATTCCTGAACCCGCGAATAAGGGGTTGATTCGCACATCGGACACTTAAGACCTCGCGAACAGAATGCATGCGCTACAATGCAAACCAGTTAGCCTCGGTACGACCGCTGATGCAAGTCGCCGGGGCTCACTTGCCTCAGCAGGCAAGTTGCCCGTACGGAACACGCCGACAATCGGCGGGGGCATGCTGCACCTCGGAATCTCCAGTGCCAGAAACCCACTCGCGTTGCGGGAATCCTTGCATAGCCGGCTTAGATCTGGTATAAGAATTTTGGTGGCTGTTTCAGCTACCTCCAAGTGCCGGGGGCTTATCCCCCGGCTTTTATTCTATCCAGGGGCATATATTGGCGCGAGACCTGAGCATATTCGTCGACGAGAGCGGCGATCGGGGCGGAAAGGCCCGGTACTACCTTTTGACCCTCGTGGTCCACGACCAGTCGGAGGGCATTGCCGACAAGGTCTCCCGATACGAGCAGTCCCTCGCCAGCTCCGACCTCCCGAACATACCGTTCCATTCTGAGCCGCTGCTGAACGGCCACGGGCCGTACGAGGGGATCGACCTGCGGGCGCGCAAGAAGATGCTGCACTCGTTCAACGTTCTGGTTCAGCGCCTTCCCGTCTCCTATAGAACGTTCGTCTACCGCAGAAGCGAGATCGAGGTTCTGGCGGAGGTGCACTCGCGCAGGAAGCGCGATAATGCGGGGCTATGGTTTGAGGGCTGTGAATTCTTTCAAAGCTTCGACGAGGTGAAGGTCTATTACGACAACGGCCAGGACATCGTGAAGCAGGCGCTCGACCAGTCGATCGGCTTCGTGCTTTCCAAAGGGGTCGTCGAGCGGCGCAAGACTTCGATGACCGACTACCGTCTCGAGCAAGCAGCGGACTATCTCTGCACCATCGAGCTTGCGGCGGTCAAGTACGCGGCGAAGGAAGACGGCGAGACTTACAACAAGTTCTTCGGCGGCATAGGCACGTTCAAGAAGAACTGGCTCAAGCAAGCGCGCCGCAAGATGATCAAGTAGCGGGATGCTGCCAAGGGGGCTTTCCCGCCCCTGTCCTCTGATCTTCCGAATCACCCTTTTCCAAGCCACTCGCTACGAATCCCTACGGAAACCCGGGAGTGATTAAAAAGGCGACCTGCGGTTTCGCGAATCAATTTAGTCATTCCCGAAATCGCGAATCAGAGGACTGATTCGCCCAAATTGCGCACGAATCAGTCCTCGGGCGGTACGACGCGACACGCATCGACAACACTCGGACTGGATTAGTTATCGAGTGGGAGTAGTAATAGAACATTTGCTCTGTTTTTTCATACGGTTTCGTACGGTTCCGATGGCGACCGATGGGGGCGTTTCGCAACCGCCGCACCTGCAAGCCACATGGTTTCACAATCGGGCAAAAACTCAGAAGGCTCCTCGTGAAAAACGAGGGGCCTTCCGGTTTCCTTCGGCGCGGACGGATCGGGACCCCCGCCGATCTAGAGGCACTCGGTCAGAATCTGGAACACCTCGCTGCGCTCCAGTTTCTTGGCGCAGCCGCCGGTGAGCACGCAGGTGTCCGCAACCTTGTGCAGCGTCTCGTCGGACGCGTCGGAGCCCATCTCGGCGAAGCTCGTGGGAAGCCCCATCTCGCCGATGAACGTCTGCAGGCGGTCGATGCCTTTGAGCGCCACCGTAAGGTCGTCTTTGCCCTTGGCGTCGACGTCCCACACCTCGCGTGCCCAGCGGGCGAACTGCGCGGGCGCCTCGGGGGCCAGGTGGCGGTAGAGCGCAGGGTGGATGACGGCGAGGCCCATTCCGTGGTTGGTGTGGGTGTACGCGCCGTACTGGTGCTGGATCATGTGCGCCTGGAAGTCCGTTGACTTGCCGATCTTGAGCACGCCGTTCTCGGCCATGGCAGAGTCGTATACGAGCTCGCTTCTGGCATCAAGGTTCTGGTCGTCGTCCGCGATGATCCGCATGTTGCGGATGACGTTACGCTGGATGGCGAGGTTGATGTCGTCGGTGGCGTTGCGTCCGCGCGGGCTTCCGAAATAGCTCTCCATGCAGTGCGAGAGCGTGTCGAACGCGCCGCTCATGAACTGCGCGTGCGGTACGGTGAGCGTGAGCGCCGGGTCGAGCGCCGCCCACATGGGCATCGCCCCCAGATAGGCGCCCTTCACGTGTGTCTCCTCGTTGGTGATGACGGCGCCGTTGTTCTGCTCGGCACCCGTGCCGGAGAGCGTAACGATGCAGCCCATGGGGATGAACGAACTCGGCATCTTGCCGTCGGCGTGCTCGAACGTCTCGATGTCCTCGTCAAGCATCGCCTGCGCGGAGACCACCTTGCAGCAGTCGAAGACCGACCCGCCGCCGACGGAGAGAATGAAGTCGACCTGCTCCTCGCGTGCGAGCGCGGCGCCTTCCTGGCACTTCTCGTAGGTCGGATTGGGCATGATGCCGCCGAAGTCCACCACGCGCTTGCCCGCGCTCGTGAGCTTATCGACCACGTGGCCGTAGACGCCGGTTCGCTTGACCGAACCTCCGCCGTAGGCGAGCATCACTGTCTTGCCCATGGCACCCATCTCGGCGTCGAGTGCCTGGTCCATGGCCCCCTCGCCGAAGTAGTTCCTGACCGGGTAGTCGTACGTGAATGAGTTCATGGCAATTCCTCCTAGTAAGTTATCAGTGCGGTCTGACCGCTCGTCTACACGTTGCGCACGAGCCCGTACATCAATACGAAGGAGGCGGGGTCGTGGTGGTCGAAGAACGCGCTGCGCCCGGTGTCGTGCGCGGCGATGGCGACCAGCTCGTCGTCGCCCAGCGCGAAGTCGAAGACGTCGAAGTTTTGCTCCATGCGATCGCGGTGCGTGCTCTTAGGGATACAGACCACACCGCGCTGCAGCAGCCTGAGCAACACGACCTGTGCGACCGTCTTGCAGTACGCCTCGCCGATGCGAGCGAGGACCTCGTTGCGGAAGAGGTTGTTTCTGCCCTCCGCAAAGGGCGCCCAGCCCTCCATGGCTACCTCCTTGCCGGCCATGTACCCCTGCGCCTCGCGCTGCTGGAAGAACACGTTGCACTCGACTTGGTTCACGGCGGGGGCGATGCGGTTGAACGAGATGAGGTTTGCGAGATGATCGGGGTAGAAGTTAGCTGTGCCTATGGCGCGGATAACGCCCTGCTCGTAGAGCTCCTCCATGGCGCGCCACGCGCCGAAGACGTCGCCGAACGGCTGGTGGATGAGGTAGAGGTCGACGTAGTCGAGCCCCAGCCGCTTGAGCGACGCGTCGAAGCCGCGCTTGGCCCCCTCGTAGCTCGCATCCGACATCCACAGCTTGGTCGTCACAAACACCTCGTCGCGCGGCAGGCCGCTTGCGCGAATGGCGGCCCCGACCGCCTCCTCGTTGCCGTAGCTCGCGGCCGTGTCGAGCAGCCGGTAGCCGACCGAGAGCGCGTCCTCCACGGCGCGCTGGCATTCCGCGGCGTCCGGGATCTGGTACACGCCGAAGCCGAGCTGCGGCATCCTGACGCCGTTGTTCAAGGTGATGTAGTCCATGGTGCCTTCCTTTCTCGCAACTTGACGTATCCACCATACGAGGGGTGCCGCGCCAGCGGAAGTTTCCGTTGGTGAGGGTTCTATAACGCTGGGGTGCGCACGGTGTTATAACCCGCGGGTTCTAGG
>CAJMSV010000075.1 GCA_905216175.1 uncultured bacterium | reverse complement strand
ACGTGCCCGCCGGTGATATCGGCACCGGCGCGCGGGAAATCGTCTTCCTCTATGGCCAGTACAAGCGCCTGACCGGCGTCTATGAGGGCGTGCTCACCGGCAAGGGCCTCACCTATGGCGGCAGTCTGGCCAGTACCCAGGCTACCGGCTATGGCCTGTGCTACTTCGTCATGAATATGCTGGCAGCCAACGCCAAGACCGTTGAGCGCCAGACCGTGGTCGTCAGCGGCAGCGGCAATGAGGCCATCTACGCCAAAGAAAAGATCACCGAGATGGGCGGAAAGGTTGTCGCCATGAGCGATTCCAACGGCTATGTCTACGATCCCAACGGCATCAACCTCGACGTGGTCAAGCAGATCAAGGAAGTGGAGCGCGGCCGCATCAAGGAGTACGCGGCCCGCGTGCCCGGCAGCGAGTACCATGAGGGGTGCAAGGGCATCTGGACCATCAAGTGCGACATCGCCCTGCCCTGCGCCACCCAGAACGAGCTGGATGTCGAGGGCGCCAAGGCGCTGATCGCCAATGGCTGCTTCGCCGTGGGCGAAGGCGCCAACATGCCCTCGACGCGGGAGGCCACCGAGCTGTTTTTGCAAAACGGCGTGCTCTTCGCTCCCGGCAAGGCGGCCAACGCGGGCGGCGTGCTAGTGTCCGGCCTGGAGATGAGCCAGAACGCCGAGCACCTGTCCTGGACCTTCGAGGAGGTCGACGGCAAGCTCGAGCAGCTCATGCGCGGCATGTTCCACAACGTGGACGATACCGCCAAGGAGTATGGCCAGGAGGGCAACTTTGTCATGGGCGCCAACATCGCCGGCTTCCTGAAGGTCGCCGACGCCATGCTCGCCCAGGGCGTCTGCTAAACCCTGCCTGACATAGCATGTAATGAGGCTCTCGGCTTAACGCCGGGAGCCTTTTTTGATCCGCCTGCGACGGAGGAAAACGGATCATTTTGTCTCGGCATGAGTTGCGGCCCCTCGTTTGGTACACTTAAAAGTACTGGACAAGTGAAGAGATGGGGGAGAACGTGCTCAAGTTCGGTACCTACGTCCGTGTTGGAAACGCGGCCGAAGCCTATGAGCTCTTACAGAAGAACCGCAACAACAAGATTGTGGGCGGCGGCATCTGGATGCGCCTGGGTTCGCGTCGCGTGGCGACGGCGATTGACCTTTCGGCCTGCGGACTCGATCAGATTGAGGAGACCGAGACCGAGTTTCGCATCGGTGCCATGTGTACCCTGCGCCAGCTCGAGCGTCATGCCGAGCTCAACGCGCTTGTCAACCATGTCTTTGAGTTCGCCGTCCGCGATATCGTGGGCGTGCAGCTGCGCAACACCGCCACGGTGGGCGGCAGCATCTACGGTCGCTTTGGTTTCTCGGACGTGCTCTCCGCCTTCCTCGCGCTCGATTCGTACGTTGAGCTGACGGGTGCCGGCCGCGTGCCGCTCGCCGAGTTCGTGGACATGGGCTACGTGCGTGACGTGATCGAGCACGTGGTGGTCGTTAAGCACGATTACCGTGCGAGCTATGAGGCCGTGCGCAAGGCTGCGACCGACTTCCCCTCGCTCAACGTCACCGCCGCCTGGTGGGACAACACCTGGCACGTCACCGTGGGCGCCCGCCCGCTGCGCGCGACCCTGCTGCAGGGCGAGGCGTGCGGCCTTACCAACGAGCATCCTTCCGAGGACGAGCTTCGCGCCCTGGCCGTATCCGTGCGCTCGCTGAGCTACGGCACCAACCTGTGGGGCTCGTCTGACTACCGCCGCCGCATCTCGGCCCCGCTTGCCGTCCAGGCCGTGCGTCGCGCCGCCGGCATCGAGCTTTCGGCCGCGCTTGCCCGCGAGCTCGAGACCGTGCAAGTGCCTAAGTTTGCCACGGACGAGTATTCCTGCCGCCGCGTGCCCGGCGTCGATTCTAGTGAGGTGCGCTAATGGCTGCCAAACTCATCGATCTTTCCTTTACGCTCAATGGCCGCAAGGTCAAGGTTCAGATTGCCCCCGACACCATGCTCTTTGCGCTGCTGCGCGAGCAGGGCTGCGCGTCGGTGCGCTGTGCCTGCGAGACCACCAACTGCGGCCTGTGCACGGTGTGGCTCGACGGCGACCCGGTGCTGAGCTGCTCGGTTCCCGCCGCGCGCGTCGAGGGCCGCTCCATCACCACGCTCGAGGGCCTCAAGGCCGAGTCCGAGGCGCTTGCCCGTGCGATGGCTGCCGAAGGCGCCGAGCAGTGCGGTTTTTGTGCCCCCGGCCTTATCATGAACGTGCTGGCGCTTGCCCGCGCCGCCAAGGAGGACCCGAGCCTCGTCGCCACGCGCGAGGAGCTCTCGCGCCAGCTCGCCGGCAACCTCTGCCGCTGCAGTGGCTACGAGAGTCAGCTGCGCGCTATCGTCCGCATCCATAACGAGTCCGGTGTTCAGGTGGGCTTTGAGATGCCCGAACTGCCGGTCAACGACACCAGCTGCGACGGTGTCTCCTACAAGCAGATCACCCACAAGCAGCCCAAGAAGGACTCGAAGGCCCTGCTCGAGGGCCGTCCCGTCTACCCGGGCGACCTGGTGCCCGCCGGCGCGCTCATTGTCAAACTCAAGCGCAGCCCCTATGCCCGCGCCAAGATCCGCTCCATCGACACGTCTCGCGCCCTTAATGTGCCGGGCGTCGTGGGCGTCTACACCTACGAGGACGTGCCCCAGCGCCGCTTTACCATCGCCGGCCAGAGCTATCCGCAGCCGAGTCCCTACGACCGCCTCATCCTCGAGAACCTGGTGCGCTATCAAAACGAGGAGGTGGCGATTGTCGCCGCCGAGACCGAGGAGGCCGCCGACAAGGCACTCAAGCTCATCAAGGTCGACTACGAGGTGCTCGAGCCGCTGCTCGACTTTACCCAGGCACTCGATAACGACATCGTGGTCCACCCCGAGGGCGATGTAACCTTTATGTTCCCGCAGGGCGGTGACGTCCCGCGCAACTTGGTATGCAGCGGTACCAGCGACTTTGGCGACTTGGACGAGGCCTTCGCCCAGAGCGACATTGTCTTTACCCGCACCTACACCAGCCAGGCCACGCAGACCGCGCCCATGGAAACCTTCCGCGCCTTCGCGACGACCGACGCGTTCGGGCGTATCTCGGTGACCACCTCCACGCAGGTGCCCTTCCACGTGCGCCGCATGGTCGCGCAGTCGCTCGATATCCCGCAGTCGCAGGTGCAGGTCATTAAGCCGCGCATCGGCGGCGGCTTTGGCTCCAAGCAGACGGGCTGCTGCGAGATCTTCGTTGCGTTTGTGACGCAGCAGACCGGCCGTCCGAGCTACTGCTGCTACACCCGCGAGGAGACCATCACCGCGGGCAACTCGCGTCACCAGATGCAGATGACCGTTAAGCTGGGCGCCATGAACGACGGCACCATCACGGCCATCGACTTGCATACGCTGTCCAACGCCGGCGCGTATGGCGAGCATGCCACCACGACGATCGGCCTTTCGGGCCACAAGAGCCTGCCCATCTACAACCACGTGAAGGCGAGCCGTTTTAGCTGGGACGCCGTCTACACCAACACCAACCGCGGCGGCGCGTATCGCGGCTACGGTGCCACCCAGGGCCAGTTTGCCGTGGAGAGCGCCGTCAACGAGCTCGCCGACATGCTGCATATGGACCCCGCCGACCTGCGCCTAAAGAACATCGTGCGCGAGGGCGAGGTCATGCCGCAGTACTACAACGAGAAGCTCAACGCCTGTGCGCTCGACCGCTGCCTGCTGCGCGCGATGGACATGATCGGTTGGCGCGACAAGCCGCTAGCCGTCGACCTGGGCGACCGCGTGCGTGCCCTGGGCTGTGCGCTCACCATGCAGGGCTCGGGCATTTCCAACGTGGACATCGCCGGCATCGACATGCGCCTGGAAGAAGACGGCTTTATTACGCTTTCGACCGGCGCCACCGATAACGGCATGGGCGTCGATACGATCCTGGCGCAGATTGCCGCCGAGGAGCTGGGCGTTGAGAGCTCGCTCATTGTGGTGCGCGGCGTGGACACCGACGTGTCGCCGTTTGATGCCGGCTCGTACGCGAGCTCGGGTACGTACGTGACGGGCCTTGCCGCCAAGAACGCCGCGACCGAGCTGCGTGAGAAGATTTGCTCCAAAGCCGCCCAGATGTGGGACGTGGACGCCGCCGATGTGGTCTTTGATGGTCAGTACGTGCGCCTGTCCGACGAGCGTGCCGCGCGCGAGCAGAACCGCTACCTCACGCTGCGCGACTTTGCCAACCTGTGCGTCAAGAACATCGCGGGCGGCGACGCGCTGACCTCGCATGCCTCTGCCTGCCTGCCCGTTTCGCCCCCGCCGTTTATGGCCGGTATTGCCGAGGTCGAGGTCGACAAGGCCACCGGCAAGGTGACTGTGGTGGACTATGCGGCGGCTGTGGACTGCGGCACCGTTATTAACGAGGCGCTCGCGCGCGTCCAGGCCGAGGGCGGCATTGCCCAGGGTATCGGCCACGCGCTCTACGAGATCGTCGAGCACGATGAGCGCGGCCGTCTGCGCACCGGCAACTTTATGAGCTACAAGCTGCCCACGCGCCTGGATATCGGCAGCATTCGTGTGGCCTTTGAGCCGAGCTACGAGCCGACGGGTCCGTTTGGCGCCAAGTCGATCGGCGAGGTCGTCATCAACACGCCGCTCGCCGCCGTTGCCTCGGCCGTGGCGCACGCCACCGGACATCAGGTTCGCTCGCTGCCGATCACGCCCGAGAAGGCCCTGCTGGGGGAGTAGCGGGTCGGCGAACAAGTCGTAATTTGCGGGGCGGGGCAACTCGCCCCGCCTTTTGCACTCGTGGTGAGGTCGTGAGCCTGTAAAAGGTGTGCGTGCGCTTGTCGCTCGTATCTGCTATCATTCCTAGTCTGTGCGCTCATGCGGGCGTGGCGGAATTGGCAGACGCGCCAGATTTAGGTTCTGGTGGGATTCCCGTGAAGGTTCGAGTCCTTTCGCCCGCACCAACGCACCCGCGTCGGCTTATGCCCTCGCGACACTTTGTTGCATAAAGGTACCAGCACCTCAGATAAGCTGGGCAGTATGAGGAGGAACGTGTTGAACATCACCGCTTCTGACGTCAAGGACGCCAAGCTCACCGCTACGGTCACCATCCTGGCCGCCGACGTCGACGCCGCGATCAAGAAGGCCTACAAGGACACCGCCAAGAAGTACCGCTTCCCGGGCTTCCGCGCCGGTAAGGCTCCCCGTCCGGTCATCGACTCCGCTCTTGGCGCCGAGGCTACCCTCGCTCAGGCCACCAACGACCTGATCGCCGCCAACGAGCCCGCCGTCCTCAACGAGCTGGACATCGTCACCACCAAGAACGGTGACTACAAGGAGCTCGACCTCGCCAAGGATCACGAGGACTACACCTACACCGTCGAGTTCTCCCTGCGTCCCGCCGCTGAGCTCTCCTCCTTCGACGCTGTCGAGATCGAGATGCCGCCTGCAGAGGTCACCGAGTCCGAGATCAACAACCAGGTCGAGATGCTCCTCAACTACCGTGCCACTTTCGAGGACGTCGAGGGTCGCGCCGTCGAGGCCGAGGACTACGTCACCGTCGACCTCAAGGCCGTCGAGAACGCCGACAACTTTGCCGCCGAGGGCCGCATGCTCATCGCTGGTAGCGACAGCAACCCCAAGGAGTTCAATGACGCCCTGATTGGCGCCAACGTTGACGACGTCAAGACCGTCACCTGGACCGACGAGGTCGAGGAGGGCGAGGAGGCCGAGACCCACACCGTCGAGGTCACCGTCAAGGGCATCAAGGTTCGCAACACCCCCGAGCTCACCGACGAGCTCGTCAAGTCCGACTTTGGCTTTGACAGCATCGACGCTATGCGCGACGCCATCAAGATCGAGATCGAGCAGGACAAGGCTTCCCGCCTCCCGGCCGAGAAGGAGAACCGTTGCGTCTCCGCTCTCGCCGAGCGCCTGCAGCTCGATGAGATGGACGCCGACTACGAGCAGTCCGTCTTTGAGGAGCTTGGCCAGAACTTCCTGTCCAACCTCGCTGCCCGCGGCATGACGCTGGACACCTGGCTGCCCGCTTCCGGCCTGACCATGGAGCAGTTCATCGGTGACCTGCATAAGCAGGCCAACGACGTTGCCCGCGAGTCCCTGGCTCTCGACGCCCTCGCCCGTGAGCTCAAGATTGAGGTCACCGAGGACGACATCAACGCCGAGTTCGAGAAGGCCGGCGTCAAGGACGTCGAGGCTTCCAAGGCCGAGTTCATCGCCGATGGCCGCATGCCTGCCGTCCGTGAGTCCATCCGTCGCTCCAAGGCTGTCGACCACCTGGTCGAGAACGCCAAGGTGACCGAGGTCGACGAGACCGCCAAGGACGCCGAGTAATTCTCGCCACCTTGCCCACGAGCGCATGCGTGCGCCCGTGATGGGGTAAAGTTATACACCGGTTATCCGGTTGCTTCGTACGGTGCCAGCCAATGCATAGCATGCGGGCACCGTACGTTTATCTAGAACCAATTTGGTCCGCAAGAGAGAAATGGAGATGCGTATGATCGCTAAGTTCGATTCCGCCCTCGTGCCATACGTTATCGAGCAGACGCCGCGCGGCGAGCGCAGCTACGATATCTATTCGCGCCTGCTCAACGACCGCATCATCTTCTTGGGCGAGGAGATCAACTCCGTCAGCGCCAACCTGGTCGTTGCCCAGCTGCTGCATCTTGAAAGTCAGGATGCCGAGAAGGATATCTCGCTCTACATCAATTCGCCCGGTGGCGAGGTCTACTCCGGCCTGGCGATTCTGGACACTATGAATTTCATTAAGCCGCAGGTCTCCACTATTTGTGTCGGTTTGGCCGCGTCTATGGCCGCCGTGCTGCTTTCGGCTGGCGCCAAGGGCAAGCGCTTCTGCCTGCCGCACTCCAAGGTTATGATTCACCAGCCCAGCGGCGGTGCCCAGGGCCAGCAGACCGAGATCGAGATCGTGGCCGAGGAGATCAAGAAGACCCGTCGCGAGCTCAACCAGATTCTGTCCGACGCCTCGGGCCAGCCTATCGAGAAGGTCCAGGCCGATACCGAGCGCGACAACTACCTGTCCGCTGCCGAGGCCCTCGACTACGGCCTGATCGACCGTATCGTCACCTCGCGCGACCTCGCCGCGAAGGACGCCTAGGATGGCCGGTAACATGCAGGACAACTTCGACGAGAACGGCAACCCCATCCGCTGCTCCTTCTGCGGAAAAGAGCAGGGCCAGGTTCGTCGTCTCGTAAAGGGCCCGACCAACATCTTTATCTGCGACGAGTGCGTCGCTGCCTGTTCCGAGATTCTTGAGGAGTCGCTGGCTTCGGACTTTATGGACGCAGCCCGCAACGGTAAGCTGCCGGGCTTCCTCAACGATCACGGCCAGGCTGCGTCCCAGCCTGCCGTGGATCCCGAGGCCGAGGGCTTTGAGCTCGAGGACGACGCCCGCCAGGTCATTACGCATGTGCCGACGCCGCACGAGATCTATGACGAGCTTTCGGCCTATGTCATGGGCCAGGAGGACGCCAAGCGTGCCATGTCGGTTGCCGTGTACAACCACTACCGCCGCGTGATCGAGGGCGGTGCTGCGCTTTCGGCCTTTGACGATGGCTTGGACTCGCAGCTCGGCGATGATATGGACGAGGTGGAGCTCGCCAAGTCCAACATTTTGCTGCTCGGTCCCACCGGCACCGGTAAGACCCTGCTCGCCCAGACGCTCGCGCGCATCCTCGAGGTGCCGTTTGCCATCGCCGACGCCACCGCGCTCACCGAGGCCGGTTACGTGGGCGAGGATGTGGAGAACATCCTGCTCAAGCTCATCAACGCCGCCGATGGCGATATCGAGCGCGCGCAGGTTGGCATTATCTACGTGGACGAGATCGACAAGATTGCCCGCAAGGCCGAGAACCTCTCCATTACCCGCGACGTTTCGGGCGAGGGCGTTCAGCAGGCGCTGCTTAAGATTCTTGAGGGCACGGTGGCAAGCGTTCCGCCCACCGGCGGTCGCAAGCATCCCCAGCAGGAGCTGCTGCAGATCGACACGACCAACATCCTGTTCATCTGCGGCGGTGCCTTTGTGGGTCTGGACAAGATCATCGCCGATCGCGTGGGCAACAAGGGCGTGGGCTTTAACTCCGAGATCGCCGGCCCCACCTCGGTCGACGAGAACGACCTGCTGCGTCAGGTGCTCCCGCAGGACCTCTACGCCTTTGGTATGATTCCCGAGTGTGTGGGACGTACGCCCGTCGTCACCCAGACGCAGGCGCTCGATGAGGACGACCTGGTGTCGATCCTGACCGAGCCCAAGAACGCCGTGGTGCGCCAGTACCGCAAGATGTTCCAGCTCGAGGACGTTGAGCTTGAGTTTGAGGACGCCGCTCTGCACGAGATCGCCCGTATGGCGCTTGCCCGCAAGACTGGCGCCCGCGGCCTGCGCTCCATCTGCGAGGACGTGCTGCAGCAGACGATGTTCGACCTCCCCAGCGAGGAGGGTGTCACCAAGGTCATCGTGACCGAAGCCTCCGTAAAGGGCGAAGAACAGCCCCAGCGCATCTATGGGTAAATAGCTTGAATCCAGGCCCCGCGGCAATCACCGCGGGGCCTGCCATTTAGGGACAGGTTTATTTTGGTTGGTTTTATATGGGCAAATGTCGTTTCCCCTGATAAAACCTACCATAATAAACCTGTCCCTTTTCGGCGGGTATGCCTGTGCTATTCTGTGAGATTGTCAAGTTAGTACCTTCAGACTGAAGTAATCGATACCTAAGGCGTGTCCGCCTGCTTGGTTTTCGTAGATTCCGCACGAGCCGAAGAGAACATAATGTGCTCTTCGTGCGGGCCAGGACCTGCACGAGCGGAAAGCACGCAGGCGGCCACGC
>CAJMSV010000074.1 GCA_905216175.1 uncultured bacterium | reverse complement strand
GCCACTTCTGCGCCTGTCTGGTCCGCATGTATTACGGGCCCAAGGGTAGCTAATTTGGGACGGGGCTTTTTTAACTACCCTGCAGGCGGGGTAGTTAAAAAAGCCCCGTCCCAAATTAGCTACCCTTAGCGCAAAGAAACAGCCCCGCGATCGGTGTTGATCGCGGGGCCGCGTTGTTTCTAGTGGCTGTGCGGGCAGTTGGCGCAGCAGCCGCTGGTGGCGTTGGTGCTGGAGCCGCCGCTTCGCTGGTCGGTGTTGTAGAAGCCGCTGCCCTCAAACTTGATGCCGCTGGCCGAGAACGTTTTTGTCGCCGGAGCGCCGCAGCTCGGGCACACGACCTCGGGCGTCTCGGACATGGGGTGCTCAACCTCAAACACGTTGCCGCAGCTCGTGCACTTGTAATCGTAGCGCGCCATAATACTTCCTTTTCAGCACAAAGCGGGCAGATCGCTCTGCCCGCATAATTTCAAACGTATGTAACTGTACCCTATATCGGGCGTTTTATCACGCTTCGCCCCAGAATCTATGGGTGTTGCGCATGAGCTGTGCAGTATTGTCCTCGGCGGCCTCAATGTCCGCCTCCTGCGCCTGCCATGTCCAGTTGCCCGTGGCCACGCCCGGCACGTTCATACGCGCGTCGTCGCCCAGCCCCAGCACGTCCTGCAGCGGCATCATCACGAGCGGAGCATCGCTGGCCAGAGCGTTGCCCATGAGCTCGCTTGCCAGTGCAATGCCGCTCGGCTCGTTGCCGCCCGCAAAGGAATGCGTGCACCAGCCGGCGAGTGTCGAGGTGTCGTGCGTCGAGGTGTATAGGATCTTGCCCGGTGTGGGATGAATTCCGCAGCGAACGTCGTAATCGCTAAACTCCAGCACGTCCATGCCGGGGAAGCCACAGGTAGAAGCCATGGCGCGAACGCCAGGCGTCAGATAGCCCAGATCCTCGGCGATAAAGTTGAGCGGACCCAGCTCGTCGTAGGCGGTCTGGAACAGGTCCTTGCCCGGGCCCGCCAGCCATCGACCGTCGGCGCAAGCCTTGCCCGCGGGGATACTAAAGTAGCTGTGGAATCCCAAGAAGTGATCCAAGCGCACACGATCGTAGAGCGAAAACGCGCGGCGCAAGCGATCCATCCACCAGCTATAGCCGTTCTGCTTCATGTGGTCCCAGCGGAACGTCGGGTTGCCCCACACCTGGCCCTCGGGTGCAAAGTTGTCGGGCGGCGCGCCGGAAATCTCAATCGCCTTGCCGGTATCGGACAGCCAGAAGTTCTCGGGTTCGCTCCACGCGTCTGCCGAATCGTCGGACACGTACATAGGAATATCGCCGATAACCTCGATGCCCTTCTTGTGCGCATAGTTCATGAGCTCGCACCAAGCGAGGTCAAAGCGGTACTGCATGTACGCCTGAAGCTCGGCCTCGTTGTGGAAGCGATTGTCGTCGATCAGATGCTCGTTGTAGCGCGCGACATCTGCCGGCCAATCATGGCGCGAATCGCCTTCAAAGTACTTCTTAACGGCCATGTAGACGCAGTACTTCTCGAGCCAATCGGCATTGCGATGTTTAAACGCGGTGTACAGCGGATCGGCATCCTCGCCTCCGCGGGCCTTCCAGGTCTCAAAGTCGGCGGCCAGCTCCTCGTGGCTCTCGGGTAGCAGGTCGATATTGCCTGCAAAGGCCGAAGGACCGGCGTAAGGGGAGCGGAAGAAGTCCGTGGGGTTGACGGGGAGAACCTGCCAGTAGCGCATGCCCATGGCGGCCAGATGGTCGATAAAGCGACGCGTGGGCGCACCGATCGTACCGGGCTTGCCGTCGTCGGTCGGCACCGATGTGATATGGCACACAACACCCGCACCGTGATCGAGCGGCTCCTGCAGGCGCTGCTCGGCGTGGTGATAGATGATCGACGAGCCCAGCGGGTACAGGTCGAGCGTGACCGTGCCGTTGTGAATCTCGCACTCGTGACCGCTAATCACATCGCTCGCACATTCGCCGAGCGCCGGAATGGTCACGCGATGCGAATTGCGCAGGCTGCGGTTGATGATAACCGTTGCGGCCTCACCGTCTTTACCGGTGCGCGTGTAGGCGAGCACCTCGTCGTTGAGCGCGAAGGCCTTGATCTCGCCGTCAACCATAAACGGCAAGGCGCGGCGCACGGCCGAGGCGTTTTTAAGGATAGCGAGTGTATCGAAGTCGTGCAGGTCTTCCTTCATGGGCAGCGTACGGCGATTGCCCGGATCGGTCAGGCCCTCAAGGCCGTACTCGTCGCCATAGTAAATCGAAGGCACACCGGGGAACGTCATTTGCATGAGCGTTGCAAGCCAAAAGCGGCTCTTGGCCAGGCCCATCGAGTTCTCGTCCAGGCGCCACTTGCTGCGCTCGCTCTCGGGCAGCTGCGACTCGTCGGGGCCGCCGCCGAGCACCGAGATGATACGAGGACGGTCGTGGCTCGACAGCAGGTTGAGCGCGCAGGACAGAGCCTCGCGCGGATAATTCTCGCGCAGGGTTTCGATATCCTCGGCTGCCTGGTAGGCGTTCTTGTATCCCATCAAAAAGCCGATGACCATGTCGCGGAAGGGGTAATCCATAGCAGAGTCCAGCTCGGAGCCCTGCAAGTAGCGGCGCAGATGGCCGTAGCTAATCTTGTTGGAGGCGTCTTCCCAGACTTCGCCGAGCAACAGTGCGTCAGACTTTTCGGCAAGTACGGCCTTCTTGATCTCGGCCAGGAAGTCATCGGAAAGCTCATCGGCCACGTCCAGGCGCCAGCCATGGGCGCCGGCACGCAGCCATTTGCGTATGATACCGTCCTTGCCCAGGAGCCGCTCGCGCACCAGCTCGGAGCTCTCATTGATGGCGGGCATATTGCCCACGCCCCACCAGCAGTCGTACGAGCCGTCCTCGTGGAAATAAAACGCATCGCGCCACGGCGAATCCTCGCTCTGCCATGCGCCCACGCCGGGGTAGTTGCCGTAGCGGTTGAAGTAGATCGAGTCGTCGCCCGTATGGTTGAAGACGCCGTCCAGGATGATAGAAATGCCGAGCTTCTCGGCCGCCTGACACAGCTCGGTAAAGTCCTGCTCAGTGCCCAGGATCGGGTCGATCTTGGTGTAATCGGCCGTATCGTAGCGGGGGTTGCTCGCGGCTTCAAAGATGGGGTTAAGGTAGATGGCCGTAAAACCCAGCTCCGCAATGCGGGGCAGGTCATTCTGGATACCCTTGAGCGAGCCGCCGTAAAACTCCCAGGCCTTGATGGAGCCGTCCTCGGCACGCTCGTACACGGGCGGCTCGTTCCAGTCCTCGACCATGCGGCGCTGGATTCCGTTACGGGGCTTTTCGACCTCGGCCAGCGTGCGCTCGCGCCAGTGCTCGTCGCGGGCGTAGCGATCGGGGAAGATCTGGTAGACCATGCCGCGCTCGTACCACTCGGGGCGCACTTCGCGGTGCTTATAGACGGTAATCTGGAAAGACGGAACCTCGGCGTAGTCGTAGGTTACGCCCTCGCCACCTGTGCGACCCTGCGGTGCACCCAAGCGGACCTCGGGCTGGCCCTCGATGTTGCAGATAAAGCTGTACCAGATAAGACAGGGCTCGGTGCACTCAAGCTCTACGGTAAATATGCCGTCGCCCTCGTGCGTCATGGGATACAGAGACTCACCGATTTCATCGACCCAGGTGCGCAGCGTAAGCGTTGCCTGGTTGGGGTCGGCATCCTCCAAAATCACCGAGAGCGAAACGGAAGTTCCAGTGGTCACAGCGCCAAACGGAATGCGAAACTGCGGCAGACGGCTGTTGTGTATCAATCTCATAATACGGTCCAGTTCAATAGAATCACGGCCTGCGGGCCATGGGCTTTACGCACAGGATGTAAGTATATCTGTTGTACACAGGCTGTATAAACAACATCCGTTTACCATCGGCGAACGGTTGTCCTAGAAAATCGTTTTACCACCCAAATTATCGCGATATTTAAAAACGTCTATATCGATACTATTTGTAGCCAAACAAAAGTACTTCGGTTTACTACGACGAATTGAATAATCTCAACCACAGTCAATTTGGTGATATAAAAACCGCAGGTAGAAGCGTTGCCAATTTCGTAGATCACTCGCCGTGGTCGACCGGATCCATTTTGTCGTAGTAAACCGGCCCTCTTTTTAATGCAGAATTTCAACCAAGAAGAGGGCGCCTGGTTGGGGCGCCCTCTTTTGCGTTGAGGATTAAGTTTTAATCTTCCTGACTAGTGACGCTTGCGGGTGGCCGTTGCCTTGCGGACGGAGGTCTTCTTGGTCGGAGCCTTTTTCTCGGCCGGAGCGGCGGGGGAGACCGGAGCCTCCTTGGCGGGCTCGGTCTTTGCCGTAGTCTTTGGAGCGGTCTTGACCTCGGCGACCTTCGGAGCCGGCCCGGCCTTTACTGCGGGCTTTTCCTCGGTCTTAGCCTCAGCCTTGGGGGCAGCAGCCTTGGTCGCAGTCTTCTTGGCCGTCGTCGTAGAGCGCTTGCGCGTGGTGGTCTTGGCGGCGGGCTTTGCAGCAGCCTTCGGGGTCGTCTTCGCGGCGGCCTTCGTCGTAGCGGCCTTGGTCGTCGTCGACTTCGTTGCCGTGGCCTTCTTGGCGGTCGCGGTCGTCTTCTTGGCTGCGGTCTTTGCCCGAGCCTTGGCCACCGGCTTGGCCTCGACGGCGGCTTCGGCCTTTACCTCGGGAGCGCCCTCGGCCTCGGTGGCCTTCTTGGCAGCGGCGGTCGTACGCTTGCGCGTGGTCGTTGCCTTGGCAGCGGTGGTCTTGCTCGCAGCGGCCTTGGTGGCCGTGGCCTTCTTAGCCGTCGTCTTGCGGGCCGTTGTCTTCTTGGCGGCAGGCTTCGCGACAGGCTTCGTGGCGGGCTTAACCTCGACCTCGGCAGCCGGCTTCTCCTCGGCCTTGGGCTCCTCAGCAGCAGCGGGCTCCTTAACGGGCGCCGCAGGCTCGTCCTCAGCAGCAACCGGCTCCTCGACAGCTGCAGCAGCTTCCACAGCCGCCGGGCGCTCAATCTCCGGGTGCATAAAGAAGTACAGGTCCAGATACTTGTCGGCCGAGCGCGTCCAGCTAAAGTCCTGACTCATGGCCTGCGTGACCAGCTGGTTCCAGGCGTCGCGGTTATTCCAGAACAGGCGCGCCGCGCGGAACACCGCGTCGCCCATCTCGTCGCCGTTAAAGTTGCTAAACGAGAAGCCCGTGCCCTCGCCGGTAAACTCATTGTACGGGATCACGGTGTCCTTTAGGCCGCCGGTCTCGCGCACGATGGGCAGGGTGCCGTAGCGCATGGCGATGATCTGCGACAGGCCGCAGGGCTCAAACTTCGAAGGCATTAGGAACATGTCGGCGGCAGCATACATGCGCTGTGACAGCGCCGGATCGAACTCGATGCGTGCGGCCATGGTTCCGGGGTACTTGTCCTGGAAGTAGCGCAGGCCGTCCTCGTAGTCGCGGTCGCCGGTGCCCAGCACCGCCACCTGCACGCCGCCGGCCAGGATGCGGTCGAGCGCGTACATGACCAGGTCCATGCCCTTCTGGCGCGTCAGACGCGTGACCATGACCATAAGCGGACGGTCGTCGCGAACCTCGAGCCCCAGCTCTTCCTGCAGCTTGGCCTTGCACACGGCCTTGCCAGAACGGTCCTCGACGGTGTAGTTAGCGGCAATGCGCTTGTCGGTCGCCGGGTCAAAGCCCGCGACGTCAATGCCATTCAAAATGCCCTGCAGCGCGTAGGAGCGCTCGCGCAGCACACCGTCCAGGCCCTCACCAAACTCGGGCGTCTGGATCTCGTTGGCATAGGTGGGGCTCACTGTAGTGATGGCGTCGGCATAGCGCAGGGCTCCCAGCATGTAGTTGATGCTGCAGGCGTCGCAGCGCAGCTGCGTAGCTGCCGCGGGAATATGCGCCACGCCCAGGATGTCCTCCATTACGGTGTCGCTAAACTGGCCCTGGAAAGCCACGTTGTGGATCGAGAACACGGTCTTGACGCGGTCGTACAGCGGCAGGCCCTGGTAGAACTCGCGCAAAAACACGGGCGCCAGTGCCGTCTGCCAGTCGTTGCAGTGCAGGATGTCGCACTCAAAGCCGGCCGGTAGGTGCTGCAGGCTCTCGGTGATGGCCTTGGAGAAGAACGCAAAACGCTCGCCGTCGTCAAAGAAGCCGTACGGATAGTCGCGCGCAAAGTAGCGCTCGTTGTCGATGAACATATAGGTGACGCCGTCGTGCTCGAGCTTCTCGAGACCGCAGTACTCGTTACGCCAGCCCAGGCTCACGTAAAAGTCGGAGAAGTGCTCCATTTGCGCCTTGTACTCGTCCTTGATGGTGGCGTACTTGGGCACCATCACGATGACTTCGGCGCCGGCGCGCACGAGCGCCGCAGGCAGCGAGCCCGCTACGTCGCCCAGGCCACCGGTCTTTACAAACGGCGCGCACTCGGCCGAGGCAAACACGATCTGCATCTTTTTGCTGGTATCAGCCATATTGTCTCCCATGTTGTTATTCGAGAATAGCCGCCAGGCGCGAACCGGGCGGCTATTCTACATGTTACGAGCGATGTTGCGGTGCCAAAGCTAGCTCGCGTTGGTGATATCAGAAGTTAACGGGGCCTTTCACAGCACCAGGATGTTCTCGGGCGTGCCGCGAAGCTCGGTGTTGGTGGGAACCAAGTTGTTCTTGTCCAGGATGGCGTTCTCAACGCGGGCGCCGCTCTTGATGACGCAGCTCTGGTTGATGATCGAGTTAGTCACCGAGGCGCCTTCCTCGACCACAACGCCGCGCGACAGGATCGAGTTGCGCACGGTGCCCTTGATGATGCAGCCGGCCGAGATGATCGAGTTGCACGCGTGGCTACCGGTCGCATAGCGCGAAGGCGGCACGTCATGAGCCTTGGTCAGGATCGGGCGCTCGGGGTCAAAGAGCTGGTCGGCCACGGTCTGGTCGAGCAGGTCCATGCTGCGGCGATACAGCGACTTTTCGCTAAACACGCCCACGACCTCGCCCTTGTACTCATAGCTGCACACGTCGATGTTGCCAAAGTCGCCCTGTAGCGCCTCGAGCAGGTCCAGATAGTCGGCAGCCTGGTAGTGGTCGATGATCTCGAGCAGCGTCTCGCGGTTGACGATGCAGCAGTCCATAGAGGCGTTGTCGCCGTACACGACGCCGGCGCTCACGCCCGTCAGACGGCCGTTCTCGTTGATTTGCAGCTTGGTCTCGTCATCGACGTTGCGCGTGGCCTTGCAGTACACCACGGTCATCTGGGCACCGGAGTTCTCGTGCGCGTCGATGATGGTGTTGAGGTCCATGTTAAAGATGATGTTGGTGCCCATCATCACAACATAGGGCTTGTCAGAGCGCTGGAACAGCGTCTTGTTGGAGATGATGTCGCGCAGTAAGAAGCGCATGCCGCCCTTGGTGGTGCCATACGCGTTGCCAGGCACCATGAACAGGCCGCCCTTCTTGCGGTCCAGGCCCCAGTCCTTGCCCGAGCCCACGTGGTCGATCAGGGAACGGTAGTTACCCGGCATGACGACACCGACGGTCTTGATGCCGGCATTCATCATGTTGGACAGCGGAAAGTCGATCAGGCGGTAGCGACCCAAAAACGGGACGGACGCGATGGGGCGGTCCTTGAGCAGCACGCTGCCGTAGGTCGAAGAGTAGTTAGCGGTGATATAACCGATGGCCTTGCGATTGATCATCGGATCATTCCCCCTTCCCGATAACGACGTCATTTCCAACGACGGCCGTATCCTTGGTGGTATCGACAGAGCCGAGCTTCACGCCCTCTTCGACCGTGGAGTTCTCGCCCAAAATAGCGCGGCAGATGTGCGCGCCGCTCTTAACGTGCGCACCCGGCAGCAGCACGGAGTCCTCGACCACGGCGCGCTCCTCGATGATGACATCGGTCGAAAGGATCGAGTGGCGAGCGGTGCCGTAGATCTTGCAGCCGTTGGAGACCAGGCAGTCGTCCCGGCGACCATCCGGGCCAATGTAGTGCGGCGGTCGCGTGGTGATGTTGGCCATGATGGGGAAGTGCTTGTCAAACAGATCGAACTCGGGGTTGTTGCCCAACAGGTCCATCGAGGTCTCGTGGAAGCTGGCGATAGTGCCGACGTCCTTCCAAAAACCGTGGAACTCGTAGCTGTACAGGCGCTTGCCCTCGCCGAGCAGCTTGGGGATGATGTCCTTGCCAAAGTCGTGGCTCGAGCGCTGGTCCAGAGCGTCCTCCTCGAGTGCCTCGATCAGCACGTCGGCCGAGAAGATGTAGATGCCCATGGACGCAAGATTCGAATCGGGCTTAGCGGGCTTCTCGGTGAACTTGGTGATGCGGCCGTCCTCGGGGTCGGTGGTCAGGATGCCAAAGCGGCTGGCCTCCTCCCACGGCACGGGCATAACGCTAACCGTGAGGTCGGCGTTGTTCTCAATGTGCGTCTTGAGCATCTTGCGGTAGTCCATGCGATACAGATGATCGCCCGAAAGAATCAGGACATACTTGGGATCGTTGGCCTTGATGTAATCGAGGTTCTGCGTAATGGCGTCGGCCGTGCCCGCGTACCAGGCGCCGCCGGTCTGCGTCTCGTACGGCGGCAGGATTGACACGCCGCCGTCACGGCTGTCCAGGTCCCACGCCTCGCCGGAGCCCACATAGGCATGCAGCAGGTAGGGGCGATACTGCGTCAGAACGCCCACCGTGTCGATGCCCGAGTTGGAGCAGTTGGAGAGCGAGAAGTCGATAATGCGGAACTTGCCACCAAAGCTAACCGCCGGCTTAGCGATCTTTTGGGTGAGTGCCCCCAATCGGCTGCCCTGTCCTCCTGCGAGGAGCATCGCGATGCATTCTTTCTTACTCATCGATTTCTCCTTCTGTCATCGATGTTCCTAAACCCATATGCGACGGACGCGACGCGCGGTCGCGCCCGTCGAGTAATGCCGTGCTGGCATAGGGGAGCTC
>CAJMSV010000073.1 GCA_905216175.1 uncultured bacterium | reverse complement strand
ACCTCAAGGCCGGCGATAAGGTCGACACCTACGACTGGAAGTGGCAGACCACCAAGGTCGTTGAGGGCATGCTCGTTATCGATAGAAAGGACGGCGACGTCGAGTGCCTGTTCGTTCTCGATGACGACGTCACCTTCGGCGAGTTCAAGATCAACGGCGTGGTCAAGGTCCAGGATTCAAAAGACGGGTCCATCCGCCAGGAGCTTGACGAGTACGTGGTGACGCGCGAGTTGCAGAGGCATTTTGCCACGTTCTTCAAGGCCTACGGCGATGCCATCGATGTGCGCACCGACAAGATCGGCGTGTGGATCAGTGGCTTCTTCGGTTCCGGTAAATCGCACTTCCTCAAGATGCTGAGCTACCTGCTCGAGAATCGCCAGATCGGTGGCAAGAGCGCCATCCGCTACTTTGACGGCAAAATCGTCGACCCCATGGTCGCGGCTGCCATGGAGCGCGCGTGCTCGGTGCCCACGCAGGCTATCCTCTTTAACATCGATAGCAAGGCGGGCCAGTGGAAGCAGGGTGATACGGCTCCCACGGCGCTGCTTCGCGGCTTTGAGCGCATGTTCTACGAGGCGCGCGGCTTCTACGGCGAGGACCTCAAGCTTGCAAAGCTCGAGGACTACATCGATTCCCTGGGCAAGACCCAGGAGTTCCGCGAGGCCTTTGAGCGCGTCAACGGCGAGTCTTGGCTCCAGACCCGCGATACCTACAGCTACTTTGAGGACGACGTCGTCGAGGTGCTGCAGAGCGTGCTCGGCATGAGCGAAAAGGCCGCATGGAACTGGCTCGAGGGTTCTGAGGACGAGGTTTTGGCCCCTGATGTCTTTGCCAAAAAGGTCAAGGACTACGTGGACGCTCAGGCAGCGGCCCACGGCGGCAACTTCCGTTTGCTCTTTATGGTCGACGAGGTGGGTCAGTTTATTACAAACGCCCGGGACCCAAGCCTTATGCTGAGCCTTCAGACCATCGTCGAGGAGTTGGGTGCCGCCTGCGGTGGCCGCGTGTGGGTGATGGTCACGAGCCAGGAGGCCATCGACAACCTGAGCCTGCCCGTGGGCAACGACTTTTCAAAGATCCAAGGCCGTTTCAATACCCGACTTTCGCTCTCCAGCTCCAGCGTGGACGAGGTTATCCAGCGCCGTGTGCTCGAGAAGACCGCGCCGGCGGCCGATATGCTTGCACAGGTCTACGAGCAAGACGCCGCCGTCCTCAAAAACAACTTTACCTTTGAGGGTGGCTCGCGCTCCGACCTTGCCGGCTTCGCCAACTCCAAGGATTTTGTGGCCAGCTACCCGTTTGTGGGCTACCAGTTTAAGCTTCTGCCCGACGTGATGACCGAGGTACGCAAGCACGGTGTTAAGGCCAAGCACATGTCCACGGGCGAGCGCTCCATGCTGAGCGCGGTTCAGGAGAGCGCTCAGGCCATCCAGCATGACCAGACTGGTGCACTCGTGCCGTTCTGGCGCTTCTTCGACACAATCTCCAAGGATTTGGAGCACGGCATCATTCAGGTCGTCGTCTGTGCGGAGCGCGCGGCTGAAAACGCAGAGGGTCTTGAGAGCTACGATGTCCGGGTGCTTAAGCTCCTGTACTTGATCCGCTACATCGGCTACGTCAAGGCCACGGTCGAGAACATCTCCATCCTTATGATCGATAGCCTGGACGTGGCCAAGCGCGCCCTTAAGGACCGCGTCAAGGAATCTCTCGCCCGCTTGGAGCGCGAGAGCTACGTGGCGCGCCAGGGCGATACCTATAGCTTCCTCACCGACGAGGAGCAGGAGATAGCGCAGGAGATCGCACGCACCACGATCGACGACGCGAAGGAGAATCAGTACATCAAGAAGCGCCTGTTCGAAAGCATCTACACTGCGCGCAAACTCAACCGCGGGGCCAACGACTTTCCGTTTGACCGCTATGTGGACGGCTCAATCCACGGTACCAGCATGGGCGGCATGGAACTTTCCGTGGTGACCATGGCCAGCGATCTGGGCCGTTCGGACGATGCCGAGCTGGCATTGAAATCCGTGGATAAGGCCATCGTGGCCTTGAGCGACGAGGTGGATTATTGGGCCCCACTCGTCAACGCCGCTAAGATTCGCATGTACGCCCAGACGCGCAATCTGCAGGAGCTACCGCCGAGTACCCGCCAGATTGTCGAGGCCAAAATGCGCGAGAAGGACTTTAACGAGAAAGAGGCTGACGCCCTTTTGGCTGAGGCGGTGCTCCATGCACGATGCGCCGTCAACGGGCGCATGATTGAGATCCGTGCTGCCAAACCCGCTCAGGTCTTTGAGCAGGTGCTGGCGCAGCTGTGCGATGTGGTCTTTGAAAAGGCCGACTATATCGGCGCGCCGGTCACGAGCGATTCCGATATTCGCTCTACTCTGGTGGGCAACGTTCAAGTGGGGCTCGCTGGCATGGATGCAGGTAACACGCGTGCGCTCAAAGAGGTCGAGGACTACCTCAAAGTGCAGCACCAGCGCCACCTGGATACCGCTATGGGCGATATCCAGCGCCAGTACCAGCAAAGGCCCTTTGGCTGGCGCGAGGTCGACATCGCAAATGTGGTGGCGCAGCTTGTGGTGGAGCAGCGCGCGCAGGTGCTGTTTGGCGGTCAGACGGTTCAAGCTAACGACAGCCGCATGGTGGCGCTCCTGCGCAAGGATGCCGATAAGGCCCAGGTGCGCTTGCGCATGCGCATGAGCGACCGGTTGCTACGCGCCACGGGCGAACTCATGTGTGACCTGTTTGATCTCAAGACCGTGCCCTCCAACGAGGATAAGCTCGTGGCCGAGCTCAAAGAGCGCCTTGAGGGCTTGCGCGAGGAGTGCCTCGCCATGGCACGCGACTACTACACGGGCATCAAGCCGGCCTACCCGTTTCCCGGTGAGGACGAGTGCGAGAAGATGCGCTCGGAGGTGGTCGACGTTCTTAAGGACCAGAGCGATTCCGAGGCGTTCTTGACCACGTTCACCAAGCATGAGGAGCGTTTGCTCGATGCCAAGGAAGACTTTGACAAGGTGGTTGAGTTCTTCGAGTCCAATCAACGAACAGCGTTTGACCACGCCAGGGATTTCTTGAACCGCACCGAGGGTATCGAGTATGCCTCCGATGACATTCCCGGTGCGGTGGAGAACGTGGCAACGGTTCGTGAGATCCTCAAAGATCCCAAGCCCTACGGCCGTATTAAAGACCTGCAGCCGCTTATGGATCCCGTCGAGGATGACATGAAAAAGCTGTTGGGCATCCGCCGCAATGAGTTTTTGTGTCGCATCGAGAGCGATCTGCAAGACCTGCGGGCGCAGGCCGAGAGTCAAAAGGGCTTTGTCAATCAGGCCAAGGATGCCATAGCAGACGCCGGCACCAAATACGAGTCGTTCAAAAACCGTGCCCACAGCGCTCAAAGTCTCAACGAACTGAGCGTTGTTGCAACTAACTGGGGCGACTGGCTCAGTGCGGCGGCCAACGAGATGTACGCCGCTGTGGATGAGGCCCGCGTGCGTATGAACAACGAGCGCCGCACCACCGAGGTCATGAGCACGGGCGAGGTGGTCAAGAAGGTCTCCAACAAGGGCGCCGCATCGTCTGCTCCCGTGCCCGCGCCCAAGCCCCAGCGCAAGATCAAGACTGTGCGCCGCGCCGATCTGGCCAAGCCGAGTCGTCTCTTGTCCGCAGAGGACGTGGAGCGCTACGTGGACGACCTGCGCTCCCGCCTTATGCAGGCGCTCGCTGCAAACGACGAGATCCGTATCAACTAACCCGCGGAGCCACCGGTGCCAAAGCGCGCACCGGTGGCTTATGGCGTTTAGAAAGGCTCATCAACCATGAACGATTCTGCTCTTAAGAGCTTCTGCACCTGGGCCCGTACGGAGCTCATCAAAGGCGTGGAGGCGCAGATGGTGCGTTACGGCATCACCGAACCTGCACCCGCGCCCGTTGGGTCCGAGACCGTCAACGGCCTACCCCTAAGTCCGGCTGAGATTGAGCAACGCGACGAACTGCTGCGCATGCAGGCAGAGGTGGGTCACGAGGCGCTGCGCGACCGTGCGGCCTACACCTGGTTCAACCGCATCGTGGCCATTCGCTTCATGGATGCATGCGGATGGCTTCCCAGCCGTATGCGCATGCTAAGTCGCGCGGACGGCAGCCATGGCAGCGAGGCCGTGGAGAACGCACTGGACGTGGAGATAGCGACGGCCGATACCGATCGCATAGCCGAGCTCAAGATGGCGGGCTTGGATGAACCGTTGTGGCGCTACCTGTTTGTTGCTCAGTGCGAGGAGCTTGCCGATTGCCTGCCGGGCGTCTTTGAACGCGTGGGCGGAGCCATGGAGCTGCTGTTGCCCCAGGGCCTCATGATGGCTGACAGTGTGGTGGGCAAACTCAATGCCGTCCTCACTGACGAGGACTGGCGCGAGGGCGTAACCGTTCTGGGCTGGATGTATCAGTACTACAATGCCGACGTTAAAGACGAGTTCTTCAAGTCCAAGCGCAAGGCAGCGGCGGCGGACATCGCGCCCGCCACGCAGCTCTTCACCCCCGAGTGGATCGTGCGCTATATGGTCGAGAACTCGCTCGGCCGTCTGTGGATGCTCAACAATCCGGGGAGTTCGCTACGCGAGCGCATGGAGTATTACATCGAGCCCGATGCTGAGCACGAGGACTTCATTCGCATTTCGAGTCCCGAGGAGATAACCCTCTGCGACCCCGCATGCGGCTCGGGCCATATCTTGGTCTATGCGTTTGAGCTGCTCTTCCATATGTACGAGGAGCGCGGCTATCGTGAGCGCGAGATTCCCGAGCTCATTCTTACTAAAAACCTTGCAGGTATGGAAATCGATTCCCGCGCGGCACAGATCGCGGAGCTGGCGCTTGCCATGTGCGCCCGCGAGCACGACCGTCGCTTCTTTAGGCGTGGCGTTCGCGCCGACGTTACCGTGCTCTCGAGCATCCCGCTAGGGGAGGACGAGCTGCCGGGTAACAAGAAGCTCGCCGAGGAGCTGAGTCATTTGGGCGAGATCGGTTCGCTGCTCAATCCCTCAGAGGACGAGATCGACGAGCTCAAGGCTGCCGCCGCGAGTTGTTCCGATGACCTTTTTGCCGCTACGGCCAAAACTAAGCTCGAAAGCGCTGCCGCCATCTGCGAGAAGCTGTCCCGTCGTTTTATCTGCGTCGTGGCGAATCCTCCGTATATGGGCAGCAGCAGCTTTAATCCATTCATGAGCAAGTGGATCAAGAAGAACTACCCTGACGTGAAGAGCGACCTCTGCACGTGCTTTATCGAGCGCGGTTTTAACCTTGTCGAGGATAAGGGCTACGCCGCAATGGTTACCATGCAGAGTTGGATGTTCCTGGGCAGCTTTGAGAAGATGCGCGCCAAGGTTATCGACAACAAGACAATCGTTTCCATGGCCCATCTGGGACCTCGCGCGTTTGATGCTATCGGCGGCGAGGTCGTCAACGTTACAGCTGACGTGATCTACAACCAGCATTCGGACGCCGAGGGCGCCTATGTGCGCCTTGTTGATATCAACGGCTCTGAGGCCAAGAGGTTCAAACTGGTCGAGGCCATCCAAAACCCCGATTGCGGCTGGTTCTACCGCCGCGACGCCGACACCTTCAAGCAAATCCCCGGCACCCCCATAGCCTACTGGGCCAGTGACGCTCTTCTGGATGCGTTTGGAAACGCAAAACAGCTCAGTGAGTATGGCAAGCCGCGCCAAGGGCTTGCTACTGGCGAGAACGCTCGTTTCGTTCGCGAGTGGTGGGAAGTCGATGATTGCAAGAGCGTCTATTCCTGTGGATCTATTCAAGAGTCGATTGAAAGCGCTTGCAAGTGGTTCCCCTACAACAAGGGCGGCGATTTCCGCAAATGGTACGGAAATAATAGCTCAGTTGTTAACTGGGAGAATGACGGACAGGAGATCCGTAATTACAAAGACCAGAATGGTAGATTACTTTCCAGGCCACAGAATACAAACTGCTTCTTTAGCCCATCGATTACCTGGTCGAAGATTTCAAGCGGGTCCATTGCGTTTCGTTTTAAGCCTGCTGGGCATATCTTTGATGTGGCGGGCACGAGCGTTTTTAGCGACGAGGAGTCACTCAAGTATCTCCAGGGAGCTTGTAACAGCTCCGTGATCATGCGTGTCGCAAGCATGCTCTCGCCGACGCTTAATTTCGAGGTAGGCCAAATCGCAACCTACCCGATCATTCAGAACGAGGAACAGGAGCCGTTGGTCAACGACATGGTCGACTCGTGCCGCGAACTATCAAAAACCGATTGGGATTCGTTTGAAACCTCTTGGGATTTCAAATATAACCCTTTGGTGTAGGTGCTGGTTATGGACAAAGCCTGTATATCTTCATTTCATATGTCTCTGCATGAATCTAGCTATTGGACTCCGGATGAGATTTCTTCTATTTGGGATTTCTTTGTGACTAAATCTGTAGCTAACTCTGCTTCTCAAAGAAGAACCGCCTCTGATTATGGATTGAAACAATTGCCATTCGATACTCTTCTTGAGTATGAAGGGGTGCCTTCCGGGAAGCGTGAATTACTTATGGCTGATAATCTTGGAGATGTGATTGAGGAATATGGATTTAAAACAACTGTAAATCAAAAGTCGGCTGATGGAGTTAAACAAGAGATTGAAGCTCCGATTGATATCGTTAGTCCGAGGGTCGTCTGTATTCAACCTTATACAATCTCTGGTCGCAAGGGTCCCGAACCTAAAGACTCAGGTAAAGGAATGACTTTACTAACTCATATCCGCAATTCACTTGCACATGGGTGTACGTATTACTTCCCTAATGGAATGATGCTTCTCGAGGATAAAGCTGGTGGTTCAAGTGGAAAAACGACTGCCATGATGCTTCTGCCTCAAAAGGCGTTTACCGACTGGATAAAGGCGATTGATATTGACGCTCGTTTTTATTTTAAGGACGCTGGCAGAGGCGAATTTGAAAAGCTCATTCATAGAAAGAGCAACAAACACTAGGGAATTAATAAACGACGCGCTTTAATCCGTAAAGAATTTAAATCTGTTAATTGTTTAGCTGGCTAGTGCAAATTTTAAATTTGCATAGCCGCACTTTTCAACAAAGAAAGGGCGGTCTGTCATGGCCACTTTACTTCAAGATAAATACGAGGCTCGTAAGGCCGAGGTCAATGCTCGCTTCGAGCAGCTTCGCACTAACGAGGAAGAGCTCAACCGAATCTTTGCCAAGATCTACAACATGGAGGGTGAGGTGCCCATCGAGGTCGAGGATAAGTTCGTTTCGGTGGCGCGCATCTTCGATACCGCAGATGAGATTCCCGAGAGCTATAAAGGCAACAAATACGTGCGTACCAAGCGCGACGAGATCACCTCGCTCATAAGCTATGCCGTGGGGTGCATGTTTGGTCGCTATTCGCTGGATGTGGACGGACTGGTCCTGGCCGATCAGGGCGCCACGGTCGACGACTATCTGTCAAAGATGTCTGATCCCGCGCACGTGACCTTTATGCCCGATAGCGATAACGTGCTGCCCATCACCGACGATGAGTACTTTGACGACGACATCGTGCGCTACTTTATCGACTTTGTGCGTACCGTGTACGGCGAGGAGACGCTCGAGCAGAACCTGGCCTTTATTGCCGAGGCGCTCGGCGGCAAGGGCACCTCGCGTGAGGTAATCCGCACCTACTTTTTGAAGGACTTCTTTAAGGACCACTGCCAGACCTATAAGAAGCGTCCCATCTACTGGTTGTTCGACAGTGGAAAAAAGAACGGCTTCAAGTGCCTTGTTTACATGCATCGCTATCAGCCCGACCTGTTGGCTCGCATCCGCACCGACTATGTGCATGAGCAGCAGGAGCGCTATCGCTCGCAGATCGGCTATGCCAACGATGCCCTTGCCAGTGCCGAGCGCGGCGAGCGCGTGCGCTTGGATAAGCGCATCAAAAAGCTCAACGACCAGCTCAAAGAGACCATTGGCTACGAGGAGAAGCTGCATCACTTGGCAGACCAGATGATTAAGATCGACCTGGATGACGGCGTCAAGGTCAACTACGCCAAGTTTCAGGATGTGCTGGCGAAGATTAAGTAACTGCAGATACGGTAAGGATATTCATGCCCAAGATCGATGTAGAAGAACAGCTCAAACTGCGGTTTTTGCAACCGTTGCCCGCATGTATGCCCCGCCGTGTGGTGGTTTGGCACGATGCGGACGGCGAGTTTGCCCCTGAGTTTGAGCGATTGGCCGCCGAGGGTTTCGACAGCGCGGGGGCCGATGCTGGCGTTATGCCCGCTCACGGTGACTTTGAGCGCCCGGTCCGGTTTGTTGAGGCCTGCGAGGGCCGCATGTTTGCCGTTAAGAAGCTTATCAACCGCGATGACCTTGCGAGCGATATCTTGCTGTATCGCCGTTGCCCGCGCGGCAGGCTTGAGGGTGATTGGCTTGCCGATGTTGAGCTGTATGCCGATCAGTTCCAGGCTGACTATCTTTCGCTTTTGGCCGATCAGCTGGGCATCGAGAATATCGACGCCGTGCGCGAGAGCCTGCGCGTTTTGGGCGGTGGCAAGCCGCTGGACCTCGACCAGCACTGAGGGTCGAAGGGGCCGGTCTGTGGCCGGCCCCTTCCATGTCCAATGTCCACTGAGCATACATCAGAAATCGAGTCACCCCGCGCCGATGTGATCGCGCACGCGCAGGCGGCCCATAGCGATCTCGATACACAGCTCATCGCATTCTTCGAGGAGTTCCGCCGTGTCGACTTGATCTACGGCGCGTATGGGCGTCGTTCCGGACTCTTGTTCAGCGTGTATCTCTTTTTCGACTACTTCCGTGAGTACGACGGTACGTCACAGCGGGAGATTTGCGCCTATACGTTGTTGCCCAGCCAGACCGTGAACAATGTGTTCAATTCGCTTGTCGCACAAGGATTACTCCGATTGCAGGGCAGCAAACACGACTAGC
>CAJMSV010000072.1 GCA_905216175.1 uncultured bacterium | reverse complement strand
GCAGAGACGCTGAGCACCAGCGTGGCTCCCGCCCGCCAGCCCCCCGCCGCCGACACCGGCACGTCTCCCCCACGGCCGGGCAACGACATGCCGGGCCACGCCGGCGACAAGTCCTCCCCTACGTTCGAGGATACCCAGCAGAACCAAGGCCTTATCCAGGTCTGGCTGATCAGGCAAGGTGATGAGGTAGTTTCGAACCTTATGCAATACAGATTTACGGACGGTGAACTCCGTTTTGAGCTTAAGGATACGATGCGTCAGCGTGATCATCGTGCGCGCGACGGCTCCCGTCTCAGTCGCAACCGTCAAACGATACCGCCCAGAGCCGGTAAGCGAGAGCGTACCGCTCACGCGCGTGAGGGCGGCAAGCGTCGACAAATCGCAGTATTCACATTCGGGTTCGCAGCGCGCAAGCTCGTCGCGCACCTCAGCGGTAAACGACATGCAGGCCTATGCCTTCGTGTTGGCGCGCGACAGGTCGCGGTGGGAGATGCTCACATGATACTGAGCGCCTTCCAGGTAACGGGCCGTGGCCTCGGCAATGGCAACGCTGCGGTGCTGGCCGCCCGTGCAGCCGATGGCGATAGAAAGCTGCGGCTTACCCTCCGCGATATAACCGGGCATGACCGTATCGAGCAGCTGTGTCCAAGCCTTCCAAAACTCCTGCGTCTTGGGATGGTCCAGAACAAAATCGGAGACCTTTTTATCGAGACCGGTCATCGTGCGCATCTCGGGATCGTAGAACGGATTGGGCAGGAAGCGGACGTCGATCATAATATCCGCTTCGACGGGCATGCCGTGCTTAAAGCCAAACGAGAACACGTGGACATCCATAAGCTGCTGGTCGGACAGCTCGGAAAATGCCATACGCAGCTTGTTGCGCAGCGCAGAGGTGCGCAGACGGCTCGTGTCGATAATCATATCGGCTCGGTCGCGCACGCCCTGCAGCTGAAGGCGCTCGCGCTGAATGGCATCGGCCGTAGTCTCCCCCGGCTTGGCAATGGGATGCCGGCGGCGATTTTCGCTGTAGCGACGAATCAGCACCTCGTCAGAAGCCTCCAGGAACACGATGTCGCAGCTCATCTCGCGCTCTTCGAGAGCGGCGACCGCATCGAGCAACTCGTCAAACAGTCCCTGGCTACGCAAATCGCAGGTGACGGCGAGATGCCTGCCCACGCCCGTATTGATGCCGACGAGCTCGGCAAGCTGGGCGATGAGACGCGGAGGCAGGTTATCGATGCAAAAATAGCCCATGTCCTCGAACACGTGCATGGCCTGTGTGCGGCCTGATCCGGACATTCCGGTGATGATGACGATATCGGGGATGCGCTCCGAGCGCTCCGCCGCATCCATGGCATCTCCCTTTTGCATGTGCTGCCTCCCGAAAACAAGCGCGGGACCCAGCAACCCGGATCCCGCGCGGTCAATTGCCTATATTGAGTATACCGCCCCGAGCGGATACGAGGCCTGTCTTACGCCTCAAGCGCAGCCTTGAACCAACTCGTAATACTCGTGGGGTGCGTGATGGCGGTGCCGACGACAACGGCCCAGGCGCCAGCATCGATCGCGGCGCGAGCCTCCTCGGGCGTATGCACGCGACCCTCGCAAATGATGGGAAGGCCGGGGAATTCCTCGGTCGCCTGACGCAGGAGAGGCAGATCGGGGCCATCGGCCATGGTGCAGTCGATGGCGGCAACACCATGAGACAGCGTGGTGGACACCAGGTCGAAGCCCATGTCGACAGCACGCCGACTATCCTCGATGGTGGCACAGTCGGCCATCAGGAGCACGCCCTCCTCGTGCAGCGGACGGAAAGTATCTTCGACGGTCTTGCCATCGGGACGCGGACGATCGGTGGCGTCGATCGCCACGATATCGGCACCCGCAGCAACGCAGGCGCGAGCGTGGCGCAGCGTCGGCGTGATGTAAACGCCCTCGTGCCCATCCTTCCACAGGCCGATAACAGGAACCTCACAGCGACCCTTAATGGCGGCAATGTCGGCAAGGCCCTGGCAGCGAATGGCGGCGGCGCCGCCGAGCTCGCAAGCGCGAGACATTTGAGCCATGGTCTCAGGCGTACGAAGCGGCTCGCCCATATACGCCTGAACGCTCACGACGAGCTTGCCCTTCAGGGATTGAATCAAAGGATCGACGGTCATAAGGCTGTAACCTTTCTCAGAACAGCCTCCCGAGGCGTGTTGTCTCGGGAGGCTCCTACAGAAGATACGTTTACTTCAACGAGGCAAGAAGATGCTCAGCGGCACCGATGAGCGGAGCATCGCCCTCCAGAGAACCGATGAGGATCGGCGTGTCCTGAAGCGGATCGAGCGCCTGGCTGGCATAGCCCTCGTGTACCGAATCCTTCCACGTCTGTGAACGCCAATCGGGACCTTGGTGAATCACGCCACCCGAAAGCACGATGACCTCAGGGTCCAGGATGTTAGCGAGCGAGCCCAAGCTGGCACCCAGCGCAAAGCCGGCGTCATGGATGACCTCGGTCGCCTTTGCGTCGCCCGCACGGCACAGGTCGTTCACATCGCGACCGACCGAAGGACGGCTGAGGTCGACGCGACCAAAGCGCTCATCGTACATACGACCAATGGAAGTGCCCGAAGCAACCGACTCCAGATGGCCGGAACGCCCGCAGGCGCAGGGAATACCGGCGGCAGCCGAGCACTCGATGTGGCCCATATGGCCGGCAGCACCATGGAAGCCCTGCATCACGCGGCCGTTCTCGACATATGCGCCACCGAGGCCCGTTCCGATGCCACGACACAAGACGGAGAACTTGCCCTTGCCGACGCCCCAGTGGGCCTCGCCCAGAGCATGAGCCTGCACGTCGCCTACAACGGCAACGGGAAGACCGAGGTCCTCGCGCAGGCGCGGCCCCAACTGAACACCGGACCAGCCGGGCATGATCTCGTTGGCATACGCGATGGCGCCCGTCTTGGGATCGACGACGCCGGCGGCACCGATACCGACGCCAAGGACCTCGACATCGGGATTCGCCTCGAGAGCAGCCTTGATGGACGCCTCGATACGTTGGAAGACGGCCTCGCCGCCCTCTTGGGCCTCGGTGGGAACCTCGGCCTCAAAAACAGGATGGGGCACACTACCGTCAGCCGGGTACTCCATGATGGCAGTCGCGATCTTAGTTCCGCCGATATCGACAGAGCAGACGTACTTGTTCTCCATGTCGCTCTCCTTAGGAGATAAAAAACAACTACAGGAAATGCGCCGTCAGGCTAGCCGTCACAGCGCGGAAAAGGTTTTCCAGGTGCCCGAGATCGCCAAGAAACCGTGTGACCATTGATCTAATGGGTCATGGCCGCACGGTTGAACGGCGAGGTCGGGTGCCCGGGGAAGCTTTACAGGAGACCGTTGTCCTGGAGGACCTTCTTAATCGCCTCGACGTTCTCGCCGGTCATGGCCTTCACCGGGCGCGGCATGGTCGGGCTGTCGAAGATACCCATGAGGTTCATAGCGGTCTTGAAGGCGCCGACGCCACCGGCATAACCCTGGACGCCCGAGGTGACATCCCAGATGTGCGAAATCTCATTGAGGCGATCCTGCTCGGCCTTGACGGTAGCCCAGTCACCAGCCTGAGCGGCCTTCCACTGACGCACGTAGCCCTCGGGCTCAACGTTGGCGAGACCCGGAACGGAACCGTCGGCGCCACCGAGGTAGGCGCCGTCGACAACAACCTCGTGACCGGTGAGGATGCTCATCGGATGGCCGTTCTTCTCGTTCTCCTGAACGAGGTAGCGGAACGAGATGTCATCACCCGAGGAATCCTTGACGCCGGCCAGAACGCCCTCGGCACCGAGCTTGGCAAGGAGCTTCCAGGGGAGCTTGGAGTGAACGCAGACGGGAATGTCATAGGCAAAGATGGGCAGGTCGAGCTCCTCGTGCAGGATACGGAAGTGCTCCTCGACCTCGGTCATGCCCTGCAGGGCATAGAACGGGCAGGTGGCGCCAAGCGCATCGGCGCCCAGCTCCTGAGCGACCTTACCGTGCTCGATCATGCGCTCGGTCTCGGTGTCGATGCTGCCGGCCAGAACGGGAGCGCGGTGGTCGACGATACGGACGGCCTCGGAGATGATCTGACGGCGACGCTCGTCGGTGGAGAAGACGCCCTCGCCCGAGGAGCCCAGGAAGAACAAGCCATCGACGCCGGTATCGATCATGCGGTTGATGCTGCGCTCAAAGGAGGCAACATCGAGCTGGTGGTCTTCGGTATCGGGAACAACGACGGGAGGGATAACGCCGGTGAATTTCTGAGTTGCCACAAGAATCTCCTTAGTTGTCTGGTGGGCAGCCCTATGCCGCCCACTCTTGTTGGCAGTGTCCAGGCCGTCTAGGCCAAAGAACACGAGTAGAACGTTTGGTTAAAAAAGTCGACGACTTCGTTTTCGAACGCATTGATGCGCTCGTGAGCGTATTTGGCATAGATGATATGTCTCCGGTCACACTCAAGACCGTTGAATACGGCAAACTGATCCTTGGGATCGCTCACGGTATCCATGAGCGATGTGCCCATGAGCACCGATCCGCGCACCCGAGACGACAGCGCCTCGAGGCCGCCAGGAAGCGGATTGGCAACCGCCGTGCAGGCGAGACCCCGCCCGTCCAGAGCAGAAACCGCCAGCGCGACTCCGCCGCCTAGACCCTCGCCCCATGCAAAGATGCGGTCGGGGTCCATGCCATCAAGATTGCGCGCCACCTTCGCCAGCGCGCAACCCCAACGGACGCGCTCGACAAAAGCGGGCGAAGAAATCCCCCGCTGCAGGTCGTCCGCACCAGCAACATCGTCATCCAGCGCGAGGACGGCATACCCCATGGCGGCAAATCTCGTCATGTGATGCCAGCCGCGCACAGGCCGATCGATATCGTGGAACATCAGGCACAGCGGCACGCGCTCAGACACTCGGGCACGACCGACAGGCTCGATCAAACGAGCGTGAATCGCATCGTCACCGAGCTCAAAGGAGACCTCCGAGTAACGGGCGCAGGGGTTAACAAAGTCAATCGCCGTAATGGCCAGGCCTTGAATCTCAAGATTCGAAGCGCATATCTCTAAATCAGAGACATCTGCTTGGACATCACCGCGCCAGTCCCGATATTCTGCGAGCCTTGACGAAACCGTTCCAGGAATTCCCACGAGCCCGGGGACAATCAGCTCATTAACATTGCTCTCGCACTTAGACATGAGCCTCCCCTCCCTTGCAGAAAAACGGAATGATCAGATCGTCAAAATCCTGAATCTCCTCGTGGCCAAAGCCTTCAAAGAACTCATGACGCTTTTCGCAGGTCAGGTTGTTATAGACCGCAAACTGCGTCGCTGGCGGACAGACGATATCGGCTGTGCCAGTGCCAAACAGCACGGGGCATTCGACCATAGGGGCAAAGTTCTTGGAATCGAAGTACGCCAGCTTGGCATAGGCTTCGTCAATACGAGTCGAGTCCTCGTCAAACCAGCGAGACCAATAGCGCAGGCCCTCGTAGGCAATGTCGTCTGCATCCAAATCCCAGACTAGGCGGAAATCTGACAGGAAGGGATAGAGGATGGCGGCACGATTGATAAGCTCGCTGTTAAGCGCACAGGTCGCAATGCCCAAACCACCACCCTGCGACGCGCCGTTCACAAACACACGGGAAAGATCGCTGCCCTCGAGCTCGCGAACAATACGGCACAGGATGCGAATATCTTGGTGCAAGCGGACATAGTAGAGGTTGGCCGGGTCGCCGTCGATGCCGGCGACGATATGCCCGGCAACCGTTGTGCCCTCAAATCCACCAATGTCCTCGGAGGGACCTCCTTGGCCGGGGCAGTCGAGGGCGATGAGTGCCATGCCCATGCCCGCAAACGACGCCTGCTCAAACCAGCTGCGGCTTGCACCCGGATACCCATGGAACTGAAGCACCAATGGCACGGGCTCGTCCGAGACGGGTTTAAGGTACTTGGCATGCAGGCGAGCGCCACACATGCCGGTATACCAGAGGTCGAAAAGTTGGCAGGTCGCGGCATCGGTGACCGATGCCGTGTCGATCGCATAGTCAAGCCCGACGGCGTCGGCCTCGGCCATGCGATCCTTCCAAAAGAGATCGAAATCTGATGGACGGGGCATGGCGCCTCGATATTCACCAAATTGATGTTGTAGCTCCTGAGCACTTGGCATGGCTCGTGATCCCAACCTTTCGAATTCGCAACGGAGGTGCGCCCGGCAAGGGAACCGGGCGCACGGGAGGGAAAGCGAGGCTACTCGCCGAGCTTGGGGTGCAGCAGCGACGGCGCAGCGCCGAGCAGCATCTTGGTGTAGGGGTCCTGGGGATGCTGGAAGACCTGCTTGGCCTCGCCCTGCTCGACGATCTTGCCGCCATTCATAACGATGATGTCGTCAGAGATATAGCGGACCGTCTGGATGTCATGGCTGATGAACACCATGGCCAGGCCGAGCTCCTTCTTTAGGTCGGTCAGCAGGTTCAGAATCTGCGCGCGGACCGAAACGTCCAGAGCCGAGGTGGGCTCGTCGGCGATGATGGCATCGGGGTTCAGCGACAGGGCACGGGCAATTGCGACGCGCTGGCGCTGGCCGCCCGAAAGCTGACCGGGAAGAACCTCGGCGGCGGAGCTGGGCAGACCGGTGAGCTCCAGGAGCTCTTTGACGCGCTTCTCCTGCTCGGCCTCGGTACCCAGGTTGTGGACGCGCATGGGGTCGAGCAGTTGCTCGCGAACGACCATGCGGGGGTTGAGCGCCGTGGCCGGGTTTTGAAACACGACCGAGATGACGCGACCCATGTGGCGACGGTCCTCGGCGGTACGTTTGGTAACGTCCTTGCCCTTAAAGTAGACCTTGCCGCTCGTGGGGGCCTGCAGGCCGCACATGACGTTGGCGGTGGTGGACTTACCGCAACCGGACTCGCCGACGATGCCGATCGTCTGACCGGGCATGAGCTTAATCGTTACACCCTGGACGGCGTGAACCAGGTTGGGGTGCAGAATCGAGCCGGTACGGGTCCTAAAGGTGACGTGGACGTCATCAAGGAAGATGATCGGCTCGACGCCGTTGACTGCGGTCTCGCTCATCTACATCACCTCCGCGTGAGGGGTCAAACCATTTGCCTTGAGCACCTCGTCGGGGAGCTCGGAATAGAAGTGCTCGGTGCCGGGCACGCGCTTGAAGACCGGACGGGTGTCCAGGCCAATACGCGGATGGCTCGAGCGGGGCGCGAAGCGATCGCCCTTGGGGAAATCGCGCGGACTCGGAACGGCGCCGGGCACCTGGTGCAGGCGGCCCGAACCGCTCTCGATGGACAAAACGGAACCCAGAAGACCGCGGGTGTACTCGTGGATCGGGTTAGTGAGCAGCTCCTTGGTGGGTGCCTGCTCGATAACCTGGCCAGCGTACATAACCGTGATGTTGTGGGCGACCTCGGCGACCAGCGCCAGGTCGTGCGAAACAAAGATCATGGCAAAGCCGAGCTTGGCCTGAAGATCGTTGAGCAGCTTGATGACCTGCTTCTGGACGGTAACGTCCAGAGCGGTCGTGGGTTCGTCGCAGATGACCAGCTTGGGGTCGCGGGTAAGGGCCATAGCGATCAGGACACGCTGACGCTGGCCGCCGGAAAGCTCGTGCGGATAGCTCTCGAGCGTGCGCTTGGGATCGAGGCCGACGAGCTCCAGGAGCTCCTCGGCGCTGCGGGTTCCGCCGCGCTTGGTGAGCTGCTTCATCTGGGCAGAGATGAGCATGGAGGGGTTGAGCGAGGACAGGGCGTCCTGATAGACCATAGCGATATCGGTACCGCGCAGGCCGAACCACTCCTTCTTGCTCATCTTGAGCAGGTCACGGCCCTCCCAGAGGACCTCGCCGGAAAGGTGCTCGTCATCGTCGGTCAGGCCCATGATGGCCAGCGTGGTGATGGACTTACCGCAACCGGACTCGCCCACCAGGCCCATGGTCTGACCAGGACGGACGTCAAAGTTGACATGGTCGACGACGTTGATATCACCGTGATGCTCAAACTGGATGCAGAAGTCACGGACCGAGAGAATCGGTTCAACAGACTCGTCGGGCACATGGCGATCGTCACGCTTGAGCTCGACATCGCGCAGGGCGCCAAGGCGAGCGGAGAGGGACTGGGCCTGCTCCTTGTAGGCGCGAACGGGGTCGGAGACCAGCAGGTCGGCCTCGCGACGCTTGGAGGAATCGGTCGGATCCAGGGCGGCGGAGGGAGCAGCGGCCATGGCGTCGGTAATGCCCTCGGAGAGGATGTTGAGCGCCAGGCAGGTGATCATGATGGCCAGGCCCGGGATCAGTGCCTGCCACCAACGGCCGGCGAGCACGCCGCCGCGGGCGTCGGCGAGGATGTTGCCCCAGGTAGCGGTGGGCTCCTGGATACCAGCGCCGATGAAGGTCAGCGAGGCCTCGAAGATGATGGCGTCGGCGACCAGGGTAACGGTGAAGACCATGATCGGGGCGATGCAGTTACGCAGAACATGCTTGATCAAAATCCACGGAGCCTTGGCGCCGGAAACGATGACCGCGCGGACATAGTCCTCGCCGTACTCGGACACGATGTTGGCGCGCACGATACGGGCAATCTGCGGAGTGTACATAAAGCCGATGGCGAAGATGATCGACGGCACGGAGTTGCCCAGGATGGAGACAAAGACGGCCGCGAGGGCGATGCCCGGGATGGACATGATGATGTCCAGGATACGCATGATCGTCTCGGAGACGGCCTTGCGCGAAACCGCTGCAAGGGCGCCCACGACCGAGCCGCAGACCAGAGCCATGGCGGTGGCGCCAAAGCCGATAATCAGCGAGTAACGACCACCGTAGAGCATACGCGACAGAATGTCGCGACCCTTATCGTCGGTACCGAAGATAAATCCGTTGCCGGGAGCCTGGCGAGCCGTACAGATCACGACAGGGCAATAGGAGGCATGAAGGGGCCCCAGAATCGCAGACAGGGCGACAAGCACCAGC
>CAJMSV010000071.1 GCA_905216175.1 uncultured bacterium | reverse complement strand
GCGATATTGAGAGATATCTGAAGGCTCGCACCGAGAATTTCCTCACGCGGTTTGCCCGGGGCTACTCCCCCGCCGTCACCGGTGCGGCCGCGATGCTCGCGCTTGGCGGCGGCCTGGGCACCGGCGCCTGGTCCGACTGGATTCTGCGCGGCCTGACTTTCCTGGTCGTCAGCTGCCCGTGCGCGTTGGTGATCAGCGTGCCGCTCAGTTTCTTTGGCGGCATCGGCGGCGCGTCCAAGCTGGGCGTTCTCATCAAAGGCTCCAACTACCTCGAGACGCTCGCTGACGTGGACACCGTCGTCTTTGACAAGACGGGCACCCTCACCAACGGCACGTTCTCGGTCGTGGCGGTACACCCCGAGGCAGGCTATACCGAGCAGTCGTTGCTCGAGGTCGCAGCCCTTGCGGAGTCGTTCTCCGATCACCCCATCGCGCAGTCCGTGCGCGTCGCCTACGAGGGCGAGGTCGACCCCAAGCGCGTGAGCGACTCCGCCAACGACGCGGGCCACGGCGTGACGGCGACCATCGACGGCAAGCATGTCGTCGTCGGCAACGCCAAGATGCTCGCCGCGGCCGGAGTCGAAGCGCCCGATTGCAAGGTCGTCGGAACGATTCTGCATGTGCTCGTTGACGGCGTGTACGCCGGCCACATCGTGATTGCAGACACCGTTAAGGCCGATGCCGAGCAGACGATCCGCGATCTGCACGCCGCCGGAATCAACCGCACCGTTATGCTCACGGGCGACCGCGAGGAAGTGGCTGCTGCGGTGGCCAAGCAACTCGGCCTCGATGAGTTCCACGCGCAGCTGCTGCCGGGCGACAAGGTCGAGCGTGTTGAAGCGCTGCTCGCGGCCGAAAGTGGCAAGGGCACGCTCGCCTTTGTCGGCGACGGCATCAACGATGCGCCCGTTCTCACCCGTGCCGATGTGGGGATTGCCATGGGCGCCATGGGGTCCGACGCCGCGATCGAGGCCGCCGACGTCGTGCTCATGGACGACAAACCGTCCAACATCGCCCACGCCATCTGTGTGGCGCGCAAGACCATGTCGATCGTCTGGCAGAACATCATCTTTGCGCTGGGCATTAAGTTGCTGATTCTGGTGCTTGCGGCGCTCGGCATCGCCAATATGTGGCTTGCCGTCTTTGGCGACGTGGGCGTGGCGATCATCGCCATCCTGAACGCCATGCGCGCGATGGGTGTCAAGAACCTGTAGCTTGCTTGTGGTCCCTCCGGCCGGGGCCGGGCTTGGTTTTGAAAACGTCCTCGCGCATGAGGCCCGTCTTTCCTGCTCCTGCGGAGCAACGGAAAGGCGGGCCTCGCGCTGCGGAGTGTTTTCAAAACCAAGCCCGGCCCCGGCCGGCAGTGACACAGCTGGCGGTTCTTGGGCATCGCTTGCTGGCGGGGTTCCTTGTCTGAGTTGGACTTTGTTGGTCGGGCCGTTGGTCCCGCTCGCTGGTTCGCGCTTTGCGTGAACTCCGCGCTGCTGGGGGTTCGTTAGGGTTCCGTTGCTGGGTCCGTTGCCCCATCTCGACCCAACATCGCCCTTAGCTTCTCGAAGCTCTCCTCGCTCAGGCAGTGCTCCATGTGACAGCCCTCTTGCGACGCCACCTCGGCCGATACGCCCGCATCCTCCAGCAGGCCCACGAAAAAGCAGTGGCGCTCCCACATTTGACGGGCGACCTCTAGCCCGCGCTCTGTCAGATGCACATCGCGTTTGCCCATTTCGACATAGCCGTTGCTCTCCAAGGTCGCCATGGCCTTGGAAACGCTCGCCTTGGTTACGCCGAGGTACTCCGCAACGTCGATCGAACGCACGATGACCTGACGTTCCGACAGGACGTAGATCGATTCGAGATAGTCTTCTCCGGATTCACGTAGGGCCATGGGCCGCCTTTCGCGATGATTGCTAGTTAGCCTTTGGATACTTTCCACGGCTAACTTTACCGCAAAAGTTGCCCATGTCTTACTACTTTGTCTAAAAGTTAGCCGTGTTTCACAAAACGTGCGGGACGAAAACAAAATGGGGACGCCCCGCAAGGAGTGTCCCCATGCGCCGGGTGCCGCCCCGCAGTTACATCAATCCAAAGTGCTTCGCGGCGTTGTAGATGCCATCGTCGTCCACGGCGGTCGTCACATAGGTCGCTGCAGCTTTCACCGTGTCCTGCGCGTTGCCCATGGCCACACTTGTGCCCACGGCCGAGAACATCGACAGGTCGTTCTCGCCGTCACCAAAGGCGATCGCCTCGCTCGCGTCGATGCCCAGGCGCTCCAGCGGCGCCGCCACGCCCAGGTCCTTGCCGCCGTTGGCCGGAATAATGTCGCAGAACAGATCGCACCAGCGCGTAGTGAGCGAATGCGACACGGCGTCGGTCACGATATGCTCGTCGGCCGGGTCCACAAAGGCGCAAAACTGGTAGACCGGCGCATCAAAGGCATGCTCAAACGGCTCCTCGTGGTAGACGATTCCCGCGTTGCTACCGGCCGTCACCACGCGCGCGGACAGGCGGTTCACATACGAGTTCTCGCCCTGCAAGCACAGCGAGTCGTAGCACCCCTCGGCCTCCTGATCCACAATCACCGCAACGTCGTCCGGATCAATCGGACAGCTGCGGTAGACGCCCTCGGCATCAAAGCAGTGCTGGCCCGAGAGCGTAATGTACGCATCCCAGCCCAAGTCGAACAGCCAATCCGGCATCTGGTAGGTCGGGCGACCCGTGGCGATCACGCACGCAATCCCCTGCTCGTGAAAGCTGTCGAGCACCTGCTGCGCCGACGCCGGAATCCGGTGGGTCTTAAAGCTCAGTAGCGTGCCGTCGATATCGAAAAACGCGGCTTTGATCATCCTCGCCTACTCCTCGCCCTCGAGCTTCTCGCTCGCCTCGAGCCACGCCATCTCCAACTCGTCCATAGCGGCGTGGGCCTCGTCGATCTTTGCCTGCTGCTCGCCCAGCGCCGTGTAGTTGGTGGGGTCGACCTGGGCCATCGCGGCCTCGGCCTCCTCAACGCGAGCGCGCTGCGTCTCCATCTTGCGCTCAAGCGAGCTCACCTCGCGGCGGAGCTTCTGTCGCTCGGCATTGGAAAGGCCATTGGGCTGGCCGCTCGCCATGGGCTTTTCGGCCGCAGCCGCCGCGGCACCGGTGGCAATCGTGCCGGGCTTGGCGCTCGGCGCACCCACGGGCTCGCCCTCGGCGGTGGCGTTGCACAGGCGCAGGTACTGGTCCACGCCACCGGGCATATGCGTCAGGTGGCCGTCGAGCAGCGCCCACTGCTGGTCGGTCACGCGCTCCATCAAAAAGCGGTCGTGCGTCACCAGAATCAACGTGCCGGGCCAGCCGTCGAGCAGGTCCTCGACAATCGCGAGCATGTCGGTATCCAGGTCGTTGCCGGGCTCGTCCAGGATGAGCACGTTGGGTTCGTCCAGAATTGTCAGCAGCAGCGACAGGCGACGGCGCTGGCCGCCCGAAAGATCGCCGATGCGGCTCCAGAGCTGCTGCGTCGTAAAGCCCAGGCGCTCGCAAAGCTTCTCGGGAGAGGTCTCCTTGCCGTCGATGACGTAATACTTCTTATAGTTGCTCAGCACCTCGCGGATCGTGTCGCCCATGTAGGGCTCGAGCTCCTCGAGCTGCTGCGACAGCACGCCAAAGCGCACCGTCTGGCCGATCTTCACGCGGCCGCGCAGGGGCGCAATCTTGCCCTGGATCACGTCGAGCAGCGTGGACTTGCCGGCACCGTTCTCACCCAAAAGACCATAGCGGTCGCCCGCGCCGATAAGCCAGGTCACGTCGGAGAGCACCTGCTTGGGCGCGCCGTCGGTATCCGCATAGCCGGCGTCCACGTCGATCACGTCGATGACCTGCTTGCCCAGGCGGCTCACCGCCAGGCGCTTGAGCTCCAACTCGTCGCGCACGGGCGGCACGTCGGCGATGAGTTCGCGAGCGGCATCCACGCGAAACTTGGGCTTGGTGGAGCGCGCCTGGGCGCCACGGCTCAGCCACGCGAGCTCCTTGCGTGCCATGTTGCGACGACGCTCCTCGGTAACTGCGGCCATGCGGTCGCGCTCCACGCGCTGCAGGATGTATGCCGAGTAGCCGCCCTCGAAGGGATCGACCTGGCCGTCGTGGACCTCCCACATGCTGGTGCAGACCTCGTCCAAGAACCAGCGATCGTGCGTGACCACGAGCATGGCGCCCTGACCGCGCTGCCAGCGGGCCTTTAAGTGACGCGCGAGCCAGTTGATGGTGCGCATGTCCAGGTGGTTGGTGGGCTCGTCGAGCAGGAGCACGTCGTAGTCGCCGATCAGCAGGCGCGCAAGGTCCACGCGACGGCGCTGACCGCCCGAAAGCTCGCCCACCGTGCCCTCCCAGGGCACATCGCTAATGAGACCGGCGAGGATCTGGCGCGTACGCGGACTCGACGCCCACTCATACTCGGGCGTGTCGCCCACGACGGCATGATGCACGGTATCGGTGTCGACAAGTTGGTCCTTTTGGCCGAGCAGACCGATCGTGGTGCCGCGGCGATGCGTCACGCGGCCATCGTCGGGCTCCAGCGTGCCGGCGAGCACGCTCAGCAGCGTCGACTTGCCGTCGCCGTTTTTACCAACAATACCAATGCGGTCGCCCTCGCCCACGCCGAGCGTCACGCTATCGAAAATATGCTTGGTGGGAAACTCTAGGCTGATGGAATCGCATCCCAAAAGAATCGCCATATGCCCTGCTCCTTCGTAGAAATTCAACGTTGTCCATGATAGCAGCGAGCCCCACCCCAAACCACCAGGATGGTTCCTGTCCCCTTTGTGGTGGTCGCTTCGGTCGCAGAGCAAAAAGGCGGGCCATCTCCCAAAAGAGATGACCCGCCTCTCCAATCAGTCCCGTGGCAACCGTGGCCGCCGCGGGCCTCAAGCATGTCCCGGACTAGGAGAACATGCCGGTGAGGTAATCATTCAGCCGCTTATCCTTGGGCCGTTGGAAAATCTCGTCAGTCTCGTCGTACTCGACCATATCGCCCATGTAGAAGAACGCCGTGCGGTTGGACACGCGCGACGCCTGTTCCATGTTGTGCGTCACGATGACGATGGCACGGTCGGCAACGATCGATGACATAAGGTCCTCGATCGCCAGCGTCGAGATGGGGTCAAGCGCCGAGCAGGGCTCGTCGAACAGAATCACGTCGGGGTTGAGCGCCAGCGTGCGTGCAATGCACAGGCGCTGCTGCTGACCGCCCGAAAGCGCATAGGCACTCTTGTCGAGCTTGTCCTTGACCTCGTCCCACAGCGCCGCGCCGCGCAGGCTCTCCTCGACCATGCGGTCGAGCTCGTCACAGTCGGTGATGCCGTGGCGCTTAGGCGCAAACGTGATGTTGTCGCGAATGGACTTGCGGAACGGGTTGGGCTGCCGGAACACCATGCCAATGGAACGGCGCAGCTCGTACGTGTTCTCGGTCTTGGTGTTCACGTTGCGCCCGCGGTAGTTGATCTCGCCCTCCACGCGGCAACCGCGAATCTCGCGATTCATGAGGTTGAGGCTACGCAAGAAGGTCGACTTACCGCAGCCCGAAGGCCCGATGAGCGCCGTGATCTCGCCCTTGTGAAAATCAAGCGACGTATTGTGCAGCGCATGGTGGTCGCCATAGTACACGTTGACGTCCTTGGTGGAGAGCACGACCTCGTCGCTCACGGCCTTGCCGCTCACGCGAACGCGCTTTTCGCTCTCCCCCACGCTCGACAGGAAGTCTTGGGTCTCGGATGATGCCGCTTCGGTTGCGGGCGTTGCATTCATCTCACTCATTCGGCCGTCATCTTCCTTGCCAGTTGCTTGCCCACGATGCGGGCGATTACGTTAAACAGCAGCACACAGATCATCAGCAGTGCCGCGGTGCCCCAGACGATTTGCTGTGCCTCGGGGCTGCCCTCGCCGTAAATCTTGTAGATGTGCACGGCGAGCGACTCACCGGGGCGGTACACGTTCCAGGCGCACGTGGGGCTCGACAGGTTAAAGCTCAAGAAGTTCAGACGCACCGGCGAGCTCATGCCCGAGGTAAAGAGCAGCGCCGCGGCCTCGCCAAACACGCGGCCGGCCGCAAGCACGATGCCGGTCACGATGGCGGGCATGGCCTCGGGAATCAAGATATGCAGCGTGGCCTCCCAACGGGTGAGGCCCATGGCCAGGCACGCATCGCGCTGGGCCTGCGGCACGTCCTCGAGCGCCTGCTGAATCACGCGCACCAGGATGGGGATATTGAACATGGTGAGAGCGACGGCGCCGGAGATGATGGAGTACTTCCAGCCCAGCTGCACCGAGAACACCAGAAAGCCGAACATGCCGACGACGATGGAAGGCAGCGAGGACAGCGTCTCGATGGCGGTAGAGGCGATGTCGCGGATAGGGCCGTTCGGCGCGTACTCAACCAGGAAGACCGCTCCGCCCAGACTGATGGGCACCGAGATGACCAGGGTGATCAACAGCAGATAGAACGAGTCGAACAGCTGGTAGAACACGCCGCCCTGGGTTCCGTTGGCGCGCGACGGCTCCGTGAGAAAGCCAGGTTTGAACAGCGTCGAGATGCCCTCGAACAGGATGTAGGCCACCATGGAGATGACGATGAGCATGACGATGGCGACGATTGCCGTCAGCACGCCCGTGGCGATGCGGTCCTGCTTTTGGACACGCCCGAGTCTCGCCTCGTCGATATGGATGCACGTGCTAGCCACGAGCCTTCGCCCCCTTGCGGCCAATGAGATGGATAATCAGGATGAAGATGAGGCTCATGCCCATCAGCAGCAGACCGAGCGCCCACAGAACATCGTCCTGGGCCGAGCCCTCGGCATAGACCGCCATAGACGTGGTGAGCGTGGTGGTGATGGTGGACGCCGGCGACAGCAGCGACGTCGGCATGGCCTCGATACCGCCGATGACCATGCGCACGGCGAGCGTCTCGCCAAAGGCGCGGGTCATGCCAAGGATGACCGCGGTCATGAGCGACGGCATGGCGCTCTTGAGCACCACGTGCCAGATGGTCTGCCAGCGGGTATAGCCCAGCGCGAGCGAGCCCTGTCGGTAGCTGTCGGGCACGGCGCGCAGGCCATCGACCGAAAGCGTGGTCATGGTCGGCAGGATCATGACGGCCAGCACGATGGCGCCGGGCAAGATGCCCAGGCCCGTGCTCACGTGGAAAACGCTCTTCATAAGGCCGACGACAACGTGAAAGCCGATCAGGCCAAAGACGACCGAGGGAATGCCAGTCAAAAGCTCAATAAGCGGCTGAAAGACCTTGGAGCCAAACTTAGGCCGAATCTCGACCGCAAAGATGGCAGAGCCGATGGCGATGGGCAGCGCGATGAGCGTGGAGAGCACCATGACCGCAAACGAGGTGACGATCAGGGGCAGGGCGCCGGTGTAGGGCAGGCCGCTTTCGGCTGTGTTGGCCAGGTCCCACTTGGTGCCGGTGAAGAACTCGACGACCGAAACGCCGTCCTTGAGAAAAGCCGAGAGGCCCTTTTGGGCGACCATAAAGATGAGCGCGGCAACGACAAGCGTCACGAGCGCAACGCACGCGCCCGTGACGCCCAGGCCCACATTCTCAAGGTCGCGCTTTGGCAGCTGTTTTGCCATTGCAAACCTTTCCGGGGCGATTACTTATTTAGCGGAGACCTTGCCGCTGGCGTCCTTGACGACCTTCATGGCAGAGACGGGGATAAAGCCCTGCTCCTCGACGAGCTTGCCCTGGACGTCATCGGAAAGCATGAACTCCAGGAAGGCCTTGGTGACCTCGTCGGCATCCTTAGCGCAGTACATGTGCTCGGTAGCCCAGATCTTGAAGGAGTCGTCGGTGACATTCTTGCTCTTGGGCTCGACGCCCTCGACCTTGATGGCGTTGAACTTGGAGTCATCAAAGTGCGAGAAATCGAGGTAGGAGATGGCGTTGTCGGTGCTGCCCATCTGAGTCTGGACGTCGCCGGACTTGTCGAGCTCGGCGTCGCCCTTAAAGTCGACGGCCTCGTCGCCAAAGACGGCGGCCTCGAAGGTGGCGCGGGTGCCGGAGCCGGCCTTGCGGTTGAGAACGACGATGGTGGCGTCGTCGCCGCCGACCTCCTTCCAGTTGGTAATCTGACCGGAGAAGATACCCTTGAGCTGCTCGAGGGACAGGTCGTCGACCTTGACGTTCTTGGAGACGACGGGGCCCATGCCCACGACGGCGACCTCGTGGTCGACGAGGTTCTTGACCTGATCGGCCTCAAGCTTGGTCTCGGCGAAGACGTCGGAGTTACCGATGGTAACGGTGCCGGCGGCGACAGCGGTCAGGCCCTTGCCCGAACCGAAGCCCGAGCCGGAGACGGAGACATCAGAGTAAGCATCCATGAACTTCTCAGCAGCGGCCTCAACGAGCGCCGGGAACGAAGAAGCGCCGTCATACGTCACCTCACCCGCGATATCCTAGGCAGCAGCAGAGCCGGCAGCGGAGCCCTTGGCAGCGGAAGCGGCAGAGTTGCCGCAGCCAGCAAGGCCAAGACCGGCCATGGCAGCAATACCGCCAGCAAGACCCAGGAACTGACGACGAGAGCAAGAATAGTCGAACATGGTTCTCCTTTCGCGAACATACCCGTTCGCACATCAACGCAGATGGCGTCTAGCTCATCGACACGCCCTATTCTCGCCGAGTAACTCTGGTTGCACCGCGCAGCTCCCCACATGGGAACAGATGCCGAGGCCCTTGCGAGAAACCGTCCGGTGCAACCCCACCTGCTTAAATCCTTGATGAGAACTTTAGGCGCACGCCAACGCGTTTTTTTGCTCAACGCCACCTCATTACGCGCACGTGACTAATCATTACGCAGGTTTCGTGCGGCATTTACTCGCGCTTTACAAAAGGATCGTTTGGTTAATTTCGTGCGAGGAACACCCTGATCTCCCCTGCCGGAAATTCAGGGTAAAAAATGCCCCGGCAGCAAAGCCACCGGGGCACCAGAAAGGAAATTCCGCGTTCTGTTTACAGATCGAGCTCCATCAGACGGAAAATCGCCAGGATGTAGGTCTTAAGCGCCTGCTTGAGCT
>CAJMSV010000070.1 GCA_905216175.1 uncultured bacterium | reverse complement strand
GTCGCGTCCGCCGGCGGCAGCGACCAGGCACCGCGCTCGCGCATCAGGCGCGAGGCGCGCTTGAGCGCCTGCGTATGGACGGTCAGATTCTCCGGCGCAAGCGGGACGACGCGGCGGAGCGTGCGCGCAAAGGCGGCCTCGTCTTCGCCCGGCAGGCCGGCGATGAGATCCATATTGATTGAGGCAAAGCCGGCGGCGCGCGCCTCGCCAAAGCAGCGCTCGACGGCCGCCGCGTCGTGCCCGCGGCCGATGCGCAGCAGCGTATCGTCGTTCATGGACTGCGGGTTGATCGAGATGCGCGCCACGCCGTGCGCGCGCAAAACGGCGAGCTTTTCCGGCGTGATGGTATCCGGTCGCCCGGCCTCCACGGTCACCTCGTCCGGAAAGCCGCCATAGGCCGCGCGCGTCCAGCCGAGCAGCGCGTCCAGCTGCACGGCGGAGAGCACCGTCGGCGAGCCGCCGCCCCCAAACAGCGCGCGCCCGCCCCGGCCGCTCGCGCGCACGAGCTCCGCGCCGGCTTCGATATCCTGCCGCAGCGCCGACAGGTAGGCCGGCAGCTTTTCCCCCTTGCCGGCGACCTCGGAGGCAAAGGAGCAGTACAGGCAGCGCGAGCGGCACAACGGGATGCCGATGTATACGTCCACATCGCGCCGCACGTCCACCGACTCGATATACGGCCGCTGCACGCGGCAGATGCGCGCGGCAAGCGCCGCCTTTTCATCTGATACGGCGAACGTCGCGCCCAGCAGGCGCACGCCCTCGTCCATACCGTGCCGCGCCGCCAGCTCCCGCAGGAGCTTGGTGGGGCGGATGCCCGTCAGCGACCCCCATGGGATGGCGGCATCCGGGAACAGCTCGCTCAGCAGGCGGAACGCGGCCGTCTTGAGCGCGCGCTTTTGCTGCGCCGGCGTGCGGAAGCGGCTGAGCACCTCGACCTCGAGGCCAAACGGGGCAAAGCGCTCAAAGAAGGTCTCGTAGTGCTGCTGGGCCAGAATGGTTGTGGGGCAGAGCACCATGACTTGGCGGCCGGAGTCCACGCACTTAAACGCCGCGCGCAGGGCAACCTCGGTCTTGCCAAAGCCCACGTCGCCGCACAGCAGGCGGTCCATGGGCTTGGGCGCCTCCATGTCAGCCTTGATGTCGGCGATAGCCTCCAGCTGGTCGCGCGTCTCGTCGTAGGGGAAGCTCTCCTCCATCTCGATCTGCTCGGGCGTATCGGGCGGACAGGCGATACCGGTAATCGACGAGCGGCGCGTATACAGGTCGACCAGGTCAAACGCCAGCTTTTTGGCGTTCTTGCGCGCCTTGTTGGTAGCACGCGTCCAGTCGGCGGTATTGAGCCTGGTCAGGCGCGGCTTGTCGCCGTCGGGGCCAACGTATCGCGTGATGCGGTCGACCTGCTCGAGCGGCACGTAGAGCTTGTCACCATCGGCATATTCCAGCAAAAAGTAGTCGCGCTCCTTGCCGCCCACTTCCTGGCGCGTGATCTCGCTAAAGAGCGCGATGCCGTGGGTGGCGTGCACCACGTAGTCGCCCGGCTTAAACGGGAACGTGATCTGCGTAATGTCCACCTTGCGGCGGCTGCGCGCGCGGTTGGCGTCCATGCGGGCGTTGAGGTCGGCGATAGAGAACACGGCTAGGTTGGCATCGGGCACCACCACGCCCTGCGGCAGGGCAGCGTCCACAAAGGTCACGCGCCCGCGCGAGATGGTGGGCACGGCGGCGCCGGCGGCAGCCTGCGCGGCGCCCGCCTCGAGCGAGCGGGCGTTGAGCGCGTCGGCCTTACGCTCGCGAATTGCGGCATGGGCCTCCTGGCGTGCGGCACGGTCGGCGGAATCCGCCGCTGCCACGCGCACGCGGTCGCCGATAGCGCCGGCATTTTCGGGCGCGGCCGTCAGCGACTCCTCAAAGGTAATGCCCTCGTCGCCAAAGGTGAGCTCCATCGACTCGCGCGCACCGCGGTCAGGGATGGCAAACACGCAGGCGTAGCGCTTGCCCACGACTTCCTGAATGCGCGCCATAAAGCGATTGTCCGAGCCCGCAATGGCCGGCTGCTCAATCTTGAGCTCGGCCGTCACCGCACCGCCCGCGCGAATCAGGCTCACATAGTTCAGGCGCTGCTGAGCACCAAAATCAAGCTGCTGAGCACGTACATACAGGCCATCCAGTCGGTCAATCCCCGCCTCGCCGGCACGGGCCTCGATATCCTCGTAGGCGCGCAGACAGTCGTCGAACAGCGAGCGCGGCTCGGACAGGACCACGAGCGCCTTGCCGCTCACGTGCGCCAGCGGGCTCACGGTCTGGCCGTACATCACCGGCAAAAAGCGGTCGAGCTCGGGCGTGACGATGCGCGCATCCACCATCTCGAGCAGCGCCGCCAGCTTGCTGTCGTCCTGGCTTGCGCGGTAGAGCGCCACGTGCATGTTGTGAACGGCATCGTCGGTAAGCGCCAGCTCACGGCAGGGGAAGATCTCGATACTGTCCTCGTTACCGATGGTCTGCCCCGTTGAGCTCACCATGCGACGGATGCGGTCGATCTCGTCGCCAAAGAACTCAATGCGCACGGGCGCCTTCTCCTGCGCGGGGAACACCTCGACGGTGTCGCCGTGCACGCGGAACAGGCCGGGCGCGTCGGCGGCGCCGGCATTGGTGTAGCCCATGCCCACCAGGCGCTGCGGCACCTCGTCAAAAGGAATCTCCTCGCCCACCGCAAAGGTCGTGGACTCCCAGTAGTGGCTCTCGACCGGCGGCACGCAGCGCAGCAACGCGCGAGCCGAGGCAACCATGATGCAGTTGTCCCCGCGCACGATGCGTCCCAGGGCCTCGCATCGCTGCGCTACCACGGCGTCGTCGGGCGCCTGCTCGCGCCACGGATAATCCTTGCGCTCGGGGAAACGGCACACATGCGCCAGGCCCACGTAGGCGGCAAGGCTACGAGCGGCGCGATCGGCCGCATCCTCGCCGCTCACAATGTAGACCGTCGGGCGCGGACGGCGCGCAAACTGGGCGGCCGCCATAAGCGTGCGACCCGACTGCGACACGGCCAGCGTCACGTCCTCGCCGGCATCGAGTCCGGCCTCGACGGTCTGCAGCGCCTCGGCAGTGTAGAGCTGCGCGGCTATACGGTGAATGAGCATGCTGTTCCTCCGGCATCGCAACGCCAAAAGCCCGCCGGGGCAAGCTCGGCGGGTCGTACGTCAAGAATATTGATTGTCATGGTAACGCATAGGATGGACACGCCGGCGCACGCCGAACAGCTACCCCAAAACGCGCACGCTCGGGCAAAGGTCTGCCAGCGGACACTCGTCGCATTTGGGTTTGCGGGCGTCACAGATCTCGCGGCCAAAGGTGATCCACTGGTGGTTGACCGATTCCCAATACTCATGAGGCAAAATCTTGAGTAGATCCTGCTCGGTCTTGAGCGGCTCCTTGGCATGCGTCTTGGGACTCAGCATCAGACGGTGCGCGATGCGGTTGACGTGCGTATCGACCGCAATGCCCTCCACGATGCCGAACCCGACGTTGAGGACGATGTTCGCCGTCTTGCGCCCCACGCCCGGCAACTTGACGAGTTCCTTCATATCGGCCGGCACCTCACCGCCATAGTCGGCGACAATCATCTGTGCAGCCCCCACGGCATGCTTGGCCTTACTCTTATAAAAGCCGAGTGACTTGATGGTATCGGCCACATCGGCAACGCTCGCCTCCGCCATGGCCTCGGGCGTGGGCCACTGGGCAAACAGCCGCGGCGTCACCTTGTTGACCTGCGCATCGGTCGTTTGCGCCGAAAGCAGCACCGCGATCAGCAGGCGGAAGGGATTCTCGTGGTCCAAAAAGCACTCGACCGGGCCATAGCGACGGTTGAGGCGCTCACACACCTCGATGGCGCGCTCGCGCTTGGCGGCATTGGTCTCGCGTGGCATAACGACTCCTCGGCTCAACGGCACAATAAACTTATGAGCACAATTGTCCCACGTCCGAGACGCTTACGCCTCCAAGAATGCGCCGGTCTGACGGCTCCACAGGCTCGCGTACTCACCACCCGCCTCGACGAGCTGCGCATGCGTGCCGTCCTCGACGATCTCGCCATCGGCCAGCACCACAATGCGGTCGAGCGCCGCCACGGTGGACAGGCGGTGCGCCACCACAATGGAGGTACGTCCACGCATCAGGTTTTCGAGCGCCTCCTGCACCAGCGCCTCGGACTCGCTGTCGAGGGCAGAGGTCGCCTCGTCGAGCACCAGAATCGGCGCGTCGGTGAGAATCGCACGGGCGATAGCCACGCGCTGACGCTGGCCACCCGAGAGCTTGACGCCGCGCTCGCCCACCATGGTGTCAAAGCCACGGGGCAGGCGGTCGATAAACTCAGTCGCATTAGCCAAGCGAGCCGCCTCGCGAATCTGTTCGTCGGTGGCGTCGGGGCGGCCGTAGGCGATATTCTCGCGAATGGAGCGGTGGAACAGCAGCGCCTCCTGCGGCACGTAGGCAACCTGGCGGCGCAGGCTCTGCTGCGTGCAGCGCGAGACGTCCTGGCCGTCCACGAGCACGCGGCCGCCCTGAACATCGTCCAGGCGCAGCAACAGCTTGGTGAGCGTCGTCTTGCCCGAGCCCGATTTGCCCACCAGGCCCACGCGCTGGCCCGCCGCCACATGAAGCGTCAGGTCGTCGAACACGCTCTCGCCCGCCGCGGCGTCACGGTATGCGAAGCTCAGGTGCTCAAAATCAATCGCGCCCTCGCTCACCTTGAGCTCGAGGGCGTTCTCGTCGTCTGCCACCAAACGTGGCTCGTCCAGCACGCGCGTCATCTCGGCCGCATCGCCGAGCGCGCGGTTGATGCGCTGCATCATGGAGCTTACGTAGTTCAGGCGCATGGTGAGGTTATAGGTGTAGGTAAAGATCATGACGAGCGAGCCGGCCGAGATGCCAAACCACGCGTTGCCGCCCGCCACGAACACACTCACCACGGCCATGGTGATGACGATAAGACCCGAGGTCGTAAAGTTGCGCTGCATCATGGCGTGCATCGAGACCGTCTCGGCATCGCGCGCGGCACGATCGGCGGCGTCGAACAGATCGCGTTCAAAGTCCTCGCGCCCGCAGGTCTTAACGGCCAAGATGTTCGTGACCGCGTCGGAGAGCACGCCCGAGAGCTTGTTCTGCGCAGCGGACGTCGCGGCCGAAAGCGGCATGATGCGCTTGTACATAAGCCAGACAAACGCAATGTAGACGACCATGATGCACACCAGGATCACGGTAAACGTCGGTACCACCGGGGCGAGTGCGGCCACGGTGCAGACGACCGAGGTGATGGTGGGGATGAGCGAATACACCGTCACGTCCACCAGCCCCGTATAGCCGCTCATAAAACGGCTCGTCTGGCTCACGAGTGATCCGCCAAAGCGGCTGGTGTGAAATGTCATGGATTGGTTGGAGAGCGTGTCGAAGCATAGACGCGCCAGGTGATAGTTGCCTGCGATCTCGAGCTTGTAGACGGTGTAGTCCTGTAGCTTGGAGAGGATCTGACCCACCAGATTAACGAGTACGAGTGCCAGGATATAGGGGCCGAAGACCTCAAACACCTGGTCACCCGCCACGGGACCGGCTTGAACGCGGTCGACAATGAGGGCCATCACATAGGTATTGGCAAACGTCAGCAAAAAGATGTAGCCCGCCGACGAGAACACCGAGAGAAAGACAATCAGCGGCTGCGTGCGCGTGACACCCCAAAACCGCTGCAGCGTGCGGCGCACGGTGGAGCGGCTGAGCGGGCTGGTGCTTCTCTGAGACATGGGCTTCCTTTCGCGTCTGATAGGGCGAAACGCCATTGTTGCACATTGGAGCACACTCCAGACAAGTGCGATACGAAAAGCGGTGGGGCGCCCGCGTTTGCGCCGGCGCCCCACCGTCTTGTTGCAATTAGCCTTCGTCTTCTTGGTCTGTGAGAAGGTCCGCGGACGTGAGTCCCAAGATCTCATCGGCTTGGTCGACGTCTTCCAGTGCGTCGATGTCCTTGAGCTTGCGCTCCATGACGTTGGTGCGCGTGGTGATGATGCCCTCGACCGTTTTGCCCGCGGTCTCGATCTGCTGCTGGGCGCGGCGCAGCGCCGCCTGATAGCGCGGCAGCTCGGCCTTGACGGCGGAGAGCACGCGCAGCACGTCGTCGGTACGTTTTTGCAACTTAAACGTCTGATAGCTCATCTGCAGACTGTTGAGGATGGCCGCCATGGTGCTGGGACCGGCAACGTTGACGTGATAGTCGCGGCCCAGGGTCTCGATAAGCCCGGGGCGGCTGACGACCTCGGCGTACAGTCCCTCAAACGGAACGAACAGAATGCCAAAGTTGGTGGTCGCGGGCACGCTCAGGTACTTCTCGCAAATGTCCTTTGCCTCGCGCTTGACCATGGTGTCGAGCGTCTTGCGCGCAGCCGCCACGGCCTCCGCATCACCCGACTCCTGCGCGTCGAGCAGGTGCTCGTACGCGTCGCCCGGGAATTTGGAGTCGATCGGCAGCAGCACGGGATCGCCCTCGTCTACCGGCAGCTTGACGGCAAACTCAACGCGCTCCGAGGCGCCGGGCTTGGTGGTGACGTTTTCCAGATACTGGTCGGGCGTAAGGATGTCCGCCAGGATCGCACCCAGCTGCACCTCGCCCAAAATGCCGCGCGCCTTTACATTACCCAGCACGCGCTTAAGGTCGCCAACGCCGGTGGCGATAGATTGCATATCGCCCAGGCCCTTGTACACGGCCTCGAGCTGGTCGCTCACCTGCTTAAACGATGCCGACAGTCGGTCGTTGAGCGTGCGAGAGAGCTTCTCGTCCACCGTCGCGCGCATCTGATCGAGCTGCACGTTGTTGTCTTTGCGGATGGCGCCCAGCTGAGCATCAACCGTCTCGCGCACCTTGTCCAGACGATGCTCAATGCCTTCGCGGTTGGCGCCGAGCTGTTGGGCCGTCTCGCGGCGCAGGTCATCCATCCGGTCACCAGCTTGCGAGAACTCGCGTGCGATGGTCAGGTAGCGTTGCTGCTCCACGGCCGCATCGGTCGTCTGCTGCTGCGCGATGGCATTGGCCGTGCGGCGGGTTTCGGCCAGCGCGACGTTCAGGGTATCGAGCGCGTTGTTAGCCTGCTCGAGTGCTGCCAGCGTTTCCGCGCTACTGTCGCTACGCTCCCGCAACTCGGCACGCAGGCTCTTGAGTTGGAGGGCGCAAGCCACAGCAACCCCCACCGCCACCAAGGCGATCACAACAAGCACAATATCAATAGCAGACATAAACTCCGCCCAACAAACCCAATCGAGCACCAATCAATACCGAGATCAATCTTACCCCGTCACACACACGGATCACTCACTGCCTTGCAGACAAATTTCTCTTAGAGCCGCGGACGCTAAAACGCTAGCTCTCCCAGCCGGCACGAATGGTTGTTACGACATCGCCTAGGCGCTGGCCGAGGGCTGACAGATGTTGGAGCACCTCGTTGGGCGATGCGCCGTTGAGGATGCACGTGAGCGCATACGAGACCAAGAAAATCGCCGCAAGTCCTAGCGGAATGAGCACGATCATCGCCAATGTGCGCAGGCGCTGGCCCATGCGGCGGCGACGCGTGCGACTTTTGTCGAACGCGAGCTCCTGCGCATATGAATCTTGCTGTACGGAATAGGCCTCTGGTGCCGATTCGCCCGCAGGCGAAACCGCAGGCGTGGCATTTTGCGCAGGGGGCTGGGCTGCCGCCCCCTGCATTTGCATCTCCATGAGTCGTTGCTGCTGACGCAGCATGCGCTCAGCTTGCTGCTGCGGAGTCTCAAGAAACAGATCCATGCTGGCCTCCAAAATCGGAGCATTCGACGCTTACGACCAGCATCCCGCACCGCCATGACCGCGACAACGCAATCGCCGGCAATAGCCACAAAGTTTCTTTTGCTCAAAAGCTGTCGAAAAGCTCAACAACTCCCCTACCAGCACTTTCTCTGAGCTTTTTTCGCCATCAATCTTTTGGACTTCCACCCTTACGCCAACTGACCAAAATCTAACCAATAGCTTGACGAAAATTGTGGAGACCGGGACCCCACACAAAAAGTGCCGCCCCAAAGGGGCGGCGCACAAACTTATTATCAGCTTTTCTGTAACGAGCGTGCGACGACTCAACGCCGGGGGCGCAGGGCGGGGAAACCTTTGCCTCGCGCGACCCTGCGGAGCCGTGAGCGCGAGGGGAAGGTTTCCCCGCCCTGCGCCCCGTGGTCGGTGAGAACAGACTACATGCCCGCGAGACCGCGGGCGGCGGTGGCGCACATAAACGCCAAGGCTAAAATCACGAGCGAGCCCGCAATGTCTGCCAGCACGCCCATTACGCGGCGCTCAAACAGCCAGCTCTCAAAGTGCGGGGCAACGTTGCGCCAAACACGCCACAGCAAGATGCCCATACCGATGACGCCCGGGATATTGAGCAGTAGGATCTCGGAGCACAAAAGACCGATCAGGTTGCCGGCGGCAAAGCCCGCATCGCCCTCGCAGTATTTGCGATAAATCATGTACAGCATGTACGCCACAAACGGCTGCAGGCACGCAGAGATAAACGTAACTACTATCGAGGGCTCCTGCGAAAAGACCTCGGTGAGTTTATCGACACTCGTAGCGTCCTTCGAAGCCAAGGACAAACCGATAACCACAAGGGGCACCACGCCCAAAATTACCTCGACCAGAGTAAACAACTTGGCAGTCAAATCCTCACTAGCCGAATTCAAATGAGGCGCCCACTCAGGATGAGCATGCGCGCCGACCTTCTTGTCCTTCTCGGCACGATCGGCCTTTTTGCCCTCAGCAACCCGACGACCAGGATCCTTGCGAGTTCCCGCCGCAGCAACCCGAGCCCGAGACTTCTTGCCCATTAAAAACACCCCATCAGGTAGTAGATAAACTAAAAGTCGCCACCCAGTGTACCCCCTAAACAACGGCGCCGCCCCAACCCGGAGCAAGCCCCGTCAACCAAATAACCGAACCATCAACCAAATGGCCGCAACCCAATCCCTATACAACACGTGCCGCCCAAAAGGGGCGGCACAAAAACATGAAATCGGCTTTTATGGAGCGGACACGCGACGAACCAAA
>CAJMSV010000069.1 GCA_905216175.1 uncultured bacterium | reverse complement strand
CAAGGGGCTTGGTGAGAACGACCCGGACATGATGTGGCTCACCACCATGTACCCCGAAACGCGTCGCCTGATCAAGGGGGAGCCCGAGGACGTCACCAAGATGGAAACCATGTTCAACCTGTTGCTGGGCAACGACGAAGCGGGCCGCAAGCGCCATATCTCCGAGCACGGCAAGGAATACCTTGACCAGCTGGACCTGCAGTAGCAGCAAATCGATAACGACGGCCCATAAGAAGTTCAAGAGGAAATCGTGGCAAAGAAGAAGACGAAGAACCAGCCAAAGAAAAAGCAGGTCAACGCCGAGAACGTCATCGGCCTGCACTCCGAGGTCACCGACCAGCCGATCACGCAGACGCTCGAGGTCAACTACATGCCCTACGCCATGAGCGTCAACGTCTCGCGCGCGTTCCCCGAGATCGACGGCTTTAAGCCCTCGCACCGCAAGCTGCTCTACACCATGTACAAGATGGGTCTGCTCAAGGGCGAGCGCCAGAAGAGCGCCAACATTGTGGGCCAGACCATGAAGCTCAACCCGCACGGCGATGCCGCGATCTACGAGACGATGGTGCGTCTGGCAACCGGCAACGAGGCGTTGCTCGCGCCGTTCGTTGAGTCGAAGGGCAACTTTGGCAAGTATTATTCGGGCGATCTGAGCTACGCCGCCTCGCGTTATACCGAGGCCAAGCTCTCCCCCATCAGCGCCGAGATCTTCAAGGACATCGACAAGGACCCGGTCGACTTCGTCGACAGCTACGACGGCGCCATGAAGGAGCCGCGCCTGCTGCCCACCACGTTCCCCAATATCCTCGTCTCGGCCAACAAGGGCATCGGCGTCGCCATGGCGTCCGACATCTGCGGCTTCAACCTCAACGAGGTCTGCACCGCCACGATGCACTACCTGCAGGATCCCGACTGCGACCTGCTCGAGTACATGCCCATGCCCGACTTCTCGACCGGCGGCGAGATCATCTACCGCCGCGAGGAAATGGAAAAGATTATAGAGACCGGACTGGGTAGCTTCCAGATTCGCTCCCGCTGGCGCTGGATTCCCGAAGAGCGCATCATCGAGGTCTACGAGATTCCCTACACCACTAAGACCGATGTCATCATCGAGCGCATCGTCAAGCTCTCCAAGGAGGGCAAGGTCAAGGAGATCGCAGACATCCGCGACGAAACCGACCTCTCGGGTTTGCGCATCGCCATCGACCTTAAGCGCGGCGTCGACCCCGACAAGCTTATGGCCAAGCTCTATCGCTCGACCACGCTGCAGGATTCGTTCTCGTGCAACTTCAACGTGCTCGTCGACGGCTATCCCCGTGTTATGGGCGTGCGCCAGATTCTGCACGAGTGGGTCAAATGGCGTATTGAGTCCACGCGTCGCCGCATTAACTTTGACCTGGGCAAAAAGTCCGAGCGCCTGCACCTGCTGCACGGCCTCGAGGCGATCTTGCTCGACATCGACAAGGCGATCGCCATCATCCGTGGCACCAAGCTCGAGGCCGAGGTCGTGCCCAACCTTATGCGCGGCTTCGACATCGACGAGACCCAGGCCGAGTTTGTTGCCGAGCTTAAGCTCCGCAACATCAACGAGGAGTACATCCTCAACCGCACCAAGGACATTGCCAAGCTTGAGGGCGAGATTGCCGAGCTTGAGGAGATCCTCTCCAGCGAGGAGAACATCAAGAAGGTCATCAGCGACGAGCTGGCCGCGGTCAACAAGAAGCACGTGATGCCGCGCCGCACGGGCAGGATTGAGCCCCACGAGGTTATTGAGGTAAGCTTGGAGCCCGAGGTCGAGGAGTACCCGGTCACCATCATGCTCTCGCGCGATGGCTACCTTAAGAAGATGACGGACCGCGTGCTCAAGAAGGCGACCACGCTCAAGTACAAGGACGGTGACAAACCCTTTATCGAGTTCCCGTCCTCCAACACGCACGAGCTGCTCGTGTTTACCAACAAGAGCCAGGTGTACAAGTGCAAGGTTGCCGCGTTTGAGGACACCAAGTCGGCCCAGCTGGGCTCGTACCTGCCGACCGATCTTGAGATGGAACCCGACGAGAGCGTCATCTGGGTCATCGACCCCGAGGACTACAAGGCCGACGTGTTGTTCGTCTTTGAGAACGGCCGCGTGGTGCGCGTCGCACTTGCCGGATACGTCACCAAGACCAACCGCAAGCGCCTCAAGAACGCCATCTACGGCGGCAGCAAGCTGCTATATGCGCAGGTGCTCAAGGAAGATCGCGACATCGCACTGGTCTCGAGCGACTACCGCCTGATGAACTTCAACACGTCGCTGCTCAAGACCAAGACGACCACCAACACGCAGGGCGTCCAGGCTTTCACGGCCAAGAAGGGCCGCTCGGTCACCACCGTCGGCACGACCGAGGAGATCCTTGGCGCCGGCGTCTCGGCCGAGAAGTTCACCGCGCAGAGCCTACCCTCTGCCGGTGCCCTCATGAAAGAAAACGACATGCCGAGTTTGTTTGACTAGGTACCACGGCAACGAGACCGTTAGATACTTCGCAAAGCGACGAGGCCCGGAGCGCAACGGCATTGCGCCCGGGACTCGTCGTTTTTCTTCTCAACTATTTCTTAACGCAGATAAATTGATTTCTGCTTATTTTTCTGCGTAAAAAATGTCAGCGCCACTGCTTCGATGCCCTTTGGTCAGTCGTTAGCAAAACTTGCAAAAGTTAGCAAAACTTGCAAAAATTAGCAAAACTTGCAAAGGAGCTACCATGGAGTACAGCAAGAACCCCTTTACCCCGACGTTCGGAAGCGTCCCTCCCTTTCTAGCGGGTCGCGAGCATATCCTGCGTGACATCAACCGTGGCTTTATCAACGGCCCGGGAGATCCCAACCTGTCAACCATTTTTACTGGCGCAAGGGGAACGGGCAAGACGGCGCTTCTCTCGCTCCTTTCAGAAACGGCGCTTGAACACGGCTGGATCGCAGCAAATGTCTCCGCCATGCCAGGCATGCTCGAAGATATTATCGCGCGAACCAAAGCAGCCGCAGATAGCTACCTCTCACAGCCTCACGCGCGCATAAACGGTGTTCAAATTGGCCCAGTGGGCATCGATTGGACATATGCTCAAGAGGCTCAGGGCAACTGGCGCACGCGCATGAATGGCATCTTTAAGCAACTCGAAAAACATGACATCGGACTTCTCATCACCATCGATGAAGTCACTGTCGATCTCGAAGAAATGCTTCAATTTGCCTCTGTTTACCAGCACTTTGTACGCGAAGGTAAAAAAGTTGCCCTACTCATGGCAGGACTGCCCTACAAAGTATCGGCGTTGCTGCGTAACGATTCCGTCTCGTTCCTCAGGCGTTCCCAATATCATCAGTTGGGACGAATCACTGACGTTGAAATTGCAAACGCATTCCGCAAAACCGTTGAGGCCGGAGGCCGCTCAATCACGCCAGAAGCGCTCGAGGATGCCGTGAAGGCCGTCGACGGATTTCCCTATATGATGCAGCTCGTCGGATATCGCACATGGGATGTTTCGGAGAACTCGCCCAAAATCAGTGCACCTGATGTACAGCAGGGTTCTCTGCTTGCCCGCATGGAGCTGCGCGATCGAATTCTCGAAACGACCTATCGGGAGCTTTCCGATAAAGACATTGAGTTTTTGCTCGCGATGCTACCCGATTCTGGCCCCAGCAGGGTCTCGGAGATAGCCAAACGCATGGGCGTCGCCAGCAACTACGCAAGCCAATACAAACGCCGCCTCCTGGAGGACGGCGTCATTGGAGAGCGCGGGCGTGGTCTCGTTGGCTTTGACATTCCCGCGTTCAGGGAATTCTTGAACGAGAAGGCGTTTTAGCACGCCAAGATTGTCCGCAAGGGCAACGGCGCACGGCAATCAACGATTCACCTGGCAAGGACGGCAAGTGCTTCAAATAACGCTGGTTGCCATGCGTTCTTCTTGCCCTTAGGCGAGCTTGCGAGCGAGCTCTCGCACCTCTTCCAACTTGGGCGACGATACCATGCTGTCGCGCTCGGTCATACCGCTGATGGTGACAATGCCTTGGTCCTCCCACTTGCAGTACGCACAGGCCGACTTGTACATAGCGATCGCCGCATCATAGACGCCCTCACTGTGACTATCGAGCAAAAGTGCCGTCTTGGTGAACGGGAATCCCGTGGCACCGAAGGCGTACAGGCGGTCGATGGCGGCCTTCTCCTGCGCAGTGATATCAAACCAGTAGATAGGCGAAGCGAAGACAACCATATCGGCGTCTTTCAGTGACTCGATCACGTCGGCCATGTCGTCCTTCTGCACACAGGTGCCCTCGTGGGCGAAGCAATACTGACACCCCAGGCAACCAGCGATCTTCTTGCTGGCAACGCGAACGACCTCGACCGTATTGCCGCCCTCACGCGCGGTCTCGGCAAACGCCTCGACCATGGTGTCGGTATTGGCACCCTTGCGCGGGCTACCACTCAATACAACGATATTCATAGAAATCTCCCTCCTTCATGCCGCAGGCGCACGGCATGTTTTCTTGTAGCCAAAACGAATGGAGTTAATCAATCGCCTCGTTTCAGCTACTCCCACTCTTTAGAAGAATCGTCGCTGGAAACTTGGTATTGAATCAAGGCACGCCTTATTTCAGATATTCCTCAAAGAATGCCTTCAGCTTTCCAAACGGAATGATGTCCATCTGATCGTAAAGGTCGGTGTGGCTGGCACCAGGGATAATGAGCAATTCCTTGTTGTCCCCCGTCAGCTTGCCGTACGCGGCTTCGCTGAAATAGCGGGAGTGCGCCTTCTCGCCATGCACCAGCAACACAGCAGAGCGGATTTCGCTGCTGTATTGCAAAATCGGCATATTCAAAAATGACAGCGAAGACGACGCATTCAAGCCACAGTTGGAGATCAGGCTGCGGGGATGATAGCCTCGCGGAGTTTTGTAGTAGGCGTAATAGTCCGCTACAAACTGCGGCGCATCCTCCGGTAGCGGATCGACCACGCCGCCCGCCAGCGCATAGCTGCCGTTTTTATAGTCCTCGGTGCGCTGCTCATTCAGCGCTTTCCGCTTTTCAAAGCGCGCCTGCTCGGAATCCTCGGCGTCAAAATAGCCGTTGGCGGTCACACGGGTCATGTCGTACATGGTCATAGCCGCGGTAGCTTTGATACGGGTGTCAATGGCTGCGGCGATGATCGCCATGCCGCCCCAACCGCAGATACCGATGATACCGATGTGCACCGGATCAACATACTCCTGCACAGAGAGGAAATCAACCGCTGCGCAGAAGTCCTCGGTGTTGATGTCCGGCGATGCTACATAGCGGGGCGTGCCGCCGCTCTCGCCGGTATAGGACGGGTCAAAGGCAATTGCAAAAAAGCCCAGCTCCGCCATTTTCTGCGCGTACAAACCGGAGGACTGCTCCTTCACCGCGCCAAAAGGGCCGCTGACGGCGATGGCGGGCAGCTTGCCTTCCGCGTTCTTAGGCACGTACACGTCGGCAGCCAGCGTGATGCCGTATCGGTTGCGGAAGGTTGCCTTGCTGTGCTCAACCTTGTCGCTTTTGGGGAATACTTTGTCCCATTCCTGCGTCAGATTCAACTGTTCCATACCTAAACCTCCTTGTCAGTCGCTTTAAGGTACTGCTCGTCGTCCACGGGCTCCAACCACTCGTTGGAGGCCTCCTCGCCCGGAACCTCCACCGCGAGATGGGAGAACCAGCTGTCGGGCGCCGCACCGTGCCAGTGCTTTACGCCTGCGGGAATATTTACTACATCGCCGGGGCACAGCTCCTGTGCCGGTTTGCCCCATTCCTGGTAAAACCCTCGGCCAGCCACGCAGACGAGAATCTGCCCGCCGCCGCTTTTGGCGTGATGGGTGTGCCAGTTGTTGCGGCAGCCTGGCTCGAACGTAACGCTGTAAATGCCGACCTGCTCGGTGGAAAGGGGCGCGAGGTAGCTTTGCCCGATAAAGTACTTCGCAAATGCGTCGTTGGGGGCACCGATGGGAAAGGCCATCTCGTTTTGATGCTTGGTTCTTGCGTCGGCGGCATCGCTATCCGCCCAGACCTCCTTCGCCATGCGAAAGGCCGCCCATGCCTTGGGCCAGCCTGCGTAAAACGCCGCGTGCGTAAGGATTTCCGCTATCTCCGCCCTGGTCACGCCGTTGTTCTTTGCAGACATCAGATGATATTGGAACGAAGAGTCCGTCAGGCCCTGCGCCATTAGGGCAACCACCGTCACTATGCTGCGATCTCGAAGGGAAAGCCCGTCTTCTCGACTCCATACCTCGCCGAACAGCACATCGTCATTGAGCTGTGCAAATTTGGGGGCAAAATCCCCCAGGGCATCTCTGCCCGCCGTCTGCTTAATCGTCATGTTCGATTCCTCCTGTCGATGGTTTTGAGTGCAAAACTGCTTCCGTCCAGCTAAGCCGTGCCTAGACTCCTGTGCCCATTCGTCGCGCCTGCTCAAGAGCGGGATGACCGGCGATTACGGAACACCCCTTGCGCTCCCAATTTATATTGACGAGAATGAAGGTAATACCTAAAGCTGACTTTAGGTCAAGGAGTAAATTCGAGATTTGTCCGGAGGGGCCATGTACACAATCGGACAGGTAGCGGAGATGTTCGGTCTGCCCGTTTCCACGCTGCGGTATTACGACAAGCAGGGGCTGTTCCCGGGATTGGAGCGGGCGTCGGGCATTCGCCGATTCGGCGATACAGAACTCGAGGCGCTTCGGGTCATCGAATGCTTAAAGAAGGCTGGGATGGAGATTAAGGACATCCGACTGTTCATGGAATGGTGTGCGGAGGGCCCATCGACATATCCCAAGCGCAAGGCCATGTTCGAGGAGCGGAAGGCCCACATGGAGTCGGAGATCGCGAAGATGAACCGCGCGCTGGACATGTTGAAGTTCAAATGCTGGTACTACGAGCAGGCGATCCTAGATGGAAACGAGGATAGAGTGAAGGCGTTGATTCCCGACAATTTGCCGGAAGAAATCAAAGATACCTACGATAACGCCCACACTCAATAATGCCGCCCGATGCTCAAGGGGCTTTGGCAAGGAGTCGTTTTAGGCAGACATGCAAAAAGAAAGCCTCCGAACTAGAAGGTTCGGAGGCTGTTATTCCCGTTATTTCGCTGATGGCTTTGCTCTATGGCGACGCCGAAACAGCATCAGGCGGTACTCGACGGTATCGAAACGCGAGTTCAGAAGCCAGTTCCCGTTGTCCCCATAGGCATAAGTGCATCTGCTCGCGATTGCCTATCGATGCTTTGCCTCGAGCACGACAGACACCGCATCGAGGAACTCCCACACATGGTCTGCGGGCTGCAGCGAATGAAGCAGCCCGTAAGACACGAGACAGTCCCAATCGGTAGGGACGGTTTTGAGCATGGGGTGGACGTTGGCCCACAACGGCAGCGTCGCAAGCGCGAGGTCCTCGTTCGCGCCGCGATTGAACACCTCCACCCGATATTGCGGGAAGTCTACGAGCGCGATTTGAGGATGATGCAAGAGTATCTCGTCGCGCACGCGGTCGATTTCGGCGTTCCAGCCCCGGCGTATAAGCATAAGACTGTGATTGTGGAGGTCGTCGAATGTGACGATGTCGCGTTTGGCGAGTTCGCTGTCGACGGGAACGGCGCACCAGAGCGGCTCGCGCGAAAGCTCGAGGCCCAGGCACCCGCGCTCTTTAAGAAAGGCATCGTCGAAAATCCCCACCACGATATCCATGTCTTGCCCGAGGTTCGCCAAACCGCGCGCCGCCGAGGGTGTGTTTTCAAACGTGACTACCTGAAGGCTCATGCCAGGGCAACGTTCCTTCACCTTCGGCCACAGCTTCGTGAGCGGCGTGCTGGGCGTCATGAGCGACACTCCCACGCGGATGATGCGCTTCTCTCCACGCTCGGCGACGCGGGCGCGTGCGATTGATTCTTGAGAGTACTGCACGATATGGCGGGCGTCGGCGAGCAGCGACCTGCCTGCTCGCGTAAGCGAAAGCCCCTGATGCGATCGGTGGAACAGCGTAAGGCCTAGCCGCGACTCCAGCAGGTTCATCTGCTTGATGACGGCCGTGGGCGTGATGAAGGACTCTTGTGCCGCCTTGGAGAAGCTGCCCGCCTCCGCCACGCGGATGAAAGTGTCAAGCTGTGGGTTGTACATCGATCCTCCTGTCACGCATTATGTGCCGTATATACCCCATGGTTATATCCATCATTCCAACGTGAACTTCTCGCACGTCAGTAAACGCCGTAGCCTTGTATTCGTAGCCTTGTATTCGAAGAGTCACCATTAAGGAGGAGACCATGGAGTATCTGAAGCTCAACAACGACGTAGAGATGCCCATCGAAGGTTTGGGCACCTTCCTCATGACCCCGACCGAGGCCGAGGCGGCCGCAACCGCCGCGCTCGCGGCTGGCTACGAGCACATCGACACCGCCAACGCCTACATGAACGAGCGCGCCGTAGGCCGTGCCATCGCCAAGAGCGGCATCGCGCGCGACAAGATCTTCGTCTCCACCAAGCTTTGGCCGAGCGTCTACGACGCGGGCATGTCGGCGGTGGACGCCACGCTCCAGCGCCTGGGGCTCGACTACGTCGACATGCTCATCCTGCACCAGCCGGTAGGCGACTATCTGGCCGCGTGGCGCACGATGGAGGAGGCGTACCGCGCGGGCAAGGTGCGCGCCCTCGGCCTCTCCAACTTTCCGCAAGACAAGATCGCCGAGGTCATCGAGGTCGCCGACATCAAGCCGCAGCTCGTGACCGTTGAGTGCCACCCCTATCACGCCCAGCGCGACCTGCGCGCCTACCTCGCGCCGTACGGCACGGTGATCGAGGCGTGGTACCCGCTCGGCCACGGCGACAAAGGTCTTCTGGAGGAGCCCGTCTTCGTCACTCTCGCCGAGAAGTACGGCAAGACCCCGGCCCAGGTGATCCTGCGCTGGCACGTGCAGATGGGTACCTCCATCATCCCCGGCTCCAAGAACCCCGCCCACATCGCCGACAACGCAAACATCTTCGACTTCTCCCTCGCCGAAGACGAGATGGCTGAGATTGCCAAGCTCGACGGGACCATGACCTACTACACCGCCACTGAGGAAGCGCTCGCGGGCTACCTGGCCATACGCCCCGATTTCGACGCGCAGGAGTAGCGCTCAGACGATAACTGGCCAACCAGGCCGCCGCCGAGGACCAGTCGGTTGTCGAGGACGAGCCCGCCGCAGTGCCCGCTGCAGACGGCAACGTCCTCGTGGCCTACACCTCGGCACAGGGCCACACAGCAGTCGTAGCTCAGGCCATCGCCGCCGAGCTCGGCGCCGATCTCTTTGAGGTGCCGCCTAGCACCCGCGGGTTTTAAC
>CAJMSV010000068.1 GCA_905216175.1 uncultured bacterium | reverse complement strand
CGAAGGCCGAGGGCTTCCGCGACATCAAGGGCATCCTGCAGATTCGCCCGGATAGCTCAGGCATCATCCATGCCCATGGCTACATGAAGTCCAACGACGACGCCTTCGTGCCCGCCTACCTCATTCGCTCCGCGCGCCTGCGCACGGGCGACGTCATCGAGGGCTCGCTTCGTCCTTCGCGCGGCGGCGACAAGCGCGCCGGCCTCGCTAAAATCACGACCGTCAACGGTCTGGACCCCGAGCAGATTCGCAGCCGTCCCAAGTTCGGCGACCTTACCCCGGTCTATCCCAACGAGCCGCTGCGCATGGAGCACGGCAAGGACTCCATTACCGGTCGCGCCATCGACATCGTGTCGCCGATCGGCAAGGGTCAGCGTGGCCTGATCGTGTCCCCGCCCAAGGCCGGCAAGACCACGATCCTCAAGAAGATCTGCCAGTCCATCTCGATTAACAACCCCGAGGTGCACCTCATCTGCCTGCTCGTCGACGAGCGCCCCGAAGAGGTCACCGATATGCAGCGATCCATCAAGGGCGAGGTTGTGGCGTCGACCTTCGATATGCCCGCCGACAACCACACTCGCGTGGCAGAGCTCGTCATCGAGCGCGCCAAGCGCATCGTGGAGCTGGGTGGCGACGTCGTGGTGGTGCTCGACTCCATCACGCGTCTTGCCCGCGCCTACAACTTGGCGGCGCCCGCCTCGGGCCGCATCCTTTCGGGCGGCGTCGATTCGGCGGCCCTGTATCCGCCCAAGCGCTTCCTGGGCGCAGCCCGTAATATCGAGAACGGTGGCTCGCTCACCATCCTGGCCTCTGCCCTCATCGACACCGGTTCCAAGATGGACGAAGTCATCTTTGAGGAGTTCAAGGGCACCGGCAACATGGAGCTTAAGCTCGACCGCGATCTTGCCGACCGTCGTATCTTCCCGGCCATTGACCCCGTTGCCTCCGGTACGCGCAACGAGGATCTGCTGGTCGACGAGCAGATGCGCCCGTTTGTCTTTGGTCTGCGTCGCATCCTCGCCGGCATGAACAATACCGAGCGCGCGGCCGCATCGTTTATCAAGGGCCTCAAGGGCACCAACACCAACCAGGAGTTCCTGGTGCGTTCGGCCAAAAAGCACAGCGACTACGAGCAGACGTTCTAGGTTGTCATCCACACGCAGCGTTAATCATCAATGCGATAAAGGGTCGGGGCTTTGAGCCTCGGCCCTTTTCTACATCGCCGCTTCGCACTTATTTTTGACCATAAGACTGGCAAGCAGCAGGTTTCCCCGTTTCAATCCGACATCGTCGCTTGCAATCGACAGGGCGGTTTCGCATAATAGCTTTTAAGCTTCGCGACGGAAAACGCAGATGAAACGAACCATATACCGTTGCTTTGGGGCATAGCCCCGCTTCATCTTCTCTCGCGCAGCCAACTGAATGATGCGATTTGGGTGCTGGAAGATGGGGAGAGCTCATGGCTTCTTCTGATGCAACACAACGAGCAGTCCTTGCCGGACTTTCGTGCGGGATCGGCCTTGCCGCTCCCGTGGTTATGTATGCCGCCACGCTGCCGTTTTCGTCGGTGAACGAGACGGTCGTGGCGGGTGCGGTTCCCTTCGCCGTGGGCGCGGTGGCGGGCGTGGGTATCTATGCCGCCTCGCTGGGTATCTCCGAGTACCGTGCGCAGCGTGAAGAGCGTCTGTTCCAGCCTGATGCCATGGGCGGTGCCGCCAATCTTAATCAGCATCAAAGCGAGTTCAAGACCGCCTCGATTCCAGCTCAGCAGCAGGATGCGACTCCTTACGCTGCGGCTTCTGCTTCTCAGGCTCAGGCGGAGCAGTCTACCTCGGCATTCCTTTCCGGCCTGACTGGTGCGTTCCAGCGCCGTCATGCCGATGATGGTGTCCCTACCATCGCTCGAGCCGCAGATGCCATGGACGAGGCCGAGGCTTGGTCCATGATCGACAGTATGCTCGACGACGATTCGCCGGTGAGCTGCGACCCTGCACACTCGCGCGACGTCTATCAAGTCGCCATCGACGAGCTCACCAACGGCGGGCAGACCGGCTCCTTCAATCGCGACGACATCGCCGCCGCGGCACGCGCCGTGTCTGGCTCCCAGGCCGCCCCTGCGGGCAGCACGGCGGCTTTCGTGGCACTCGTCGCCAACGCGGCAGCCAATAACGCCTACAGCGCTACCTCGGCGGACGCGAACGCTTCTGCCGACAATTCGTACGTTGATGAAGCCATGGCCGCGGACGAGGAGGCCGTTGCCGCCCGCCGTGCCGCCGAAAGCTCGCTGTGGGGCGCTCCTGCTCAGCAGCAGGCGACTGAGGCTGCGCCGTACAATGCAAACCTCGCCAGCATGCCTATCATCTCCGGTGCCGCGGACATCGATCTCGATGACCTCGATGAGCCTGCAGCCATCACCGCATCGATTGATGCCCAAGATCGCATCGACACCGGCGACCTTCCGGACGCCTCGCTCGAGGTTGATGTCCCCATGGCCGATTACTCGGGCCACGAGGACATGTGGGCCGCCGCCACCGCGATCCTGGATGAGATTGACGAGCCTGCTACTGTTGCAGCCCCCACTCCCGTCGCTGCCCCTCAGCCTGCTGCCCCCGCCTATGTCGGCCGTCACAGCGCTGTGTTCCCCGAGGATACTGCCCGTATCTCGCGCGAGAGCATCGAGCGGGCCGAGGCTATTGCCGCCGGCATTATGGAAAACCGTCGTCACGAGCGCGTCAATCAGATCCTCGAGGAAGAGATCGAGCGCCTGCAGTCCTCAACCGCCAAGCGTACGGGCCGTGCCTATCTGAGCGTTATCGAGGGCGGTACCGCCAGCTTCGCGCCGCTCCGCGCGGAGGCATAACTTCTGCATGGTTAAGATCAATCGAAAATGGGCGGTTGTAACCTGCCTGATGGCGCTCTTGATCTGGGGCAATTCGCTGGTTCCCGGCTCGGGGTCGGGCTCGCTGAGCCTAACGGTCATGGAAGCTATCCGCGGTTTCCTGCACGGCGTGGGACTTCCATATGAATGGGTGACCAACTTTGTTGTTCGCAAGTGCGCGCATTTTACCGAGTATATGGTGCTCGGCATCCTGGCAACGCACGCCTTTGATTTTGAGGGCCGGCGCACCTTTGACGTGTTGCTGCCCACGGCGGTGTTCCTGCTGCTGATTCCCTCGATCGACGAGACGATTCAGCTCTTTGTGCCGGGACGCGCCGGCATGATCACCGATGTGATGATCGACTGCTGTGGAGCGGCAACGGGCGTTGTGCTCCGATATCTCTTACGGTCGCTGATGTGCGCCAAAAAGGCCGCCTAGGACGTATTGTTTGGTCCTAGGCGGCCTTTTTTATTTGAGGGCTTATTTGAGGCGTGGTGGCGTCGTTCCGTAGGTTGGATTTGCCGAGCGCGCCACGCCCTGTGGGTGCGTCTGCTACTGAAGCGCCTGTGCGCCCAGGGCCAGGCAGCCCATGATGCCCTGCTTGCCCTCGAGGCTGTTGTTGACGATGTAGTTATCGATGTCGTTGACCTCGGGCGTGACGATATAGCCGTTGAGCATCTCGGCACACTTTTTGCGTGCGAGCGGCACGATGGGGGTGTGGTCGGCCACACCGCCGCCGATGATGATCTTTTGCGGCGCGTAGCACAGCGTGTAGGTCATGAGCGCCTGTGCCAGATAGCCTGCGAGCAGGTCCATGGCCTCCTGGTCATCGGCCATGTCTCCGGCGTTCTTGCCATCCCAGCGCTTTTTAACGCCGGGGCCGGCAATGAGGCCCTCTAGGCAGTTGTCGTGGAAGGGGCAGGCGCTGTGCTCGCCAATGGTGTCGCGCGGGTCGCGCGTGACCAGGATGTGGCCAGCCTCGGGATGCATCATGCCGTGCACGAGCTTACCGCCCGAGAGCACGCCGGCGCCCACGCCGGTGCCGATGGTCAGATACACAACGTCAGTGAGGCCCTGGGCGCAACCAAAGGTGACCTCGCCCAGGCAGGCGACGTTGACGTCGGTATCGTAGCCGCAGGGGATATTGAGCTCGTTTTGGATGGTGCCCAGCAGGTCAAAGTAGCGCCATGCCGTTTTGGGCGTCTCCAGGATCTTGCCGTATTGGGGCGAGGCAGGGGTGACTGCGGTGGGTCCAAAGGCGCCGATGCCCAGCGCGGCGATGCCCTTGTCGGCAAACCATGCATTGACGGCCTCAACGGTCTCCTGCGGGGTCGTGGTCGCGATCTGCTCACGCTCCAGGACCGTACCGTCTGCATAGCCCGTGGCGCAGACCATCTTGGTGCCGCCGGCCTCGAGCGCTCCGATAAGCTGCTGTTCTGCCATAGTATTCCTCTCTGGGACGAGTTGCTCCGTGACTAAAGTATAGAGCTCTAAACCATTTAAGAAAGCGCTATAAAAAGAAGCCTCGCAACGCGGCGGGCGGTGCGGGGCTTCTTTGGTTGCTTTAGTTGCCGGGCCGTCCTTACCCGCGCGGCTTGATTTTATCACGTAGCGACTTGAGGTTCTCCAGTGCCGCGTTAAGCGTCTCGTCCCGCTTGGCAAAGTGGAAACGAATCAGATGGTTGACGGGCTCGCGGAAGAAGCTCGAGCCGGGCACGGCACCCACGCCCACCTTTGAGGCCAGGTCCTCGCAGAACTCGAGGTCGCTGTCGTAGCCAAACTCAGAGATATCCATCATCACGTAGTAGGCGCCCTGCGGTACGTTGTGCTTAAGTCCGATACTATCGAGCCCTTGGCAGAACAGGTCGCGTTTGGCGGTATAGAGGTCAAGGACCTCATCGTAATAGCTGTCGTCGAAGTTGAGGGCGGTGACGACGGCTTCCTGCAGGGGAGCGGCGGCACCCACGGTGAGGAAGTCGTGGACCTTCTTGATGCGCTCGGTGATCTGGGCCGGGGCAATGGTGTAGCCAAGACGCCAGCCGGTGATGGAGTACGTCTTAGACAGCGAACTGCAGCTGATGGTGCGCTCGAACATGCCGGGCAGCGTGGCCATATAGACGTGCTCGTGGGGCGCGTAGACGATGTGCTCGTATACCTCGTCGGTAATGCAGTAGGCGTCGTACTTTTTGCAGAGGTCGGCGATAAAGGTGAGTTCCTCGCGCGTAAAGACCTTGCCGCAGGGGTTGGAAGGGTTGCACAGGACGATGGCCTTGGGGTCGTTGTCGCGGAAGGCCGCCTCGAGTGTCTCGCGGTCAAAGTCGAATGTGGGCGGGTTGAGCGGCACGTAGATGGGCTCGGCACCCGAAAGGATCGTGTCGGCGCCGTAGTTCTCGTAGAACGGCGAGAAGATGACGACCTTGTCGCCGGGGTTCGTGACCGTCATCATGGCGGCCATCATGGCCTCGGTGGAGCCGCAGGTGACTACGATATTCTCGTTGGGGTTCACCGGCATGCCCATAAAGTGCTCCTGTTTGGCGGCGAGCGCCTCGCGCATGGCCTGGGAGCCCCAGGTGATGGAGTACTGGTGATAGAGCGGCTTGGGATCGGCGGCGATGGTGCTGAGGCTATCGAGCAGCTGCGCCGGGGGATCGAAGTCAGGGAAGCCCTGCGAGAGATTGATAGCGCCGTACTTATTGGAGATGCGTGTCATGCGGCGGATGACCGAATCGGTAAATCTTGCCGTGCGGTTGGAGAGTTCTTTCATGACGGTCCTTTCGAGGATTTGCAGTGGGGCAAGTTTACTCCTATGAAACCGGTGGGATTTGCTCGAAATGGTCTCGAAAAACTCTTTTCAAAATTCTTGAAAATTGGGGCTTGCATCGCGTGGCGTTCCTTGCAATAATAGTCGCGCGCGAAGCGCACAGGACACGGTGGGTGTAGCTCAGTTGGCTAGAGCGACGGGTTGTGGTCCCGTAGGTCGAGGGTTCGAGTCCCTTTACCCACCCCAGTTCTTGCTTCGTGTTGATATCGGGTCGTTAGCTCAGTTGGTAGAGCAGGGGACTCTTAATCCCAAGGTCCAGGGTTCGACCCCCTGACGGCCCACCAAAGATCGTTAAAGCGACTGGCTCAGGCTGGTCGCTTTTTTGTTGACCTCGCATGGGGTCGAACCCGTCGGGGCGCGAAGTTGGGGAAACTGCACCGTGATTCCCTTAGGGAAACACGGCTAAAGCCCCATAAACGTGCTCTCCTTATGGGAATTATGCTCACGGGGCGCGATGCATGTTGAGAAGTTGTGATCAAACTCAAAGTGAGAATCGATTTAGTCTGCTCGATAGTGCGAACCCAGGCTTTCGGTCCGCTTACGCATGGCTTTGACCATCTCCATCGCCAGCTGAATCTGCGATTGCAGGCGGGCGAGGGCTGCGACTTCGCTGTCCTGGGCTTTCTGTGTGCTCAAGGTCGTTGCCTCTGTCTTCAAGCCCTCAAGCTCGTGTAGTGCCTCGGATAGGCCTGTTTCGGTCCTGTTGATCATGCAATAGGTGCTCATCGTGTGCCTAAGGCCGTGTGTCAGGCGTTCGGCATCTGTTGTGGCAATGCCGTAGTGGGGGAGGGCGATATCCGCCTTCAGGGCTGTCTCAGGGTAATTCTGCGCTGCAAGGGGTGCCGAAGCGCCCGCGATACGTCCGAATACGATGCCGTTGGCGCTTGACAAGCCACCAATGCGGTCGGCGCCGTGCATGCCGCCTGTCGCCTCGCCGCAAGCGTAGAGGCCCTCAACGCCCGTGTGCGCGGTCTTATCGATCTTGATGCCGCCGTTAGCGGCGTGGGCATACATCGCAACGCGCATCTCGTCAGTCGGGGCGATGCCGTGCTCGTCTTGCAGCCAGGTGGCAAAGGTCTGCACAAACTCTGGGACATCCTCGCGGGGGAAGTCGTAGTGGAGTGCCAGGCCTTCGGCACCTGCCTGATCGATGACGAGATCGATAGCGCGGGAGGTCAAGCGTGACGTGAAGGGACCATATCCAGAGCGCTGCTCGAGCAGGTCGTCCAGCTTGTCGTCGGCAATATCTACCGGCTGGTCTACATGTACGTAGCGCCAGGTCTTCTCGTTAAAGACAAGGTTGCGCTTGGGCTCGATGAAGCCGGGCATCATCTGCATGAACTCTATATTAGTAAGCGATGCGCCGTGCGCCAGTGCGATGGCCTGTGATGAGCTGAGCACGTCGGCGGAAGTGAGGCTTCGCTCGAACAGGCCACCCGTGCCACCGGCTGCGATGATCGTGGCTTTGGTAGCAAAGGGCACGATTCGATCTTCGGTGAGGTTGTAGAGCACGGTTCCGGTGATTCTGCCTTTCGTGTCCTCAACAAGGTCGATAAGCTCATGGCGGGGGAGCAGGCGAATGCCGAGCGACTCGATCCGGGCTGTCAGAGCGTCCTCAAGGGGCTTGCGGGTGAGGCCGCGCCACATGCGCGTTTTGTGGTCAAAGCAGGGGATAAACTGCTTTTGCTGAGCGCTCTCAGCGTTTTGCGGACGCTTGAGCTCAACGCCCAGGTCTTGCTCGAGCCATTCAATTGCCTGGGGAATGCCGTGGACAAACGTCTGGACAAGCTCGGGGTCGGCGACACCGCCGCCGACGGTCTGGATGGTGTCGATGAGGTCTTGTTCGTCGTCTTCGTTAACGGGTCCGATAAGCCCTAGGCCCCAGGTTCCAGGGAAGAAGCTCGATCCACTCATGGTCTTGCCGGCGCTTGCCACAGCGACGGTTGCGCCAGTGCGTGCCGCTTCGATGGCGGCACAAAGGCCCGCAATGCCAGATCCAATTACCAGTACATCAGTCGATTCCATCGGATTCCTTTCTCGTCCGGCGCATTGTCGCACGGGTGATCGGCAATGAGGCCGCAAAGACTCGGCAAATCGGTAAAGGGCAAATATGGCAGGTGGACGTCATGGACGCTCTGACGCTCCATCTCATCACATCTTGTATTTCTCCCCAACTGATATATCGGCATTAGCTACCCTGCGACAGCGCAAACAAAAAGAGCCGCTACCCGGGTGGGTAGCGGCTCCAAAGCTCAACTATATGAGCATCGCGTGGACGCGATTAGGCCTTGAGGGCCTCCTCGACGGCGACAGCGCAAGCGACGGTGGCACCGACCATGGGGTTGTTGCCCATGCCGATGAGACCCATCATGTCAACGTGCGCAGGCACGGAGGAAGAACCGGCGAACTGGGCGTCGGAGTGCATACGGCCCATGGTGTCGGTCATGCCGTAAGAGGCAGGGCCGGCGCCCATGTTGTCCGGGTGCAGGGTGCGGCCAGTGCCGCCACCAGAAGCGACGGAGAAGTACTTCTTGCCAGCCTCGATGCGCTCCTTCTTATAGGTGCCAGCGACAGGGTGCTGGAAACGCGTGGGGTTGGTGGAGTTACCGGTGATCGAGATGTCGACGTTCTCGTGCCACATGATGGCAACGCCCTCGCGGACGTCGTCGGAGCCGTAGCAGTTAACGGCAGCGCGGGGACCATCGGAGTAGGGGATGGTCTCGACGACCTTGAGCTCGCCCGTGTAGTAGTCGAACTGGGTCTTCACGTAGGTGAAGCCGTTGATGCGGGCGATGATCTGAGCGGCGTCCTTGCCCAGACCGTTGAGGATAACGCGCAGCGGCTTCTTGCGAGCCTTGTTGGCGTTCAGAGCCAGGCCGATAGCGCCCTCAGCGGCAGCGAAGGACTCGTGGCCGGCCAGGAAGGCGAAGCACTCGGTGTCGTCGGAGAGCAGCATAGCGCCCAGGTTGCCGTGGCCCAGACCGACCTTGCGGTCCTCGGCGACGGAGCCGTCGATGCAGAAGGACTGCAGGCCCCCGCCGATCATCTTGGCGGCCTCGGCGGCGGTCTTGACGCCGGACTTCAGGGCGATGGCCGCGCCCACGGTGTATGCCCAGCAGGCGTTTTCAAAGCAGATGGGCTGAATTTCCTTGACGATCTCATAGGGGGCGAAGCCCCGGGCCTTGCAGATGTCCCGGCACTCCTCCACGGAGCCGATGCCGTACTGAGCGAGGACGCCATTGATCTTGTCGATTCTTCTTTCGTAGCTTTCAAACAGTGCCATTTTTCCGTCCTCCTCTTATTCCTGCCGGGGGTCAATATACTTGGCGGCGTTGTCGATCTGACCATAGTGCCCCTTGGCCTTTTCCAGAGCCGTGGCGGCGTCGTCGCCCTTCTTGATGAAGTCCATCATCTTGCCGAGGTTGACGAACTCGTAGCCGATGATCTCGTCCTGCGCGTTGAGCGCCATCTTGGTGCAGTAACCCTCAGCCATCTCGAGATAACGGGGGCCTTTCTCGTTGGTAGCGAACATCGTACCGACCTGAGAGCGCAGACCCTTGCCAAGATCTTCGAGGGACGCGCCGACGGCAAGGCCGCCCTCAGAGAAGGCAGACTGGGTGCGGCCGTAGACGATCTGCAGGAACAGCTCGCGCATGGCGGTGTTGATGGCGTCGCACACCAGGTCGGTGTTCAGCGCCTCCAGAATGGTCTTGCCGATGAGGATCTCGGAGGCCATGGCGGCGGAGTGAGTCATGCCGGA
>CAJMSV010000067.1 GCA_905216175.1 uncultured bacterium | reverse complement strand
TCTTGAGCTCGACGGAGAGGAGGCCGTTGGGCTCGTTGACAAACTCGATGTACTCAGAGTTCGAACCCATCTCGGCCGGGAAGCTGATCTCGATGCCCGTGTCGGTACGGATCTTGTGGTTGCGCACCGCCGCGCGTTCGACCTGCTTGCGCTCCACGGGCACACGCTCAGGCACCTTCTCCTCAGTCAGTGCCGCGCGCACGCTCTCTTTGATGACCGGCTCGTCCTCAAAGACCTCATCGACGATATCCCAAGGCGGCAGCTCCTCGTCATCCTCGACCTTCTCGGCAACGGCTGCCTTAACCTAAGCGAGCGCTACAGCCGTGGTGGCACCGTGCTCCTCGGCGACTTCCTCGACCACACGCGTCACGGTGTCGATGACCTCCTTGCCCGATACGCCCGTGTCGCACTGCAGCAGGCCATCGGGGATAAGCATACGGTCCTCGCCGGCAATCTTGCGCTTCTTGTCCACGTAGCCGATCTCCATGGTACTCGCGCGCACGATGGCATAGCTCGGCACCTTTTGCGAGGGGTTCGTTAGAATGGCGTAGTGGCGCGCGATGTCGTTGCGCACCTCCCCCTCCTCGCGACCCACTTCGTGCATAAAAGCCTGCTTGGAGCCCAGCAGCATCACGGCAAACCAGCGGGCATCCTCATCGTCGTCAAAATCGGCCACGAGCACGTCGGTGGACTCGGCTTTCTCGGCTTTGGTGAGCTCGGAGGAGATAAACTCCGCAATCTGCTGCGACAGGTCCACGAACTCGCGCTCGCCAAAGAAATAGCCCTTGAGCTCACCACCAAACGCAGAGTTCTCGGCAAACGTGGCGCGTTTGTTGTCGGCCGAGGTACGCGCGCGGCGCAGATGTGTGGTCACGAAGTTGCGCACGGTACGACTCTCGATATCGAGCTCGCGCTGGCTCATGACGTTGACGGCAGAGTCAAAGTCCAGGATATGCAGAATCGCGTGATTGATTTTCATATACGGCATTCCGTTCTAGATCGATTTCGGCACGAACCAGTATAGCGGTCGATCCCGCCCCAGGCGCATCGAAGATTGGTGCATCGGGGACAGGTTGCTTTGCACCAATGGTTAGCGCAGGAGCTCGGACTGCCAAGCCTCGAGCTGTTCTGCCAAGCTCTTGCCGGCAGCGGGCATGTCGATCTGGGGACGTTTGGGCAGAAGCGCACACTTAAGAATCGCAACGATAGTCTGCGAGACAAAGCGTCGCGTATCCTTGTCAAAGCCTTGCGCAGCCTGGAGCATCACGGGCAGGCTCTCGCGCAGATTCCCAGCGATATCCGCAAACCGCTCAGCACCCGTAGCCTCAAGCACGGAGAACAACGCATCTACAAAACGCTCGCGCTCGCTAGGCGACACCGCAAGCAGCATCTCGCGAATGGAGCCATCAACGTATCGAGCGCCGGCGGACAGGCGCTCACAGTACACGAAGTCGCGACCATCAACCACCCAGCTAAAGGGATTATGCTGAAGCAGGCTGAACTCGGTGCTCTCAACGATGGCATAGTCCTCCTGTGTCTCGAACATCATGCCAAAGATTGACGACCGAGGTAGCGTCTTGTCGATTCGACCGGATAGGTCGGCGAAGGCGTTGCCGCTCAGAAACTCCTCGACGAAGCCCGGACCATCATGGGAATACGCCCGTTCGATTCGCTCACGGGCGACATCGGGGCACATCGCCGCACCGTACACCGCAAGGTTTCCACCCTTGGAATGACCTCCGCACAAAAGCGGCCCGTCAATCGCATCCGCCGCCTCGTCTACATAACGCGCCGCGGATTCCTGGGCCGGCACAGGACACCGGAACGCCATGTTAAAGTCCTCTTTCCAGCCCACAATCGTGCTGTCGGTCCCCCGGAAGGCAAGATAGCTAAACCCCGCCGGAAATCGGAACGTCATGGCCGCAAACTGCTCCGTTGTCTCGGCATCACTCACGCTACGATAGCCGCAAACACGAACGCCACGGTAGCGAGGGCTTGCTGCCACAGCCTCCAACAGGGCACGGCTCCCCTCCGGATCCCACAGGTCGCCAATCATGTCTTGGTAGCACTCGGCGCGCAGCAGCTCGCGTACGTCTAGGCCCTGCCAGTTCGTCAGCTCCGCCATATCACCCGGCAAACGCAAATAGGACAACCACGCAAAGACCAGGCTATCCACCGCGCAGAACGGCCGTTCCTCAAACGGATCAAACGCCGTCTGGGCATAGGTCAAAAAATTAGGCGAATCCGGCATGGCCCTCCCATCAACTATGGTGCATTGGGGTGGTGCAAAGTAACCTGACCCCCTCGCACCAAAAAGGCGCCCGGACCGTGTGGCCCGGACGCCTTTCATTGCAGCCTGCTGCTCAAACGAGCCGAATTTAGCAGGAGAAGTCGACGCTGTCGATGATGTCCTTGAGCGCCTTGGCGGAGGCGGTGAGCTCATGCTGCTCGTCATCGTTCAGCGGCACGGGTACGCGGCAGACAACGCCGTCGCGGCCAACGACTGTCGGCATGGAGATGGCCAGATCGGACAGGCCGTACTCGCCCACCATGAGCGAGGAGACAGGCAGAACGGTCTGCTCATCGCGCATGACGGCAGTGCAGATGCGCTTGACGGCCATAGCGACGCCGTAGTAGGTGGCGTGCTTCTTCTCGATGATGGTGTAGGCGGAGTTCTTGACGTCCTCGGCGATGCGCTTCTCGGCAGCCTCATGCTCCAGGTGGCCGTGAAGCTCGCAGAAGGTGTTCAGCGGAACGCCAGCAACCTGAGCGCTGGACCAAGCGACAAACTCGGAGTCGCCGTGCTCACCCATGACATAGGCCTGGACATCGCGCGGGTCAACCTCGACGTGGGCACCAAGCATCTGCTGCAGACGGCCAGTGTCGAGCACGGTGCCGGAGCCGATGACATGGCCCTCGGGCAGGCCGGACATCTTGATGGCAGCATAGGTCAGAACATCAACCGGGTTGGAGACGATTAGCAGAATGCCGTCGAAGCCGGACTTCTTAATCTCGGGGATAATGGACTTAAAGATGTTGACGTTCTTGTTGACCAGGTCCAGGCGGGTCTCACCGGGCTTCTGGGCAGCGCCAGCGGTGACGACGATCATGGCGGCGTCGGCGACATCGGAATAATCGCCGGCATAGATCTTCATCGGCTCGGCAAACGTCATGCCGTGCGCGATATCCAGGGCCTCACCCTCGGCACGGTTCTTGTCCACGTCGATGAGGACCATCTCGGAGAACAGACCGCTCTGCATCAGCGCGAACGCCGAAGACGAACCGACGAAACCGCAGCCGACAATAGCGACCTTCTTCTCGTTAACCATTAGAAACTCCCATCTCTCTCCACAAACAAGCCGCCCGGGAACGACCGGAGCGGCTTGTCGTAATCCCAATACATCCAATCGGGACTTTGATTATGCTCCTATTCGCAGCCAAAAATCGACCGTTTACCGAAATTGTTTGCAGAATTCGTAAAATAACTGCACGAAATCGGTTTCGATATATTGACGAGGCGAAATAGCTTTCTAATACAGGCCCGCCTCGCGAATAGCCTCGACAGCCAAAGCGATCTGGTCGGGCGGCAAGACCAGCGCCATGCGCACGTGCCCCTCGCCCGAAGGGCCAAAGCTCGCGCCCGGCGTCACCACAACGCCGGCCTTCTCCATGAGCTCCTCGCAAAACGCCATGGAATCGGTGCGACCACCGGGAAGCTTGGCCCACACAAACATAGAGCCATGCGCGTTGGGACGCTCCCAGCCCAGGCCCTCAAGACCGTCGCACAGGGCATCGCGGCGCTCCTGGTACTTCAGACGCTGCGCCTCGACCTCATCGCGCGGACCGTTCAGGCAGGCGATGGCGGCCTTCTGGATCGGGAAGAACATACCAAAGTCGATCTGGCCGCGCAGCTTGGCAAAGGCAGAGACCACATCCTCGCGACCGACCAAAAAGCCGATGCGGGCACCGGTGACGTTAAACGACTTGGAAAGCGAGAAGAACTCCACGCCCACCTCGAGCGCACCGGGATACTGCAAGAAGCTGCCGCCGGGCTCGCCGTCAAACACGATGTCGGAGTACGCGTTGTCATGGACGATCAACAGATCATGCTCGCGGGCAAAGGCGATAATCTCCTCGTAGACCTCGGGCGTGCCCACCGAGCCGACCGGGTTCGCGGGCAGCGACACGATCATATACTTGGCACGATCGGCAACCTCGGGATCGATACCCGCCACATAGGGCAGGTAATTGTGCTCGGCAATCAGCGGATAGTACTCGAGCTTGGCATCGGCGATCTTGGCACCCGCCTCAAAGACCGGGTAGCACGGATCGGGAACCAGAATGGTGTCACCCGGATCGAGCAGGGCCAGGCCCAAATGGCCCACGCCCTCCTGCGTGCCGTTGCACGACTGCACCATAGACGGCGTAATGCCCGAAACGCCAAAGCGACGCTCATAGTAATCGCACACGGCCTGCTTAAGCTCGGGCAGATCGCGCAGGGCATACTTCCACATCTCGGGATCTTGGGCCGCCTGCGTGAGCGCCTCGACCACGTGGTCGTACGGCTTAAAGTCGGGCGTGCCCACGCTCATATTGTAAATGGTCTTGCCCTGAGCCTTCAGCGCGAGAAGCTTGTTGTTGAGCGAGGCGAAGACCTCCGCGCCAAAGCGGTCGAGACGCTGCGATGCCTGCATGGTGCCACCTTTCGATATAAAAAACGCGGCGCTCCGACAAGAGCGCCGCGCGATACGGGCCATCAGATTGCAAAAGTGTAACGCTTGCAACCCCCGTATTGGTTCAATTTAGCCAACCTTAGTCAATCGGATTGAGCGCGTCGATCTGCGCAAGCCACAAACGCGAGCTGGCGTCACTCGGCATACGCCAATCGCCGCGCGGGCTGAGCGTCACCGAGCCCACCTTGGGACCATCGGGCAGACAGCTGCGCTTAAACTGCTGGGCAAAGAAGCGACGGTAGAACGTACGTAGCCACGTGTGGACGGTCTTGGCGTCGTAGACGCCCTCGAAGCTCTTGAGCGCCATGCGGTAGATCTTGCCCGGCTCAAAGCCAAAACGCAGCAGGTAGTAGAGGAAGTAGTCGTGCAGCTCGTACGGGCCCACCAAATCCTCGGTCTTCTGCGCAATCTCGCCGTCGCCCGTGGGCGGCAGAAGCTCGGGGGACACCGGCGTATCGAGGATATCGAGCAAGACCTCGGCAATACGCCCACCAAAGACATCGGCGGCATAGCGCACCAGATGGCGCACAAGCGTCTTGGGCACGCTCGCGTTGACGGCGTACATGCTCATGTGGTCGCCGTTATAGGTAGCCCAGCCGAGCGCCAGCTCCGACAGGTCGCCCGTGCCGATGACAAAACCGCCAGCCTGGTTGGCCAGATCCATCAGAATCTGCGTACGCTCGCGCGCCTGGCTGTTCTCGTAGGTCACGTCCTGCACGGTCGGATCATGCTCGATGTCCTTAAAGTGCTGTTCCACGGCAGCATGGATCGAGACCTCGCGGAAGCTCACACCCAAGTCACGAGCGAGCGACTCGGCATTCGACTTGGTGCGGTGCGTCGTGCCAAAGCCGGGCATGGAAACCGCAGTGATACCCGTGCGCGGCAGCCCCAGTGCATCGAAGGCACGCACGGTCACAAGCAGCGCTAGCGTGGAGTCCAAGCCGCCCGAAAGGCCGATGACCGCAGCCTTGGTACCCGTGTGAGCGAGGCGGGTCTTGAGGCCCGCAGTCTGCAGATCGAGGATCGTCTCGCAGCGCTCGGCCAAGTCGCCGTGGTCGGCCGGCACAAAGGGCGCGCGCGGGAAAACGCGGTCGATATCGCAGGCATCGCGCAAGACAGGTTCTTCGGCCAGCACGCCCTCAAACGAAAACTCAACGGTCGTGGCCTCCGGAGCATCGTCGGCACGCGTCCACGTCGTCGAGCGACGGCGCTCGGCAACCAGACGGTCAAGATCGACATCGGCCACCGCCATATCGCAGGTAAGCAGTTTAGTGGCGGCGAGCTTGGATCCGTTTTCGTAGATAAGGTTCTCGCCCGCAAAGACCATGTCGGTCGTGGACTCGCCCTCGCTCGCGTCTGCATAGGCATAGGCACAGTACAGGCGCGCGCTCTGATTGGAAATGAGGCTGCGGCGGTAATCTGCCTTACCGATAATCTCGTCCGAGGCCGACGGGTTGAGAATCACCGTGGCACCGGCAAGCGCCATCTCGGTCGAAGGGGGCGCCGGCACCCACAGGTCCTCACAGACCTCAACACCCAGCACCAGGTCCTCGGCGCCCTCATCACAGCAACGGTAGACAAGCCCCGAACCCAGCGGAACCGGACCCTGACCGGCAAATTCAACCCACACGGGATCCGCAGGCGCCGGAGCAAACCAGCGGTGCTCGTAGAACTCGCCATAGTTGGGAAGATACTTCTTGGCCGTAAGGCCCAAAAGCTCGCCCGCGCAGCACACGGCGGCGCAGTTGTAGATATTCTCGGCAACTGCAACGGGAAGACCGATGGTAAAGACAATCGGCAGCTCACGAGTCTCATCGAGGATATGCACCAAAGCAGCCTCGCAGGCATGCAGTAATGTGCGGTTATGGAACAGATCGGCCACGGTATAGCCGCACAAGTTGAGCTCGGGCAGCACCAGAGCACGAACGCCGCGCTCGACAGCCGCGCGAACAGCCGCTAACGCAACCTCGGCATTGCCCTCGACATCGGCCACGCGAATCTGCGGCGACGCCGCCGCCACACGCAAAAAGCCATCAGACTGAGAAAGGTGAAGATTCATAAGAACGCTCCCGTGCGTAGCCGCCGTTCCAAACAATTAGCAAGCCCTATTGTAGTTCAATCGCTGTGCCCAGCAGCACCCCACCAATTTCGTGAGCTATTGATAACTTGATGATATCTGGCAAACGACATACGCGATTCACATCTGGTGGGTACCCTGATGGCTACACGAAACGAAGCAGATTTACACCGGGAGGACCCCGTATGACAACCAAGTACACCGACGCGCCGCGCACGCGCGTCATGACGCCGGCATCGCTCAACAACGGCGTGCACGAGAACCATTCCATCGGACAGACCATGGCCATCGCGCCCAAAAAGGGCCTGTTTGACGACATTTCCATTCCCCAGATCATCGCCGGCGCCGCAGCTGCCGCCACGAGCGTCGCGCTTGCTTCCAAGATTGGTATCGCTGGTTCAGTAATTGGCGCCGCCGTGAGCTCGGTCATCACCGTTGTGTCCTCGCAGGTCTACCGCCACTTTATCTCTGCCAGCGCCGAAGCATTCAATGGCACGCACGCCGCTGTCGACTATCCTGCCGGCGCCTATGAGCCCGTTGAGCTTAATGCCGAGGAGCACCTGGGCGGCGCCGCGACCACGCAGGAGATGCGCCAGGTTGCGGGGCGTGCGACCACGGCGCGCGTTGCCCCTAACAGCCTGCGCGCCAAGGCCGCGGCAGAGCGCAGCCAGACGCAAAAGAAGGTCATCGTCTTCTCGATCGCCATCGCCATCGTCGCGGTCATCGCCTGCACCGGTGCCATCCTTATAACCACCGCCGGTGAGGGTCTGGGCGAGCGCCCCGAGCCAATCCTTTCGTCGCGCACGACCGAGAGCGATGCAAATGGCAACACCCAGTCGCAAGATCAGCAGGCACAGGCGGACGGCACGCAAGCCAGTTCTACCTCTGCCGATTCGTCCTCGAACACCCAAAACCAATCGCAGGGCACCGATTCCTCTACGGCCAACAGTGGCACGCCGTCCGACACGACCAACTCAAGCCAAACAACTGACGGTTCACAGCCAAACACGGGAGGCCAGACGAGCGACACCACGTCGGGAACGGGTGCAGCAGACAGTAGCAACACCAATTCGAGCGGCACCACGTCGGGCACGACATCTGACAGTTCAAGCCAAGGCACGGCATCGGGCAACTAAGCACATTTGCCTCTCATAGATAACCGACCTGTATAACGGGCGCGAATCGAAAGCGGTTCGCGCCCGTTTGCCTTGGGCGCCGCCATGGCGAACGCCATGCGATGGTAAGATGCTTTACATGTGTAAAGAGGAGATTTGCCATGAGCAAGACAATAGTTAGGCCCACGCTTTCGCTGAGCAACCACATCTATCTGTATCGCCTGCTGCGCGACGCGATTGGGTGCGGCAAGCAAACGTTTATGACGCAGGTCGAGGAGGCGCTCGCCGCCGGCGACATGACCGCTTATGACCTGGGCTTCGAGTCCACGCGCGAGCTGCTCGAGGAGCTCAACGACTGCATTAAGCTGACCGTCTTTAAGGGCGGCCGCCTGTATGCCACCGTCATCGCCAACGATGCCTGGGATGCCGCCCTTGCCAAAGGCGAGGACAAGCCCAAGGCTGCCAAGGGCGCCAAGCAGTCCTACAAAAAGAAGAAACGCGGCGAGAAGGACCTCAAGGCCGTGCGTCCCAAGCACGTTAAACGTCCCAAGCCAGAAACCATGGTTGAAGCCGCGCCGGAACCCGAGCCCGAGGCAGAGATCGAAGTCGCTATTGAGGTAACAGCAGAAACCGAAATCGCCGCCACGGCCGATTCCGAAGTCATATCCGAGCAGGAAGCCACTGTTGAGCTCAACGAAGCGCCCAAGTCGACAACCGAAGAAGCCGCTGACCAGCCCGAGACGTCTGCATTCCAAAACAGCGATGTCTTTGGTGACAAGGCCGAGGACGATCAGTCCGACGAGCCCGCCGATCAAGGCGTTACCGAGTCGGCGCCGGCGCCCGAGACGCCGCAGCCCGCCATCTCGCTCACGGTCGTCTATGACCCCGAGAACGCCACCGCCGGCATCACCACCAAGGCTTCCACGCCGGTCGAGACAAAGCCAAGCATCGAGAACGAGAACGCAACGCAGGTTGAGATTGAAACAGCAGCTGCAGACGCGCCCGGCACCGTGAAGCCCGCAGATTCCACAATCAAGCCGGAAGCGACGCCGGAGCCCGCACCCGTCATCGAATCCGTGCCCACCTCTGCTTGCGACCAAATTCCCGCACCGGCACCGGCTCCGGCACCCGCAGCGGCCCCAACCCCCGCACCTGCAGCGCCCGCCATCCCTGAGGACTTCCCCGTCGATTTCGCAACCGAGGTCTTCTGCCCCGGCCCGCTTCTGCACCAGTTGTCGACCTATCGCCCCTACGGCGCCGACACGCTCGGCATTGTCGGCGAGTACTACTGGATCGCCCGCGAGCGCGGTACCATCGAGGCCGCGCGAACCCGCGCAAGCTTCCCCCTGCGCTACACGCAGGCCGGCGAGCGTCGCGAGGTTGCCGTGCGCATCCGCCGCAACACCACCGGCGGCCTCGGAGCCGCCTGGGCCATCGATAAAGTCGAAGAACCAAACGAATAGCAAGACGCGGCGAACGCCACAAAACGTTCGCCGCGTTTTTATTTTTCCAGGTTGAGCATAAGTCAGACACTATGACCCAATCCGAGGGCACGGAAACGACAGGAGCCCCCGCTCGTGACCGCGGGTC
>CAJMSV010000066.1 GCA_905216175.1 uncultured bacterium | reverse complement strand
CTCGGCGGCCTTGCGAAAAACAAATCCAAGTTAGACCATTTCAAATGGTTCGATGTCTGCCCGGATGCGACACTGAAGTAAGTGTCCATCCTCGCAGTATCCGGTTCTCAAGGTGCACGCTTTGCGGCTGATCCGGTCTCACCGGGCCGCGCGGCAAGGAGATATATTGCCAGACCGCGAAGCGATGTGGGACGTCAATTCCACTCTTCACAAGTCCTACACAATCTATGGCTTTCTATATTGGAAGTAGAAAGTCGAGTGCAGCAAGACCGCACGTATCAGATGATGACCCTTCGGTTAAGAGATATATAAAGATCGGTCACCTGTAAGTGTCTATCTACCCGCGCTTTTGCTATATAAACCAGCGCTTTAGATAAAAAGAGGGAGCGCCGCGCACATTGCGACACTCCCCTAGCGATTCAACAGAATCTATTAGGCCTCGAGAGCCTTCTTGGCAATGGCAGCCAGCTCGTTGAAGGACTCGATGTCCTCGTAAGCCATCTGAGCCAGGACCTTGCGGTCGAGCTCGATACCGGCAACCTTCAGGCCGTGCATGAACTGAGAGTAAGAGATGTCGTTCAGGCGAGCGGCAGCGTTGATGCGGGTGATCCAGAGAGAGCGGATCTCGCGCTTCTTGTTGCGGCGGTCACGATACTGATACTGCAGAGAGTGCTGGACCTGCTCTTTAGCATGCTTGTAAGTACGCGAAGCGGCACCGTAGTAACCCTTCGCACGGTGCATAACGGTACGGCGCTTCTTCTTGGCGGCAACAGCGCGCTTAATACGTGCCATGTTCTATCAACTCCTAGACGGTAAAACGAAAAACGGGAACGCGAACTTAGGCGAGACGCGACTTGATGACCTTGCGGTCGGCAGCGGCGATCTCGGTCTCCTGACGGAAGCCACGCTTACGCTTGGTGGACTTCTTGCTCAGGATGTGGCTCTTGAAAGCCTTGGCGCGCATAAGCTTGCCGGTACCAGTCTTGCGGAAACGCTTCTTGGTGCCGCTGTGGGACTTCATCTTAGGCATGAAATACTCCTTAATCGGTTACAGAACACTAGTTACTTGGTATCGCTTGCCGCTTTATCCTCATCAAAGGCGCCCTTAATCGGGGCGAGCAGCATAAGCATGTTACGGCCTTCCATCTTAGGCTTGGACTCGACCGTAGCGTAAGGCTTGAGATCCTCGGCGAGACGCTCGAGAACGTTAAGACCCTGCTCCGGGTGAGCCATCTCACGGCCGCGGAACATGATGGTGATCTTAACGCGTGCGCCCTTCTTGAGGAAACGCAGAACGTGGCCCTTCTTGGTCTCGTAATCGCCAACGTCGATCTTGGGTCGGAACTTCATTTCCTTGACCTCGACCTTGGACTGGTTCTTACGAGCGGCCTTGGCCTTCATGGCCTGCTGGTACTTGAACTTACCGTAGTCCATGACCTTGCAGACCGGCGGCTCCGCGTTGGGAGCGATCTCGACCAGGTCGAGACCCTGATCGTCAGCGACGCGCTGGGCATCGCGGATGGCGAACAGGCCGAGCTGAGAGCCATCGACGCCAATCAAACGGCACGAAGATGCAGTGATCTCGTCGTTGATGCGGGTGTCATCAGACTTAGCTATTTTCCCTACCTCCATTCATAAAAAAATAACCCGGCGCTTCTTTGCAACCAGGTCGTACACATAGACATCCTCGGTATGAGGAAGGGAATCTAGGTTGTATGACCAGTCAGCTGCTCATTGGCGCCAAAAGGTGGGAACCCTCGGGTTCCTCTTTAGGGCATTGCGGGAACAACGCCTTGCGAATAATAACACGTACAACGCGCTATCACATTACGTACACGAAAAAGGGGCCTTGACCCCCTTGAAGCGCAGGTGCATGTATGGTGCCCGAGGCGAGACTCGAAGGGTCTTCGCTTCGCGAAGCCCCGGGCTTCGGGCGCACGGCGCCCTCGCCACGCTCCGCTACAAACAGGCCACGCTCCGCTACAAACAGGCCACAGGCCTGTTTGCTTAACGCTCCGCGCGCTCACGCGAGTTCGGCACGAAAAAGGGGGCCTCGACCCCCTTGAACGCTCGCTTGCATGTATGGTGCCCGAGGCGAGACTCGAACTCGCACGTTGTTGCCAACGGTGGATTTTGAGTCCACTGCGTCTGCCAATTCCGCCACTCGGGCACGTAATGCGTGAGTTAGTTTATCACAGCTTTCTACCGATTAGTCCGAAAATGGAACTTCGAGCATTTCAATGAGTTCGACCGTGCGGAGCATCTCGCGCCGACGGCATCCGCGTCCGTCAACCGAGGCCTCGCCCATCTGGTTGTCATAGGGATCCTCGCGCATGCCATCGAAAGCAGGCACAAACTCGGCCTGGAATCGATTGTTGGCCACCATGCGCCACGGGTCGAGATTGCCAAAGTAGTGACGGCGGCGCCACTCCTCCCCCATCCTGCGAGCAGAAGATCCAAATGACACGTCAGCGTTGAGCCAACCGGTCTGCGGCGTATAGAACTCAGCCCAATCGTGCGGCCCCACCGAATCGGGCGCAACATACAGGCCGCTCTGCCAACGGGCAGGAACGCCCGCAATGCGGCACATGGTGATAAACGTGAGCGCCATAACACCGCAATCGCCGCGGAGCGAGTGTGCACAGTCATCGGCAATAGATCCCAAAAGCAGGTACGGTGGCTGATAGCGATAGTCGATATGCTGTGTCAGGTAATCATAGATAGCACGAGCGCAATCGAGCGGATCCTCGAGCCCGTCAATAACACGCTCCGTCAGCTGTCGCAGGTACGGCGTAAACGCAATGTGCGGACGGTCCTCGGAGGTGTCCTCGGGCAGGGGCGCGTCCATACAGGGATGCGATGGGAGCGCGCCACCATAGATATCGCAATAGGCGGCATCAATGTGATAGCGATAGGTCACCGAGAATGAATGTTCAGTCGAAGATGCCCAAGAGGCAGTACGAGCCGAAACGTTTTCAGAGGCAACATTCCCCTCCGACGTCATATCGAGAACCTCGATATGAGACTGCTGGCGGCAGACGGCGGCAACGGGAAGCCACGCGCGAACGGTCTCTCCCTCCAAAGCACCGGGGACAGATACGCATGCCTTAAGCGTAATGGTGCGAGACAGCCCGCTCTGCGACTCCATCTTCTCGAGCATCTGGTTGCGCAGCGCAATTCCATCCGTAGAATCGGGATGCAGGCCCGGAACCTCCTTGGGATACACACGCAAAGAATCAAGGAAGTTATCGAGAACGAACAGCTGACCATCGATAAAGCGCCAGTCAATACGTTTGCGATCGATCAGGTCGTCAAACTGCTCTTCGGTAAACTCAGGCCACTCCTCGCGGATCATCTCGATAGCCCGATCACGCGACACCGAAAAATGAAGCGGCGTCTCGATCATGCGATACCGCTCGGCGCGAACGCAGGCAGCCAGCGAAGGCTCAGGGTTCTGCTCCAAAAGGCGATCGCAGGCAGCAACAGCCTGCGTCAAATACCCGGCATCCTTAAGACGAAGAATCTCAGGCGGTAGCCCAATATCGAGATGACGAAAGTCATCACAGCAAACATCAACAGAGCAACCAACAGGACCCTCGTCAATAACCTTCCCATCCGAAGGCAGCACATTAATAACAGCCATACCAAACTCCAAGTCATTAGAACTCTTGAAGCCCATTGTAACGAGATAAAAAAGAAAGCCCCAATAAAGGAACCCTCAACACCGATAAACGGTACCTATAAAAAAGAATTCAGCCTCGTAACTCTGCGGCGGTAAACGAAGGAAGCCCCGTCCCCCGGAACTGTTTCCTTGGCGCGACTTCTGGCAAGGCCAGGTGAGCGCAAAGGAAACAGTGTAGGGGGACGGGGCTTCCGGCGGGAAGTTTAGCGACGCTTACGCCTTGTTGACGGAACCAAACTCCTCCATGAGCTCCTTGGTGCGGGCAACGATGTTGTCGCGGCCAGGCTTGAGGAGCTTGCGGGGGTCAAAGCCCTTGCCCTGCTGATCCTTGCCAGCCTCGATGTACTCGCGGACGCCCTTGGCGAAGACGAGCTGCAGGTCGGTGTTGACGTTGATCTTGGAGATGCCCAGGGAGATGGCCTTCTTGATCTGATCCTCGGGGATGCCGGTACCACCGTGCAGGACGAGGGGCAGGTCGCCGGTCTGAGCCTTGATCTCGCCCAGACGCTCGAAGGAAAGGCCAGCCCAGTCGGCGGGATACACGCCGTGGATGTTGCCGATACCGCAGGCGAGGAAGTCGACGCCCAGGTCAGCGATCTGCTTGCACTCAGCAGGGTCAGCGAGCTCGCCGCTGGAGGTCACGCCGTCCTCGGTGCCGCCGATGCCGCCGACCTCGGCCTCGATGGACATGCCCTTGGAGTGGGCAAGCTCAACGAGCTCCTTGGTACGGTCGAGGTTAAGCTGGAAGGTCTCCTCGTGAGAGCCGTCATACATGATGGACGTGAAGCCGGCCTCGATGCACTTGAAGCAGTCCTCGTAAGAACCGTGATCGAGGTGAAGGGCGACGGGGACGGTAACGCCCGTGGCCTCGACGGCAGCCTTGACCATGTCGGCGCAGACCTTGAAACCGCCCATCCACTTAGCGGCACCAGCGGTGCACTGAAGGATCAGCGGAGACTTGGCCTCCTCGGCGGCCTGGAGAATAGCCAGGGTCCACTCGAGGTTGTTGGTGTTGAAGGCACCGAGACCGTACTTGCCGGCCTCGGCCTTCTTGAGCATGTCTGCTGCGTTGACGAGCATAAAAGAAACCTCCTGTAAGGTTGCTCCGATAACGCCTGAGATTTTACCACGGCGCACCCAAGCATAAACGTTCGTTTGTTCACGAATATCGTCCAAACAGACTTTTTTGACCGTTTGCCCTACGGAATCGACCCGTTGGGGAAAAATAGCTTGACGTTTGGACGCTTCTCGTGCTTCAGAAGCCGACTATTAAGCTACATCTGCATGAAAGGGTTCTGCATGAGTTCGCGTGCCATGGTAGTCGAATCGCCATGGCCGGTTAGGCAAACGGTATCGGGCGGGAGAAGCCGGGCGAGCGTGGAGAGCGAGCGCAAAATCGCCGTCTCGTCTCCTCCAGAAAGATCAGTGCGGCCGTGCCCACCCGGGAACAGGGTGTCGCCCACAAAGGCAATGTTCCCCTGCTTAGTGGCAGCAAACAAGACGATCCCGCCCGGCGTATGCCCTGGCGTCTCGATCACCTGCAGGCAGATATCGCCAACCTCGAGAGCATCGCCCTCGGCGAGAAGACGCGTCGGCTCCCCGGGGTCGGGCGTCTCAATGCCCCACATAGCTCGCTGTTCCTCGATGTTCGCATGCGGCACCGCCACATCCTTAGCACACAGCTCATACTGGCAGCCCTCGCCAACGGCGGTTCGCACGCCGGCAACACCACCAACATGATCGGCATGGCCATGAGTGCATACGGCGCCAAGCATGCGTACGCCGGGATACTTGGCTCGAATATGCTCCACCAGGCGCTCGCCTTCCCATGCGGGGTCGATAATCACGCACTCATTGTTCGAAATAACAGCATAGCTATTGGTCTGAATGGGACCGTTTACGAGCGTCTCGATCTCGACCGATCCCTTGGGAGTTAAATCCAAGGACACAGCACTCATGTCCCTCTCCTCTCTATAGAACTCGAGGCATCAAACGATGCCTCGAGTGTAGCGAATATCGATAATGTGGCACGTTCGTCGCGACTAAACGCGGCGCTTAAGCTGGGCTCCACCCTCGCCGGGCATCAGGCGGCGCGCGTCGTAGACCGAGTCAACGCTGCTGATAGAGGCCAGCAACGGATCCAGACCACTCGCGTCCGAGATTTCGACCATAAAGCGCAGAGTTGCAATACCCTCACGGTTGGTCGACGTGGCGGCAGAAAGGATATTGCCGCCCGCATCGCCAATGGCAATGGTGACGTCCTTGAGCAGGCCCATGCGGTCCAGGCACTCGACCACAATCTCGACCTGGAAAAGCGTATCGGCAGCACCATCCCACTCTACGTCAATCATGCGCTCGGGATGTTCCATAAGGCCCTTGACGTTGGGGCAGTTGGCGCGATGCACCGAAACGCCACGACCGCGCGTGATGAAGCCGACGATGTCGTCGCCCGTCACGGGGTTGCAGCAATGAGCCAGACGGACCAGCAGGCCGCTGTTGCTCTCGCCCTTGACGATAATGCCGTTACTGGCGCTCTTGCCGCGCTTTTGCGGCTTGCGGTTAGAGCCGCGAGCGGGCTGCTTGACGACCTCGGCGATAGCCTCGGCCTTGGTGAGCTGTTCCTCGGGCTTGGGGTCCAAGATTTGCTCGACCTTATTGCCCACAGCGCGCGGGGCGACCTTGCCCGCGCCAACGGCTGCAAACAGGTCCTCGAGCTGCTTGAAGTTAAACTGCTCCGCCACGGCGTTGAGCGCACGCGTGGATCGTGGCGTAGAGATGCCATACCCGCGCTTACGCAGGTCCTTGGCCAGTATATCGCGACCGGCGGCAGCGTCGTCGTCCTTGGTCGCGGCGGCGAAATAACGGCGAATCTTTGACTTGGCCGAAGGTGTCTTGACGATCTTGAGCCAATCGCGCGACGGCTTAGAGCTCTTGTTAGTCAGAATCTCGACACGGTCACCCGTCTTGATCTCGTGCGTGAGCGGCGCCACCGCACCGTTGATCTTGGCGCCGACACAGTGGTTACCGACCTCGGTATGAACGGCGTAGGCAAAGTCGAGCGGTGTAGAGCCGGCACGAAGCGCCATGACCTCGCCCTTGGGCGTAAAGACAAAAATTTCCTGGTCGAACAAGTCGACCTTCAGCGAATGCAGGTATTCCTTGGCATCGGTGATCTCGTCAGACGCCGCCCAGTCGAGTGAGTGCTTGAGCCAGTTGATCTGGTCGTCCAGACGCTGCGCATCGTTAGTCTTGGAGGCAGACGATCCGCCCGACTTCTTATACAGCCAGTGGGCAGCGATGCCGTACTCGGCCTGCTCGTGCATTTCGTAGGTTCGAATCTGAATCTCGAGCGGACGGGCCGTGGGGCCGATAACCGTCGTGTGAAGCGATTGGTAGTTATTGACCTTGGGCATGGCGATATAGTCTTTAAAACGACCGGGCATGGGATGCCACAGGGTATGCACGGCACCAAGCGTGGAATAGCAATCGCGCACCGAATGAGTGATGACGCGCAGCGCCACCAGGTCGTAAATCTCGGAGAACTCCTTGCCCTTGCGCTTCATCTTTTGATAGATGGACCAATAGTGCTTGGAACGACCGTTGATCTGAAAGCCCTCAAGACCAATGCGATTGAGCTCATCGGTGAGCGTCTTGATGGTCTCGGCCAGATAACGCTCGCGAACCTCGCGCGACTCGGATACCATGCGCGAGATGCGCTGGTAGGCATCGGGCTCCAAGTAGAAAAAGGACAGGTCCTCGAGCTCCCACTTGATTGAACTCATGCCCAGGCGGTCGGCCAGAGGCGCGTACACGTCCATGGTCTCGCGTGCCTTAAACAGGCGGCGGTCCTCGCGCAGAGCGGCAAGCGTGCGCATGTTATGCAGGCGGTCGGCGAGCTTGACGATGATAACGCGGATGTCCTTGGACATGGCGAGGAACATCTTGCGCAGCGTAAGCGCCTGCTTCTCGTCCATGCTGTCGACTTCAATGTTGGTGAGCTTGGTCACGCCGTCGACGAGCCCTGCCACGGTTTCGCCAAACAGACCCGAAACATCGGCAAGCGAGGTCTCGGTGTCCTCGACGGTATCGTGCAGCAATGCGGCGCACACCACATCGCAGTCCATCTTGAGGTCAGCCAGAATGATAGCTACCTCGACGGGATGGTTAATGTACATCTCACCCGAGCGCCGCTTTTGGTTGCAGTGCTTCTCGGCAGCAAAGCAGTAGGCCTGCTCCACCTTGGAGAAGTCGTCCTCGTTCATATATTTGAGGCACAGACGCTCCAGCTTGTCGTAGCTGTCCGCCATAATCTCGGGCGGCAGCTCATCGGCATGCTTATAGTGCTCCATCTCCGAAAACGGCTGGAGGGTGGAATCATGGGCGGTACGGGCTGCGGCATCCATCGAGGTCCCCTTCCCCTAGGCCCGCGGTACGATCGGGCGGTTAACTTTGGCTAGCATATCAGAAGCGCACGAATCGAGTGCCCAGCTCCGAAAAGCCGTGAACTCCATGCGCGAGCGCAAGCCCTCCAAATAGCGAATTGACCTGCTTAATTGCACGCGACCGGGGTTTTCCGCCATCGCGATGCGACGCGTATCGTCAAACCCCGAAACGCGGCAAAAACCGAGTTCTTCGAAGATTCCCAGGCCGCTTTCCACCGAGCGCTCGTCGACCGGCGTGCGGGCATCGATGGCAAGACACATCTGCGCAATGTCGATATCGCTCGCGCAGAATGAATCGTCCCCCGTCTTGCCACGGTTGGAGCGCCACATGGTCTGCAGCGCTCGATAGAGCGTGACAAGCTCATCGCGCTCGGGCGCGTAACAATCGAGCAGGCGCTCATTAATACGAGCGTCACGCGACGAATAGAGCAGGTGAATCACGGCGGGCTGTCCATCGCGGCCGGCACGACCACTCATCTGGTTAAACTCAATCGCACCAAACGGCATGTGGTAGAGCACGACATGACGGATATCGGGCAGGTTGACGCCCTCACCGAAGGCCGAAGTCGAAACGATGCAGCTGAGACTTCCGTCTCTAAAGGCTTCCTCAACACGGCGGCGATCGGAGCGCGCAAGCCCGGCGTTATAGAACGCAATATGGGTCGCGCAGTCGGGCACGCGTTTGCGCAACGTCTTGGCAAGCGCCACGGACTGGTCGCGCGAGTTCACGTAGATAACGGTCTTCTCCCCCGTCGCCACGATCGACACCAGGCGATTTTCGCGGCTCGCAAGGTCACGGTCGTCCTCGAGTTGTAGGTTCTCGCGAACGGTCTCGTCGACCACCGTCCTGGTAATCGGCAATACACGAGCAAGCTCCGCCACGACTGGGGCCGTCGCGGTAGCCGTTGCCGCCATGACAACGGGATCGCCCAGGGCTTTGAGAATATCGGGCATGTCGAGGTAGGCGCTCCGATCGCCGCCTTTGGCAAGACCGGCATGGTGTGCCTCATCGATAACGACAAAGCCAATACGTCCAGAACGCGCAAAGCGATCGCGATGGATAGACAGGAACTCCGGCGTCGTGAGAACGATGCCGGTGCGGCCCGAAGCCAGGCCGGCAAACACGTCATCGCGCGCCGCCTCCACGGTCTCGCCGGTCAGCACGCCAACGCCAATGCCGAGCGCGGCCATCGTCGAGGAAAGGTGATAGGCCTGGTCGGCAACAAGCGCACGCAGCGGATAGACAAAGATGCTCGCACGTCCGCGAAGCACCGCCTCACGCGCGGCATGTACATGGAAGATGAGCGACTTGCCGCGCCCCGTTCCCATAACGGCCAGAACACTATGGAGATCGGCCAGGGCATCGAGCGCCTCGCGCTGCGCGCGGTGCGGCAGGTTCGAGCCGATTAAGCTATGGGT
>CAJMSV010000065.1 GCA_905216175.1 uncultured bacterium | reverse complement strand
GGGTCGATGCAGATCTCGGGGCTCGAGCCATGGCCGCCCTTGCCCTGCAGCGTAATGCGGAAACCGTACACGCCCGAGAGCGCCGGGCTGCCATAGAGCACCAGGCCAAGCGGCGACTGGCTGTAGACATGCATGGCAAAGGCCGCCTGAGGACGCGGGTTCTCGAGCAAGCCGTCGGCGATGGCAGCGCGTGCCCCCTCAAAGGTCTCCTCGCCCGGCTGGAACAGCAGTTTGACGGTAGCGTTGGCGTCGACAAGCTCGGCCTCGCGGGCCTTGAGCAAGCGCGCCGCACCAAGCAGCGCCGTCGCGTGCATATCGTGACCGCAAGCATGCATACAGCCGTTCGTAGAGGCGAAAGGCTCGCCCGACTCTTCCGCGACGGGAAGGGCATCCATGTCACCGCGCAGCATGATGACCGTGCCGGCCTGATCGTCCGTGCACGTACCGTTGCCCTGGGCCGCCACGGCCGCACCGGCACCGACAAGGCCCACAACACAGGAGCCGTCGACGAGCGTGGCAAACGGGATGCCCATCTCGGTCAGACGTGCCTGGATATACGCAGAGGTTTGCGGAAGGCGATTACCCAACTCGGGCGTCTGATGCAGATCGTGGCGCCACGCAGCAAGCTTGTCTGCAAAAGCTTGAGCCTCGGCAACAAGACCGTCACCGATAGCGGCTTGCGCGGCCGGGGTGGCTTTGGGCGCTGGTTGCGGTTGAAAATCGGACAGAGCTGGTGCCATAGATGCCCTCCAGTATTATTTGTGCAGAAAACACTTTGATGGTCTAAAGTGCAAGGCATAACTGTAAGGGCGTTACATAAAAAGCGCCGCCCCAGGAGGACGGCGCAACAAGTTGTTTACAATTGCGCGCAATTATTTCGGCGCAAAAAATCGAAATGCGTCTCGCTTAAGATAATCGACAAGAAAATGAGGACGAAGCCGGCGAGCAGACGCGAGGTGAGCGCCTCCCCCATCAGCAGCACCGAAACCAGCACGCCCGAAGGGGACTCCATCGACAGGAGCAATGCGCCCGTCGAGGCCGGGACGTGCGCCAAGCCGACGTTTTGAATGAGCAGCGCCACGCACGTGCAGCCCACCGAGAGAAAGGCCATCACGCCGATAAAGCTCGGCGTCCACACAGACGCGGGCGCTTGGGTCTCGAACAACAGCGACGAGATCAGGCTCAGCACGCCGTTGCCCACAAACATCCAAAACGTAATGACGTTGATATCCATTTTGCGACCGTACTTGGCGGTCACCGCCATCTGGATGGCGAAAAAGACCGCACCGCCCAGCGTGATGGCATCACCGATGTTGAACTCGACGCTATCGAGCGCCACCAGGCCAATGCCCGCCAGACAAAGCAATGCGGCACCCAAGTTGTAACGAGTGAGCTTTTCGCCGCTTAGGAAATAGCTCGCGAACGGGACCAGAATGCAATAGGTGCCCGTCAAAAAAGCGTTCTTACCCGCCGTGGTCTGAGCCAGACCGACCGTCTGCAAGGCATAGGCTGCCCACATGAGCGCGCCCATGCTCAGACCAACAATCAGATTGCGAGCGTTAAGGTGGGCGGCGATGCGCTTGCGAAAGATAACAAACATGACCAGCGCTGCGGGAAGAAAGCGAACATAGAGCAGTTCGAACACCGGGATGGTGTCGAGCGCGTCCTTCATAGTGGTAAAGGAGTAGCCCCAGATAATCGCCACCGAAAGCAGTAGAACTTTCCAGAACAGCGGCGAGCGAGCACCGGCGCCACGGGAGGTGCCGCCCGCACCCAGGTCATCGCGAGCAACAGGGCTATCGGGCATGTTTTCGATTTCGTTGGCAGCGTATTGGGCCATGGAACATCCTCACACTCAAACTGGGCGTGGTGTCCGCACGCGTATGGCTGCGTGCCGCCTCATGGTCAAATAAAAACGGGGCGCGCCGGACCCCCGGCACGCCCCGCTACTGTAGCAACAACCAACACGACATCGCAATCCAGCCCGCTAAAGTATCGGCAGAGTAGACCTTGATGTTTCGTCAACGCCACGCTGTTGCGCTAGATTAATTTAGTACTCTCAAGCTTTTCGATAATCCAGTCGTTGGCTTTGATGACCGGACGGCGGAAGACCACGCCCAGCGCCAGCGACGGAATCAGATAGCTCGCCAGAATGCCCAGCTCAATCCAGTACTCCATATGGTAGGCACCGGCCATGGCGGCATGCATGGCGTTGATGCCGTGGGTAAACGGCAGGAACGGATATATCGCCTGGAACACGGGACCGGTCATCTCGATGGGGAACGTACCGCCCGAACCGCCGACCTGCATAACCAACAGCACGACAGCGAGTGCCTTACCGATATCGCCAAACGACACCGTAAGCGTGTAGACGATATTGGAGAACACGAGGCTCGCGATCCAGCCCGCCAGCACAAATTGCAGCGGGTTGTCGCACTGGATGCCAAAGAACAGGATGTCGCCCGCGCACACGAGCGTTGCCTGCAGCAGCGCCAGACCGCCAAAGAACAGGTAACGGCCCAGGTAGATCTCGTGCAGGCGCACGGGGATGAGCTCGTTGATGAGCTCATCGTCAACCGACACCTTCATCATGGCCGCCAGCACGATCGAACCGACCCAGAGCGACAGAATCGTGTAGAACGGCGCCATGGCAGAGCCGTAATTGCGAATCGGATAGACCGGCTTGCGGTCGAGCGCGACGGGGCCGGAAAGCGACGCGGCCAAACCCTCGGGGGCGGTGCCGATCATTGTCTTGATCGTGGCCAGATCGTCCGACATAAGGGCGCCGTCAAGCTCGTCCTTAAACGCGCTGATCTTGTCCGATGCCTCACCCAACTGATCGGAAGCCTTGTTGACCAGCTTTGCGGCTTTGGACAGACCCTTTGCCAGCGAGCCGGACGCATCGGTCAGTCCTGCAACGGCGCTATCCAGATCGCTTGAAATACCATTCAGTGAATCCAGAACCCCCGAGACGGTCTTCTTGAGCTCCTTGGCCTTAACCGAGAACGTGGAATCGTAATCGGATTTGGCACCCGCGATGCCGGCCTTGGCATCGGCGATGGCCTGATCGACCTCGGCACGCGAGCTGTTGACCTCGGCCATGCTGTCGGAGAGAGACTTCGCGGTCGCCTTCAGGTCCTTCTCATTATTGCGGTACTCAACGGCGATTCTGCCCAGCGACGTCGCAGCGGACTTGAGGCCGTCCTTCAAATTCTCATCCCTCACCTGGTCGGCAAAGCTGCGGAGCTGATCGGCCATCGCATCGATATCCTTGGCGCGCGCATTGAGGGCCGCAGCGGCATCGTTGAGTTGGGACACCGTAAGGTCGACATGCTGGTTCGCGGCATCGAACGCCTTCGCGAGCTCGGCAGACACATTGTCGAACGAACCCGCACTTCCATCGATCGCGGCATCGATGGCATCGTTTGCCGCCTTAAGCGCTTCTTTGGAATCATCGATACCGCTCTTGGCATGCTCCATCAGCTGCTTAGTCGACTCATCGACCGTGCCCGTCTGCTTGAGCATACCGCCCGCCGACGTCAGCGAATCGGACGTGGAGCTCAATATGCCCGCCAGCGACGTTGCGCTGGCCTGAACGTCTTGCAGGTCCTGGACCGAATCGCCCAGCGTCGAGGACAGGTTGGCGATAAAGTTGCTCACTTGATCGGTGCTCATGTAATCGAGCAGGCTGGACACGGTTTTAAGACCGATGGTCGTGATGGTCTCGGTAAAGGTTTCGTTGACCTGACTCTGGACGGCGCTCGAGCCCTTCTCGGTCACGATCTGAGCAATGGCATTTGCCTTCTGGTTCTCGTAGAACTCGATATCGGCATGCTTCACATCGGTCGAGAAGAGCGTCATCATATCGGCACTAAACGTCTTGGGGATGACGACAGCCGCATAGTATGCGCCCGATTTGACGCCCTCGATGGCCTTTTCTCGATTGTTGAGTACAACCCAATCGAAGCTCTCGTTGCCGCGCAGGGTGGCGGTCACGTTTTCACCCACGTTAACCTCGACAGGGATCAGATCGCTCTCGTAACCCTCATCGGTGTTGACCACGGCGATCTTAAGATTGCCGGTGTTGCCGTACGGATCCCAGCTGCCGGCGATATTAAACCACGCGTACAGGCACGGTACGATAACGAGGCCCATCACGACAACCAAGCCGATTACGGAGCGAGACACGTTTTGGACATCGCGTTTAAACAGATGCAGGATGTTCTTCATTTATGCCTCACCTCCTTTGGAGTGCTTGCCGAGCGGGGCGTTCTTTTCATTCATCACAAACGTGTCATCCCCGTTCTCGGGCACATGGACCGCATCGCGATGACCGCATTGGCTGACAGTCTGAGTCTTGGGTTCAGACCCCCGCTCGCTCGCATTCAAGCCGAACATGTGACGAGCGGCCGGAATGGCGGCCGTGTGCTCGCGCATCTCGCGACGCAGGTCCTCATCCGAAAGCGCCGAGATGCGCATCTGGGTGTTGAGGCTTGCGCGGATGTACTCGATGTTGATGAGCCAGCCGCAGATGGCAATGACCGAGATAATCCAGATGACCAGCAGAATGATCTTGCCATTGTTGTCGATATCGAGAACCGTCGACAGAACGAAGAGCAGCACCTGCACGCCGACTACAGCGGCGAAACCGCCCTTGATGTAGTACGGGTAGCGATGTTCAAAGGCGACCGCATGATCGAGCAGTTCGCGACGGTACGAATCGGAATCGAGCATGACACGCATGGCCGTGCGCAGCGAGTAGCGCTGGCGCGGCAGGTCATTGGACTCGCAGATCATCAGACCCGTCGTGGAAAGCTGCTTATCGAAGAGCAGGTTGAGGTTGAGCAGCAGCGGACGCAGTTGCAGGCCGATAAAGAGCGCCACGATCAAGAACACGCCCAGAATGCACAGGTTAAACAGGTAGTTGAACGAGTACATGCCGCCGACCGTCTCACGCAGCAGATTGATGCCGTAGGTAAAGGGCAGCAGCGGATGCAGCCACTGGAAGAAGCCGGGCATCATCTCGATGGGGTACATACCCGATGAACCCGGAATCTGCACGATAACCAGAATGACGCCGATTGCCTTACCGATGTGCTTAAACGTAGTGGACAGCGCGTAAATGATGTTGACGTACGTAAACGAGATGGCAATGCCACCCAGCACAAATAGGAGCGGGTTGACGCACTGCACGCCAATGACCAGATCGCCCACCGTAACGATGATGGCCTGCAAAGCGCCCAGGATTACCAGGAGCAACCAGCGACCAAAGTAGCCCTGACGCGCGGTAAAGCTGCCGATGCCTTCGCGGTCGACTTCGAGCTTATAGATGGCGATGAGCACATAGCCGCCCACCCACAGCGCCAGATTGGTGTAGAAAGGAGCAATGCCCGAGCCGAAGCTCTTGACCGGATAGATCGACTTAGACGTGAGCGCAACCGGAGATGCCATGAAATCTGCGACGTCATTGACATCGACGCCCATCAGATCAGCCAGCTCGCCCATGGACTCGGAAGTCTGCAGGGCCGCGATGTCGTTGGCGGCGGTTGCAAGCTTGTCCTGGACCTTGGCAAGTGAGGAATCGGTCTGGGCCAGCGTGGTCTTGGCCTGCTTGAGCGTCGCATCGAGTTGGGCCAGCGTGCCACGCGCGCTCGCAATCGTGGGGGTCATACCCGACACAATGCCGGTCAAATCGCCCGAAACGGCGGCAAAGGAGTCCAGCGCGCTCGAAGCCTTCGGCAGCGCGTTCTGCCCCAGATCGGTCTGAGCCTGACCGAGGTTAGCCGTACCGGTCTGAATTGCCGCGTTGAGTGCGTTGCTCGCGTTCGAGATTGCCGTAGCGTCGTTTGACATGGCGCTCGACTGTGCAGAAAGGCCATCCTTGATGCTCTGCAGCTTCTGGTTTTGCTCGCGAAGCGAATCGATGGTCGATACAATGCGCGCGTCAATTTCCTCGGAACCTGTCGACGTGTCATTGACGAGAATCTCCAAGTGCCCGATAACGGCCTTATTGTGATCGATCGTCGCTTGGAGAGACTCGAGCGAGTTGTCGATGCGGGTGGTCGTAGATGTGACCGTACCCGTCAGCTTGCCAATCGCAGCGTTCGCGGAGGCTGACGTCTTGGTGAGCGCAAGGCTGCCCTCCGAAAGTGCCTTGGAGAGCGAGGTGATGGACTTGCCAGCCGTGGTGTGAGCTTCGCCCAGCAGATCATTACCCTGAGCGATTGCCTGCGTTAGCGAAGGCGCCTGTCCCTGCAGGCCCGCCAACGCAGCATCGGCCGAAGCAATCGAGCTGCTTGTCTTGTCGATGGCGGTGTTCATATCGCCGATGGAATCACGTACTTCGCCCAGGGTATCAGACGCTTCGGACACCGAACCAGCCAGCGAATCCTGGGTCTGGGTCGCTTTGTCCTTTAAATCGACTCCGGCATCTTTCGCGATTCCGGCAACAGTCTCGCCCACCGTAGAGACAAATTCCGAGTTGATCTGCTCCTCGATGGTATTGGCGCCAGTGTCGGTGACCTTGGGCGCAATAGCGCTCTTCTTCTCGTTGACGTAGTACGTGAGCTTGGGCTGATGGTAATTGCCGTCGAGCATTGAGACAAGATTGTCAGAGAAGTTCTTGGGGATCACGATGGCAGCGTAATATTCACCGCTCTCGACGCCCTCTTTAGCATCGGCGGCCGAATCGACGAAGGTCCAGCCCAGCTGATCGTTCTCTTTGAGCTGGTCGACGACCTGGTCGCCCGCATTGAGCTCGCCCACCAGGTCGTTTTGAGTTCCTTGGTCATTGTTGGCGATGGCAATCTTGATGCCCTGGGTGTTTCCGTACGGATCCCAGTTTGCCACGATGTTGTACCAGGCGTACAGCGAGGGAATAACGCACACGCCCAGGGTAACCACCAAGGCGACGGGGTTCATAAGCAATCGCTTAATGTCGCGCTTAAATATCGCAAAGGAGACCTTTGCGTTGGATAGTTTGCTGCCGAGACTCACGCTTGGACCATCCATCCTGTCGTTGAATCGAATCGTACTATCGACAACCATTGTACGTAGGCGCTTTAGTGTCTCACGGCACAATGGTGCTGAGTTTTGCGGGTAGCAATATACTACGAAGATAAGTTAACGTACAGATGTACAGTATCATTAATCTCAGCAGGTCACAAAACCACAACCCGCACAAATTAGCAATCCGATTAGTCGTTTAAGAACGTCCCCAATGACTACTCCGTACAAAAGCAAACGAAAGTGGAAAATCTCCCACTTCAAGCCCGCATCCGAGCCAAAAGTGGGAGATTATCCACTCTCGTTCTAATCTAGTTACGGTGCCGTATCCCCGAACTACATCAAGTTGCAGACGGCTGCCGCGAAGGCTACGGGATCCTCGGGGAGGATGCCTTCGACCAGCAAGGCCTGATCGTAGAGCAGGCCGGAGTACTGCTTGATCTTATCGGCGTCGCCGGCCTTCTGGGCAGCAACAAGCTTGGCGAAGACCGGGTGTTTGGCGTTGAGCTCGAGCACGCGCTGGCTCTTGGGCATGCCGTCGGGCGCACCCTCGGGACCCTTCTGGAGCACCTTCTCCATCTCGAGCGACAGCGGGCCTTCGGTGGTGATGCAGGCGGGGGCATCGGTCAAGCGCGCAGAGACGGCGACCTTCTCGACCTTGTCGCCGAGTGCCTCCTTCATCGCGCCAAAGAGGTCCTCATTCTCCTTGGTGGCGTCCTCGGCCTCCTTCTTCTCGTCATCGGTCGCCAGATCAAGATCGCCGGTCGCAACGTTCTTAAGTTCCAGATGACGGTCCTCAACCTCGGGCTCGGCACCGTCGGCCACGGCCTTTTCGGCAGCCTCGCGAGCTGCATCGTCCTCGTAAATCTTGGGCATATCGGCAGCAACGTACTCACGCATAGCCTGGAACGTGAACTCATCCACATCCTGCGTCAGCAGCAGCACGTCATAGCCGCGGTCGAGCACGCCCTTTACCACGGGCATCTTGGCCAGGCGCTCACGCGAGTCGCCGGCGGCGTAGTAGATGGCCTTCTGATCCTCGGGCATGCCCTTGGCATACTCGGCCAGGGTAATCATCTTCTGTTCCTTGGCAGACCAGAACAGCAGCAGGTCGGCGAGCTCATCGGCCTTCATGCCATAGCTCGAGTAGATACCGTACTTAAGACCGCGGCCAAAGTTCTCAAAGAACTTCTCGTAGGCCTCGCGGTCGTTGTCACGCATATCCTCAAGGTCAGCGGTGATCTTCTTTTCCACACGCTTGGCAATGGCCTTGAGCTGACGGTTCTGCTGCAGCGTCTCACGCGAAATATTGAGCGTCACGTCGGCAGAGTCCACGACACCGCGCACGAAGTTGTAGTAGTCGGGCAGCAGGTCGGCGCACTTCTCCATAATCAGCACGTTTGAGCTGTAGAGCGCCAGGCCCATCTCGTAGTCCGTGCTGAACAGGTCGAACGGCGCGCGGCCGGGAACAAACAGCCACGCGTCGTACTCGAGCGCGCCCTCGGCATCGAAGCTGATGGTGCGCGCCGGGTCCTCGAAGCCGTGGAACGTGCTCTTGTAGAACTCGCTGTAGTCCTTTTGCTCCACGTCGGAGGCGCGCTTCTTCCAGATGGGAGTCATAGAGTTGACGGTCTCGAGCTCCTCATAATCCTCCCACTCGGGCGTATAGTCGTCGCCAGCGTCCTCGGGCTTGGGCTTCTCGCGATGCTTGGTAACCATCATCTGGATGGGGTAGCGCACGTAGTTGCTGTACTGCTTGATCAAGTTCTTGAGGCCCCACTCGGACAGGTAGGTATCAAAGCCCTCGCCGTCTTCGCCGCCCTCGTCCTCGCGGATCGTCAGGATAACATCGGTACCATGGGTGGCGCGCTCGGCGGGCTCGATGGTGTAGCCCTCAAGGCCGTCGCTCTCCCACACGTTGGCTTCGTCAGAACCAAAAGCGCGGCTCACAACGCGCACACGGCTCGCTACCATGAAGGCAGAGTAAAATCCCACGCCAAACTGGCCGATGATGTCCACATCGTTGCCCTGGCTCTCGGCATTCTCGGTCTTGAACTCCTGGCTGCCGGAATGGGCGATGGTACCCAGGTTCTTCTCCAGCTCCTCGACAGTCATGCCAATGCCGTTATCGCTGATGGTCAGGGTGCGGTTCTCTTTATCGGCTGCAATATGAATGTGCAGGTCTTCTTTTTTTACGTTGATGGAAGTGTCCGTCAGGCTCTTGAAATACAGCTTGTCGCAGGCATCCGATGCGTTGGAGATCAGCTCGCGCAGGAAAATCTCGCGGTTGGTATAAATAGAATTGATCATCAGGTCAAGCAGCTTTTTGCTCTCGGCCTTAAACTGATGCATTGCCATAGTTACAATGACCTCACTTTTATATATTTTATGGTTTAGCACTCGCGTGCTTTAAGTGCTAAGCATATATTAGCACTCTTACCCGCAAAGTGCAAGTCCTGATTGCCCTTTTTACAAAAAGTTAAAAAACTGTATGTAAAATACAGAAAAAGGCTTTTCAAAGCACATTTTTTGCGCTATCCTAATAACTGTATCTTCATATTTATCATTAGGAGCCTGATGTTATGAAATTTGTAGAATATAAACTTGCCACCGGTGCTATGCTGACCGGCTACCTGCGTGACGAACCCACCGAAATGCCCAGCTACAACACCCGCCCGGCAGTGCTGATCCTGCCCGGCGGCGGCTACCGCTACTGCTCCTCGCGCGAAGCGGACCCTGTTGCCGTCCAGTTTTTGCAGGCCGGCTACCATGTGTTCACCCTGATTTATTCCACCGCCCACGCCCCGCTGCTGTGGCAGCCGCTGACCGAAGCCGCGTCCGCCATCCTGTACCTGCGCCGGAATGCGGCGGATCTGCGCATTGCGGCGGATTAGATCACCTTCGTCGGCTTTTCAGCCGGTGCCCACCTGGCGGCATCCGCCGCCCTGCTGTGGGGAGC
>CAJMSV010000064.1 GCA_905216175.1 uncultured bacterium | reverse complement strand
GGGTTTTCCCCCTTTATGTGCCCCGCCCCTAATTTTGCCCATTAATGGGGCCCTCCGTCTTGCCCTGTACTCCCCTAATTCCCCTCAAATCCCCCTTGCGCCCCTCCCGGCTCAGCCCCGGAGCGGTATTAGAGATGCAGCACGCGGTCGCGGATCTCCTCGGTTCGGCCCTGGTTCCAGAACTGGGTACCGATGTAACCGCACGTGCGACGGGCGACATTCATCTTCTCCTGGTCACGATTGCCGCAATTGGGGCACTCCCACACCAGCTTGCCGTCATCCTCGACAATCTTGATCTCACCGTCGTAGCCGCACACCTGGCAGTAGTCGCTCTTGGTGTTGAGCTCGGCGTACATGATGTTGTCGTAGATGTACTGCATCACGCGAATGACAGCCTTGAGGTTGTCCTGCATGTTGGGAACCTCGACGTAGGAGATGGCACCGCCCGGCGAAAGCTGCTGGAACATACCCTCGAACTTGAGCTTGTCGAATGCGTCGATCTCCTCGGACACGTGGACGTGGTAGCTGTTGGTGATGTAGCCCTTGTCCGTCACGCCCGGGATGATGCCAAAACGACGCTGCAGGCACTTGGCGAACTTGTAGGTCGTCGACTCAAGCGGGGTACCGTACAGCGAGAAGTCAATATCGCTTTCGGCCTTCCACTCGGCGCACTTGTCGTTCATGCGCTGCATGACGGCCATGGCAAACGGCGTGCCCTCCTTCTCGGTGTGGCTGTGGCCCGTCATGTACTTGACGCACTCATACAGGCCGGCATAGCCCAGGCTGATGGTGGAGTATCCGCCCACGAGCAGCTTATCGATTGTCTCGCCCTTCTTCAGACGAGCGAGGGCGCCGTACTGCCACAAAATCGGTGCGGCGTCAGAAAGCGTACCCATCAGGCGCTCATGACGGCACAGCAGGGCACGGTGGCACAGCTCAAGGCGCTCATCGAAGATCTTCCAGAACTTGTCCATATCCTGATGCGAGCTCAGTGCGACATCAGGCAGGTTGATGGTCACGACGCCCTGGTTAAAGCGACCATAGTACTTGGGCTTGTTCGGGTCGTAGTTCAGCGCGTTGGCAACGTTGTTAAAACCGTTGCCCGAGCGATCGGGCGTCAAGAAGCTGCGGCAGCCCATGCAGGTATAGCAATCGCCGTTGCCGGCGGTCTCGCCCTTCGACAGCTTGAGCTCGCGCATCTTCTTCTCGGAGATGTAGTCAGGAACCATGCGCTTGGCGGTGCACTTGGCAGCCAGCTGGGTCAGGTAGAAGTACGGGGAATCCTCGTGAACGTTATCGTCCTCGAGTACATAGATGAGCTTGGGGAATGCCGGGGTAATCCAAACGCCGGCCTCGTTCTTAACGCCATCGTAGCGCTGGCGAAGCGTCTCCTCCACGATCATGGCAAGGTCGTGCTTCTCCTGAGGCGTACGGGCCTCGTTAAGATACATAAAGACCGTCACGAACGGCGCCTGGCCATTGGTGGTCATAAGGGTCACGACCTGATACTGAATCGTCTGGACGCCGCGACGGATCTCGTCACGCAGGCGATCCTCAACAACCTCGCGGACCTTTTCGGGAGATGCGGAAACGCCGAGCTCCTCGAGCTCGCGGGCGACCTCGCCGCGAATCTTTTGACGGCTCACCTCGACGAACGGGGCGAGATGGGTCAGCGAAATCGACTGGCCACCGTACTGGGAGGAAGCAACCTGGGCGATGATCTGCGTCGCGATGTTGCAAGCGGTCGAGAAGCTGTGCGGCTTCTCAATCAGCGTACCCGAGATAACAGTACCGTTCTGGAGCATATCCTCCAGGTTCACCAGGTCGCAGTTATGCATGTGCTGGGCAAAGTAGTCCGAATCATGGAAGTGAATCAGGCCCTCATTGTGGGCATCCACAATCTCCTGGGGCAGCAGCACACGCTGAGTCAGGTCCTTGGAGATCTCGCCGGCCATGTAGTCACGCTGAACGGAATTGACGGTCGGGTTCTTGTTGGAGTTCTCCTGCTTGACCTCTTCGTTGTTGCACTCAATCAGCGACAGAATCTTGTCGTCGGTCGTGTTCTTCTGGCGCTTCAGGCTCTGAACATAGCGATAGATGATGTAATGGCGAGCGACCTCGTAGCAGTCGAGACGCATGATCTCGTCCTCGACCAGATCCTGGATCTCCTCGACCGACACGGTGTGACCCGCGTTCTCGCATGCCTCGGCGACGTTTTGTGCCGCGTAAACCACCTGGCGGTCGGTAAGACGAGAGCTCTCCTCGACCTCCAAGTTTGCGGCGCGGATGGCATTGACGATCTTATCGATGTCAAAGACAACCTCGGTGCCGCTGCGCTTGATGATCTTCATCCTCTTGCCTCTTTCGCTTCGTGGCCTCATCGCGCTTCAGAGCCAAACGATACCCGGCAGGGCTTGCCCCTGTCTTGCGGCGCCGTCGCGCAATCTGTGTTCTCGATAACCATAGGCCCTCATGCGGACAATCCTCGCAGCCAATCAAGGGGCTCGAAGATCTATCCAAATGGGGCGATAAGGTTCTCGTTCTCTGTCCGCCATCTATCATACGACAAAGAGGCATCTATATCCTGTATTCTTTTTTTAGGTCAAACACAACATATAGTGTTTCAGCAGGTCAAAGCAATTAGTCATTTTGCAGACGCATTAAAAATGAGGGGTTCTTGGGAAGTCGGTAAAACGTTACCAACACGGCTACCTGCATGGCAGTTATAAAACCCCCTTAGTCAAGCCGCTGACAAATCCTACCAAAACCAAGCCGCTCACGCCAAAAGAATCCAAAAGATTATGCTTGACCAACATGTTGCGGTCGAATGCCGGCGGACGGAGCGACAGGACTGCAAACGCTCGGAAGACTACAGCCCCGGCGCCCCGTCCGCCGGCATTCGATAGGCAAGGAGCTATTTTTCTCTTCGCGAGCTATCAAGCCATTGATAGAAAGAGGGCCGCCGGCATATGTCGGCGGCCCCGATAAAACATGATGTGCGGCAAAGCAACTACTCGAGTGGCTACTCCGCCTCGCCGCTGGCCGCCATCTTTTCGGCCTCGGCGAGCTGCGCCGGAGTCAGCTTGCGATACTTAATGGCGCCAAAGACGACACAAGCCGCACAGACAATCATGCCGGCGATGAACTTCTGGTCAATCGTTGCACCAAACGGCGACGTCACGGCCTCAAACACAATGGGAGACAGCGCCATACCAAAGTTGATGCCTGCCATGCCAATGGCAAGGTTAAACGCACGTCCCTCGGGAGCAGAGTTGCCGGCGGCAAAATTGCCCTCCAGCGGTACGTATGTCTCCTTGCCAAGAGCGACGACAAAGCCCGCAACGCACAGCACCATAAAGGCGGGTGCAACCAGCGTCAGGCCCAGGCCAACGAGCGTCACGCCCCACGCGATCGGCATCGACAGGTTCTTGAACTTGGCAAACAACGGGCCCACCAAAAGGCCAGCCGCAATGCCGGCGACCGTCATGACGGTCGAAGCGAGGCCAGCCTCAACAGTGCCGCCAAAGCCGCGGCCCACGACAAGCAGCGAGACATTGGAGCTAAAGAGCTGGAACGTGAGTACGAACACAAAGCTCATGACCGTGATAATTGCGACCTCTTTGGGCATGTTGGCAAACACGTTGACCTTACGCTTAGGCTCAAGATGACCCTCGGGAAGGCAAACAGCCTCGATCACGATGAAAATGATCATGATGAAGTACGCCGCATAGCTGTGGAACCACTCGGCAGAACCCAAAATGCCGGAAACCATCGTCCAGATAATGCCGCCAAGAGCAACAAAGGTGGAGTAGATGCCCATGACAAACGAACGCTGCTTTCCACCGAAGTAGTCGGCGATCAGAGCGTCGGTCGAGTTCTGCACGGCGCCAAGGCCAAGACCCATCACGGCAGACGCCGCAAGGACCTGGCCGAGCGAGTCGTGGAACACCAGCACCGAGGCGCCTGCCAACATCACAATAACGTGGCCAACGAGCGTCGTCTTCTTCTTGGACACGCGTGAGGCAAGCTGTGAGGAGACGAGCATGGCGGACAGCGCCATCATCAACGGAATGATGCCGATAATCATCTGAACGGCAGCGATGTTCTCGTTGGGAAACGCAGCAGCAACAGAAGCCACGATGGGAACGGGCACGAGCATGCCCATGATGCACATGGCGGCTGCGTAAATGCCCACCAGGTACTTAATCTTGGTTTTATCCATGATCCATCCTTACACTTAGAAAAAGGGGCGGAGCGGTCGGACGTCACCATCGGCCGCCCCAAACACAGCACTATCAGTCGCTGAATCCGGTGAATACGGGCTCTCCGCTGTACACGAGAGCCTCCTCGACGCCATCGAGCACGCGGCAGGCGCCAGACGCCATCGCCTCGAGTTCAAACTCGCCGGGATAAGCCGATACGGGGGCAATCCAAGAGCAAGCGTCTTCGATGGCAGCAACGAGTTCCTTGCTGTGAACCATGCCGCCTCCAAGCAGGATGCCATCGACTTCGCCCTTAAGAACGCACGCCATCTCGCCGATCCACTTGCAGATCTGATAGACCATCGCATCCCAGGCGCGAGCTGCGGCCTTATCGCCCGCTGCAGAACGTTCGCACACCTCGATGGCATCGGAGGTACCCAAAAGATCGACAAAGCCGCCCGTCTTCATGCAATGGGCACGGGCGACATCAAGACCGTGCTCCGCGGTGTACTTTGCGACCTCGATCGCGGGAACCGATCCACAGCGCGTAGGTGCCATGGGACCCTCGCCGCCGACGATGTCGTTGCCGTCCACCATCTTGCCCTTAAGATGAGCCGAGATAGAGATGCCGCCGCCGATATGACAGACAATAAAGTTGCACTCGTCATATGCGCGACCGAGCTTTGCCGCATGGCGGATGGCGGTCTCTTTGAGATTAAGGGCGTGCAGGTGCACGTTTCGATACACGCCCTTAATGCCCGTCATACGTGCGAGGTCGCACAGTTCGTCGGTATCGGGAGGATTCACCACAAAAGAAGGCTTTCCTGTCTTTGAGGCGAACTCATGGGCAATCTGGGGACCCAACTGCGCCGGGTGCCGAACGCCATTCGCACCGATGCGGGCATGCTCGAGCATGACCGCGTTGATGGCATACGTACCACCGGGCAGCGAAAGCAGACCGCCGCCGCGACCGACAAAGGCATCAAAGTCCTCGAGCTTCAGGCCCGCCTCCCCCAGCGCTCCAAGGATCAGATCGCAGCGATACGGCATCTGAGCCGAAACCCCGTCGAACTGGGCAAGGTCCTTCGCATCGTGCGCAACGTTCTTGCTGAGCTTGCACTCATCACCCTCAAACACGCCCACCTTCGTGGAAGTGGAACCCGGGTTGATTACCAGAACGCGCCAGGGAGTCTTTTTATCGGACATACATTAAGCCTCCTAAAGCGCCTGGGCGCGCACGCAGCTCATCACCACGTTGCCGACGATCTCGTCGACGGGCGCAGAGCGCGAGCAATCGCACACGATCTTCTTAAAGCCCTGAAGCATGGGGCCGTAAGCATTGGCGCCGGTCAGATTCTGGATGATCTTGACACCGATATTGCCCACGTTGATATCGGGCCAGATGACCACGTTGGCTTGGCCCGCAACAGCAGACTCACGATGCACCTTCTTGGCCGCGACCTTGGGGTTAATCGCCGAATCAAACTGGAACTCACCATCGATGGCAAGGTCGGGACGGCGATCGTTGGCAATCTCGCGAGCACGACGTACCTTATCGACGAGTTCGTTATCCATCGAACCGTCAGTCGAATGCGAAAGCAGCGCGCAACGGATATCCCATCCGGTCAGCGAGCGCACCGTTTCACTCGACGAAATCGCGATCGAGGCAAGCTCCTCGCTCGTGGGGTCAACGCAAACGGCAGAATCGCCAAAAGCCAAAAGGCCGCCTTCGCCGCCGTTCCAGTTGGGAATGTCGGCGATACCGCACGAGCTCACGGTGTCCACCCCGTCAGCAAGACCGACGATGGTCTGACCCGCCAGGATGATATCGCCCGTAGCGTTATCGATACCGGCGAACATAACGTCGACATCGCCGAGCACCTGCAAAATCAGGGCGCGCTCAAGCGGACGCGTCATACGGCGCGCAGCGCCCTTGGGCTTAAACTTGCAATCCGGATGAGAAAGGTAGCGCTCGCAACAAGCGGCGTTCGCCTCCTCGTCGGTCACATCGACAATCTCGATGCCGTCAAGGGAGATGCCGCGCTCATCGGCAAGCTCCCTGAGCTCACCGCCGTCGCCGACCAGCACACATTCGGCAAGATGCTCGGCGGCGATCTTTGCGACCGCCTGCATCATGGTCTCGTTTTCGCCCTCGGGAAAAGCAACGCGCATAGGCTTGGCGGCAGCCTGCTCGCGCAGGGTCTGCATCAGGTCCATGGCAGTTACTCCATCTCTTCGGCAGTGCGCTCGATAAGCTCGCCGATGGTCTTCATGACCATGACCTCGCGAACGGGAACCTCGGCATCGAGCTCGTTCTCGATCATGGACGTCAGGGCGATCATCTTCATCGAGCCTTTGCCCAGGGTCTCGAACGTCGTCTCGGGGGTCACATCGCCGTCATAGTTGTAGGCGGACTTGGCAAAATCGCAGATCTGCTGAGTGAGCTCTTCGTTCATGACAAAGCCTTTCTAAAATAAAAAGAGGGGCGACCACGGCGGGCTGGAGACATGGGTCCCGCCGTGGCCTAAGAGAGGAATCGAATTGTTACAAGGGTGAAAACTTAGTCGTCAAGCTCGAACGTAAGCTCTTTGTAGCCCGGACGGTCGATGACCTTGGCATGGACGCCAACGGTCTCGCCCGCCATGAGTTTGGCGCGAATCTCGGGGGCCTTCTTCTTGGTAATGCCGTAGATGACGTAGGTGTACTGAGAACCCTCGTCGATATCGACGGCGCCGTAGGCGTACTTGCCATACTCCTTAAGGTAGGGCTTGTCGTTCTGCGGACCAGGCAGGGTAAAATCGATCAGATGGCCGTGACCGGAAACCTGGACCCAATCGGTCTTGTGGTAGCCGCAGGCATTGCAGGCAAGGTGAGGCGGAAACTCGACAGCTCCACACTCGGGGCACTGACGTGCCCAATAGATGCCCTCTTCAAGACCCGTGTAGAACTTCTTGACCACGGGCTCCATATCTTTGAGTTGCATGAGAATACTCCTTATGGGAAATCAAAAACCGTGGTCGTTTAGGCGACGGTACGAAGAATCTGGCAGCGCACGTTCTGAGAACCGCCAAAACCGCGCAGGAATGCCGTCTCGGGGATCTTCTTCATCTGGGTAGCACCAGCGACGCCACGCATCTGCTTGACGGCCTCGACGATATCGGCGATGCCGGATGCGCCATGAGCGTGACCGAAGTTGCAACGGCCACCGTGCGGGTTGATGGGCTTATCGCCGTCAAAAGCGGTGCGACCATCGATCGCGTACTTCCAAGCCTCGCCGCGCGGAATATAGCCGCACTCCTCGGCCGAGACGATCTCAGAAGCCAGGAAGAAGTCATTGCACATGAACAGGTCGATCTCATCGGGGCTCACGCCAGTAAGGTCATAAACCTGTTTGGCGGCAAGCTCGGTAGCCCAGTGCTCGTTGTGGAGCAGACCGGCCTCGACAGCAGAGGCACCCGTACCCATAACCTCGATAGGTGCATACGGGACACCCATGGCCTTGGCCTTCTCTGTGGGCATTACGACAACAGCGGCGGCACCGTCGCACTTCTTCTCAAAACCGGTAACGCGCAGGTACTGCGTAACGCGCGGGTTGTACATGCTCTTGAGATACTCGTCGGCGGTATCGAACCCAGCTGCCTTCGCGTCCTCCTCGACCGTGGTCTCGTACCAGGCAAGGGGATTCAGGACGGCACCGCGGCGAAGGCTCTTGGTAAGGCCGTTCAGGGCGTCATCGATCTGATCGGCGGTAAGGTCGTACTGCATCGAATACTCGTTGATCCAGTTGTCGAACGACACGCCAAAGGCGCCGTCGAGCGGACGACCATAAGCACGGTCATAGATCTTATCGAGCGAGGGAATCATGACGTCGAGCGTAAAGTCCTGACGAATATGGGAGGGCATATGCTCAACGGGAAGCGTCGAAGCCAAGTCGCAAGCACCCGTAAGGACAACGTCGTAAGCACCGGAAGCAACCGCCATCACGGCCTGCTCAAGGGCGACGTAACCCGTGCAGCAAGCCTCGGAATGATGGACGGAGCCCTTGGCACGAACGCCAAACCAATCGGCAACCTGCATGTTGGGGGTAATGCAATCGCCAACGAGATACGGATTGGCGCTGCCGTGATAGAAAAAGTCGATATCGCGGGGCTCAAGACCGGCATCGGCAATTGCCTCGAGGGCCGCATAGCCAACCGCCTCGCCCTCGCCAATACCCTGGGTCTCGGGATGCTCCTCAAAATCCTTGAACGGGGTGCAGCCCACGCCTACAATCGAGACGCTGCGCATGTTCTTTCCGAGCGTAACCACTGAATATCACATCCTAATCATGTGAAGGTGTACGGAATGATGGCGCAGTCCGGCCGCGAGCGAAGGTGAGAGAGCGCTCGCGGCTTTTCTGTGCCGTCACACGTTGAACTACTGCAGTGGTTCTTTTGAACGTAGCTTTAGTTTACGAGGGGTTAAACGAGACGCGTGAGACAAAAAGCCCCGATGTGTCCCATCATATGGGACACATCGGGGATAGGCGTTCCAAATAGCAGATAAATAGCCATACTTAAATCGATTCATAGGGCCGGATTGCTCTGAATCCGCAACCTATGCAACCGTTCATCCCTAAAAATCAGCCGTTCACCCGAGCGGCTTTTCAAAATCGGGGATGCGTGGGTGCCAGTGACGCGACGCATCGTCGACAAACAGCGGCGCATAGAACATGCGATTGAGCGCGGCGGCAACGGTGCGCGCTTCCAAATCGGGACGGACCTCGAGCCAATACTGGACAAGGTTGTGATGTCCCGCGAGCGCAAAGGCCAGATACAGGTCAAGATCGGTCTCATCAGAAAACGTTGAGCGCAGACGGTCGCGAAAATACTCATGCTTAAAAATCGTAGCCTTATGCGTGAACACGGGGTCCCCATTTTCACTGTTGAGCGCGAGCACCTTCGAACGATTGCGTTGCAGGAACTCCATCCGCTTGATCATCGTCGGCGTCGGATCGAGCTGAGCGTCACCAAAGCGCGCCTCAAGGGCAACGTCGTTAATATCTTGCATGTTGTGGAGCAAATCGTCCTCAAATCGCTTAACAACGTCGTCAACAGAACGATAGCAGCGGTAAAACGTCGATTTCGCGGTGTGCGCGAGCCTCAGCGCATCGGTCACCTTAATCGCCTGCCCCGGCGTCGTCCCCATAAGTTCAAAGACGGTATCCTCGATCCGTGAAGCAATATCGTTTTGAGCGTTTAGTGGCATAGCGGCCTCCCCTATTGGCGATTGGCTCCTATGCTACCCGAAAGATATGCTCCTTGAGGACGATACGAGGCATAGAGCGCGCCGCACAAGAGATGACGCAGCGACCGTATATCACCGACGAAGTATTCCATCCACCGGGCATGCCATCTTTGCGAGGGTCAATCGAAAACCCGACGCCTTCAGCCTTGAGGATGGCCTCGATGCGCGTCCACGTCTGACTCAGGCGAAAATTGCGTTCTTGCAAATTGGGGGCAGCGTTAATCCACGCGCGCTCGTCGTCGTTTGCCATACGCCCAACCGCAACGGGAGCAATCTCATCAATCGTCTCGATATCCACGCCAATAGGTCCTCCGACCGACCGAGCAACATCGGAAACAGCGAGGACGGCCACGCTTCCGCCATGTGAAATGGAAATAGAGGGGGCCTCCCCATCCACAAGCTCAATCTTGCCGAAAGCAGAACGCGCAAGCTGGATGTCGTCGAAGACACCCAGGGCGTCGCGAAGAAGCAGGCCCACGCCTGCAGCTTCCCTCCGAGACGCAATTGGAAGATCCCCGTTGGAAGCGCGTAA
>CAJMSV010000063.1 GCA_905216175.1 uncultured bacterium | reverse complement strand
GCCGTATCTGCCTTTATCTCTAAGGTCGTCCTGGTCCCTTACATCCTCATCCGCGCATACAAGAAGATGGGCGTGCCGAGCGACGCAGCGCTCAAGGCCGGCCTTAAGCCCGCGTGGGCCATCTGCATCATCGCCGTCGAGGTCGCGATCTGCTTTGCCGTTGTGACGCAGATCAGCCTGCCCACGGCCGAGGTCGCAACGCCTGCGCTCGCTATTAGCTTCGCTCACTTCTTCGAGTGCCTCACCTGCATCATCTCCCAGCGCAACATCCTCAAGCAGATCTTCGGGAACTGCCTTATGGAGAACGGTAGCCACGTGACGCTCGCTCTGCTCGCGCCCACGGCCCCCGAGATCATCGAGATCGGCATCGCCACCGACGCCATCTTCGCCGTCATCATCATGTCCGCCGTCGTCGTGAGGATTTGGAACGACACCAAGTCGCTCGACTCCCACGACCTGACCGAATTGAAGGGGTAGGCCATGGATGTTTCAATGCTGACGGTCGCCCTGCTCGCTTGTCCTCTCGTGTTCTCACTGATTATGGCTGCGCTCCCCAAGACGACGTCCTACAACGTCTTCGCGGGGCTCAACACCATCTCCGTCGCGGCGACCCTTGTCCTTTCGGTCGTCACCGCGGGAACCATGCTCTCGAGCGGGCAGAATATCGACGCTTTGGGCCTGTGGCTCCATCTCGATTCGCTCTCGTCGATCTTCGTCCTTCTGGTAGGCATCATCGGGTTCATCACCGGCGTGTACTCCATCTCCTATATCAAGATCGATATCGAGGAGAAGACCATGCCGGCCGAGCGCGCCAAGCAGTACTACGCGCTGTTCAGCCTGTTCGTCTTCACGATGCTGCTCGCCTGCCTGTCCAACAACATCATCCTCACCTGGGCGGCGGTCGAGGCCACTACGCTGTCGACCGTGTTCCTCGTGGGCATCTACACGACCAGGCGCTCGAGGCGTCTTGGAAGTACGCGATGGTCTGCACCGCCGGTGTGGCCTTCGGCCTGATCGGCACGCTGCTCATCTACGCGAACGCCGCCGATATCATGCCCAACGCGCATGAGGCCGCCTTCCTCACCTCCATCATGCCCTACGCCGACCAGTTCGACCCGATGCTCGTGCGCCTCGCGTTCGCGTTCATCGTCATCGGCTTCGGCACCAAGGCGGGCCTGTTCCCCATGCACACCTGGCTGCCCGACGCGCACTCCCAGGCTCCGAGCCCGGTCTCCGCGCTGCTCTCGGGCGTGCTGCTCAAGTGCGCCATGCTGGTGATCATCCGCTTCTACTCCCTGTCCATCATCACGGTGGTCGCCACCTATAAACATACACACCTGCTCATCCTAGGCACGCTGACCATCCAGGTGGCCGCCCTGTGCATCTTTAAGCAGGACGATATCAAGCGCCGCTTCGCGTACTCCTCCGTCGACAACGTCGGCGTGGTCGCGCTGTGCCTGGGTATCGGTGGTCCGCTCGGTATCGCCGCCTGCCTGCTGCACTGCATCTTCCACGGTTTCACGAAGGCGCTCGCCTTCTGCATGGCCGGTAACATCCAGCACATCTACCACACCCGCGACCTGAACAAGATCAAGGGCGTCGTCGAGATCGCTCCCGTCACGGCAGCGCTCACCATCATCGCCCTGCTCGCGCTCGCCGCCTTCCCGCCGTTCGCCCTGTTCATCTCCGAGTTCCTCACCTTCGTGGCCGGCGTCCAGTCCGGTCCCATCTGGGTGGTCGTGCTCGTGGCCATTGGCCTCACCGGCGTGTACTTTGCCCTTACCGGCATCGCGCTCAAGTCCATCTTCGGCAAGGCGCCCGAGGGCATGAAGCGCCACGAGGTGCCCGCCCTCATGATCATCCCCGAGATCGCCCTCGCGATCGTGGTCATGTGGTTCGGTATCGCCACCCCGGTCGCCATCACGAGCGGCGTCGAGGATGCAACGTCCGTCGTTTTGAACCAGAGCGTCGAAGAGCTCCACGAGGCTCCTCTCTACCGCATGGTGTTCAGTTCCCAGACCAAGACAAGCGAGGTGAATTAGCACCATGGCAGAACCTGAAAAGAAGGACTACGCTCGTCGTTGCGAAAGCCACGTCGAGGCCCTGAGCGCCGCAGTGCCGGGCGCTATCGAGAAGGTTGAGTGGCAGTGCGAGGACCAGCTGACGATTACCGTCAAGCAGGACAAGCTGCCCGAGGCCGTCCACTACCTGTACTACGAGCGCTACGGCTGGATTCCCGTGATCATCGGCAACGATGAGCGCAGCCTGTGCGGCCGTTACGCCGTGTACTACGTCATCTCCATGGAGGGGGAGGATCCCGGCTGGGTGACCGTCCGCGCCGAGGTCGATCCCGCCAAGATGACGTTCCCGTCCGTGACGCCGTTCGTCCCCGCCTGCGTGTGGGGCGAGCGCGAGCTGCGCGATATGTTCGGCCTGATCCCCGAGGGCCTGCCCGATCGTCGCCGCCTGGTGCTGCCCGATGACTGGCCCAGCGGCCTATACCCGCTGCGCAAGGACTCCATGGACTACCGCTTCCGTCCCGCTCCCGCGAGCGACATGGAAAACTACGAGTTCTTGGCCGACACCAAGGGCAAGGAGACCACACTCGTCCCCATGGGCCCGCTGCACATCACCTCTGACGAGCCCGGCCACTTCCGTCTGTTCGTCGAGGGCGAGACGATCGTCGACGCCGACTACCGTCTGTTCTACGTGCACCGCGGCATGGAGAAGGTCGCCGAGACGCGCCTGAACTATGACGCCGTGACGTTCCTCGCCGACCGCATCTGCGGCATCTGCGGCTGCGCCCACTCGGTGGCCTATGCCGAGGCCGTCGAGCGCGCCCAGGGCATTCATGTCCCGCCGCGCGCCCAGTACATCCGCGCCATCATGCTCGAGGTCGAGCGCCTGCACTCGCATCTGCTCAACATTGGCCTGGCATCGCACTACACGGGCTTCGACTCCGGCTTCCAACAGTTCTTCCGCGTCCGCGAGAAGTCCATGGACCTGGCCGAGAAGCTCTCCGGTCACCGCAAGACCTACGGCCTCAACGTGATCGGCGGCGTGCGTCGCGACATTTTGGCTGAGCAGAAGCTCTCCACGCTCACGACCATCCACCAGCTGCGCTCCGAGGTTCAGGAACTCGTCGACGTCTTGCTCTCCACGCCCAACTTTATTGAGCGTACGAGCGGTATCGGCATCTTGGACCGCAAGATTGCACGCGACTTCTCGCCGGTCGGCCCGCTCATGCGTGGCTCGGGCTATGCCCGCGACGTGCGCTTTGACCATCCCTTCGACGGCTACGCCGATCCGGACGTCCAAAAGATGCACGCCGCCACGGCCGACACCTGCGATGCCTTCGGCCGTACCGCCGTCCGCATCCAGGAGGTCTACGATTCGATCGACATGATCGAGACCATGCTCGAGAACTGCCCGTCGGGCCCCATCCTCACCACGGATTGGGAGTACACCCCGCACAAGTACGCCATCGGTGCCACCGAGGCGCCGCGCGGCGAGGACGTGCACTGGGCCATGCTCGGCAATAACCAGAAGTGCTACCGCTGGCGCGCCAAGGCCGCCACGTACAGTAACTGGCCGGTCCTGCGCTACATGTTCCGCGGCAACACCGTGGGCGATGCGGCGCTGATCGTCGGCTCGCTCGACCCGTGCTATTCCTGCACCGACCGCGTGACGGTGACCGATGTCGCCGCCAAGCGCGACCACGTGCTCGACAAGGAGCAGTTCGAGAACGTCTGGCGCGACAAGTCGCCGCTTGCGGGCGAGGGCACCATGGCCGCTCCGCTCGATGAGGAGGCGCTCTAATATGCTGAAGCTTTGGAAGGTTAACGCCAAGGCCGGCGACGCGACGGTCAAGTACCCGTTTGCGCCGTTTCCCACCAACAAGGACATGCGCGGCAAGCCCGAGCACAACGCGGAGCTCTGCATCGCCTGCGGTGCCTGCGGCGTGGCGTGCCCGGCCGATGCCATTCGCATGGACACCGACCTTGCGGCCGACACCATCACCTGGTCGATCGACTACGGCCGCTGTATCTTTTGCGGCCGCTGCGAGGAGGCCTGCCCCATGGAGGCCATCAAGCTCACCGAGGAGTTTGAGCTGGCCGTCATGAGCAAGGACGACCTCACCAGCAAGAGCGTCTATACGCTCGAGCACTGCTCGCGCTGCGGCAAGCCGTTTGCCCCGCACAAGGAGATCGACTACGCCAAGCGCCTGCTGCAAAAGGCCGGCGGCATGGAGGCCGAGCAGGCCGCCCGCACCGTCGGTATGTGCCAGGAGTGCAAGCGCGAGCTCGACGCCCTGCGCGCCGCCTCGGCCGTAAAGACCGGCAACGCTGCCGGCATGGCTGCCAACGAGACGCTTGCGTCCGGCGAGCCCCAGGGTCCCGGCATGGAGTATCTGGGCGGCCACGGCGTGAACCCGGAGTATATCGACCGCGAGCTCAACCCCGATGCGCCCGAGATTCCCGCTGGTCCGGCGCCGGTCGAGGGCATCATCATGGATTTTGATACGAAGGAGGAGTAACCATGGCCGAACCCACGCTTTTGCCCGAGCGGCTTCAGTACCGCCCGACCAAGATCGAGCTCGACGAGAGCATCGAGAAGGCCAAGGCGACCCTTCTTAAGAAGATCAAGCGCTCGGTGTACGTCTACCGTGTTGACTGCGGCGGCTGCAACGGCTGCGAGATCGAGATCTTCGGTTCCATCACGCCCGTCTTCGACGTCGAGCGCTTTGGCATCAAGGTCGTGCCCTCGCCCCGTCACGCCGATGTGCTGCTGTACACCGGTGCCGTGACGCGTGCCATGCGCATGCCGGCCCTGCGCGCCTTTGAGGCCGCACCCGATCCCAAGATCGTGGTGTCCTATGGCGCGTGTGGCTGCACCGGCGGCATCTTCTACGACAACTACTGCGTCTGGGGTGGCACGGACAAGATTCTGCCGGTCGATGTCTACATCCCCGGCTGCCCGCCCAGCCCCGCGCAGACCGTCTACGGCTTTGCCATGGCGCTCGGTCTGCTGGACCAAAAGCTCCATGCCGAGTCCACGGTGGAGGCCGCCGTCGAGCAGGCCGATATCCTTCATCCCGGTGTGCCGTACAAGCTGCGCGTTGCCATCGAGCGCGAGGCTCGCGCCATGAGCGGCTACCGTTACGGCCGCGACCTGGCCAATGAGTTTATGGATACGCTCGAGGGCGCGCCCAAGGGCGATATCCGCGGTGCCATGGCGCTGCTCATCGACAAGCAGGACGATCCGCGCCGCGTCGAGGTGTACTCGGCGCTGCAGGATCTGGTGCTGGCCGGAGGTCGCTAGATGGAGCTCACGGACCGCTCTGGTTACTTTGCGGGCCCCGGTATGCTCGGCGGCTCCTTTGGCGATGCCTCGCGCGCAAGCGACGAGGCCGCCGAGGGCGTCGCCGACCCCTGCCTGGGCCATGCGCCCGACCAGGTGGTCTTCTACGAGCTCACGCGTAAGTTTGTGGAGACTGAGGAAGACGTTCCCCAGGAGGCCTGCGACGTGCTGTACTACACGCTCGCCGTGGGCCACCACACCGGCGTGCTCGACTGCTTTGAGCCGCGCCTGTCGGTGCCGGTGGATGTGTTCTATTCGCTCGTCGACGCGTTGCCGGAGGGGGAGGCCAAGACCAAGTTCGAGGCCATCCGCTCCTTTGGCGAGTGCCAGCTCGACAAGGCGGCGGTGCCGTCGCTGCTCGAGGCCTGCGATGCGCTGCTCGACGAGCGCGGTTTTCGCGGCTCGGCCAAGGCTGGCATCTCGGTGTTCGATGACGACTTTGGCCTGCATGCCCAGCAGGTCGCGTTCTTAATGAAGTTTCGCGATCTGATTGAGCGCGTGCGCGATGTGTCGGGTGTGTATTTGACGGGGAGGTTGCAGTAATGGGTCGCGTTGTGGATGGTCGTGTGAACGGGGCCCCGTTTGCGGGCATTGTGCTCACGGCGGGAAGCGTGCTGCGTGCCGACGATGCCGCCGGCCCCGTGCTCTCCAAAAAGATGGAGGACGCGCCGCTTGCCGGTTGGTACACCATCGATGGCGGTCAGACGCCCGAGGATGACATCATCGAGGTCAAGCGTGAGCGTCCGCCGCGTTTGGTTTTGGTCGATGCCGCCGATATGGCGCTGCCCGTCGGCGCCATTCGCCTGCTTGACAAACGTGATGTGGCCCGCAAGTCGATGTTCACCACGCATTCGCTCCCTTTGTCGATTCTGATCGAAGAGATTGAGCAATCGTGCGAAGATATCGTCTTCATAGGGATTCAGCCGGGCGATACGGAGTTCTATAACCCCATGTCCCCGGAGGTCTTTGAGGCCGTCGACGCCGTGTACGACGCCGTGGCCGCCAACGACTTTTCCCACTTTGTCCGCTTGGGACAAGAGCAATAGGTGCGCTTGTCCCTGCTGATTAGGAAAGAAGTGATTGACATGGCAGATTCCAAGGCAGAATATCCCGCTCCCGATTGCCTGGCGCCCGCCGCGATCGAGGCCAAGACCGAGGCCGCCGGCGTGACCAAGGCTAACCTGCCGGTCGCTAAGGCCTTTCTGTTGGCAATGTTCGCCGGTGCGTTTATCGCCTTCGGCGGCCTGTTCTTTACGGTGTTCTTGAGCGACAGCACGCTGGGCTGGGGTGCCCAGCGCGTCGTGGGCGGTCTGTGCTTTTGCCTGGGCCTGGTGCTGGTACTGGTGTGCGGCGCCGAGCTGTTTACCGGTAATTCGCTTATGGTCTGCGCGCTCAAGAGCAAAAAGATCACTCTGGCCCAGATGCTCAAGGCCTGGGTCGTCGTGTGGGTCGGCAATTTTGTCGGTGCCCTGTTCATCGTCTTTTTGGTGTATATGGCCGGCATTTACAAGCTCAACGGCGAGGCGGTCGCCAATTCCATGGTGAGCGTCGCCGCCGGCAAGGTGACGATCGACTGGGTGACGATCTTCTTCCGCGGCATCCTGTGCAACATCTTTGTGTGCCTGGCCGTGTGGATCGGTACCGCCGGCAAGACCGTGGTCGATAAGGTTGTGGGCATTCTGCTGCCCATCGCAGCCTTTGTGGCCTGCGGTTTTGAGCACTGCGTTGCCAACATGTACTTTTTGCCCATGGGCGCCGTGATGCATGCATGCGGTTATGGTGCCAAGGTTGCCGGGGCCGATGCGCTCAACGTCGCGGGCATTGCGTTTAACCTATCCGCCGCCACGCTGGGCAACATCGTGGGCGGTGCGGTTCTGATCGCGCTCGGCTACTGGTTTATCTACGCCAAGAAGTCCGAGGCGTAAGGTACCGTCTGTTTGACGTTGGGCCTCCCGCGGGGCGGTGCCGTGCGGGAGGCTTTTTGGGTCTGGGGCTCGTTGCCGGGCTGTTGGCGTGTTGTGTTTGACTTGTGAAAGGGGTAATCGAGATGGCATCTGCTGTGGAGCGTGACGGTCGCGCCGTGGTGACCACATGCGGGGGATGCTATGCCGATTGCGCCTTTGCGGCACGCGTTGAGGATGGGCGTGTGGTGGCTGAACTGCCGGTTGTGGGGCATCCGTGCGCGGCGCGTGCCCTGTGCGCCCGCGGACGGCATCGTCTGGCAATGCCGTTTGACGAGCGCGACCGCATTTTGCACCCCATGCGCCGCCGCCAGGATGGCTCGGGTTTCGATGCCGTGAGCTGGGACGAGGCGTTCTCGGATATTGCGGAGCGCCTCGCGGAGATTATTGACGAGCATAGTGCCCGTGCGCTGGGCATGACGCTCGGCGTGCCCTCGTTCGACCGCTACTGGGCGTATCGTTTTATGCATGCGCTGGGTTCGCCCAACGTATACGGTGCCGATGGTGCCTGCGAGGTTAGCCGACTTACCGGTTGGGAGCACAGCCTGGGCTATAGTCCCGCCTCCGACCAGGCGCATACCGACTGCATCATGTACCTGGGGCGTTCCATTGTCGATTCGTCGACGATGGGGGCCGTTGATGCACTCAACGATGCGCGCCGGCGCGGGGCGAAGATCATCGTGGTCGACCCCCGGCGCAGCGGCTCGGCTGCTGTTGCCGACCGCTGGCTGCGCGTACGCCCGGGCTGCGACTTGGCGCTGCTGTTGGGTATTGCCCACGTGTTGATTGCCGAGGATCTGTACGACCACGAGTTCGTGGACCGCTATACCACGGGTTTTGACGAGCTGGCGCAGGCGGCCCGTCCTTGGACGCCCGAGTGGGCCGAGTCGATGTGCGACGTGCCGGCCGCAGAGATTGTCGCCACGGCGCGCGATCTCGCTGCCGCCGCGCCTGCCGCTGTGGTGGATGCGGGCTTTCATGGTGGCATCGGTATCGCGTATGCCAATAGCACCCAGACCGCGCGCGCTATCTGCTTGGTCGATGTGCTGCTGGGCTGCATCGGGCATGCGGGCGGCGCGCTCAATCCGCCCACGCCGCTTGTGTTGGGCGACCTCGATCCCACGCGCTTTGCGACGCCGCCGGTGCCGCGTGGGCCCAAGCTGGGGTCCGAGCGCTATCCGCTCGTCGATCCCGAGCGCGGCCTGTGCACGACCATCGGTCAGTCGATTCTTGCCGGCGATTTGCGTGGGCTCATCGTCTATGCCAGTAACCCTGGTGCGGGCTATGGCAATGCACAGGCTTGGTTGAGTATTTTGCAGCGGCTCGACTTGCTTGTGACGATTGATATTCGCTGGTCCGAGACGGCACGTGCTTCTGCCTTCGTGCTGCCCGACGTGACGTATCTGGAGGCCGACCGCGGCGTGGGAACGGTGGCGGGCGTCAACGATGCGCGCGTGTTCTACCGCAACGCTGTGCTGCCCGTTTTACATGACGACACGAGACCGGGGCGGGAGATCTTTGCCGGGCTGGCTGCGGCCTGCGGCGTTGGCGAGTGCTTCGACTTTACGTCCGACGATCTGGCGGCTGCTCAGGTGGCGCCGTTTGGGATTGATCTGGACGAGCTCAAGGAGCGCGGCTGGGCCGACACAGGTGTTGCGTTGCCGTCGCGTACGGGCGAGCCGGCGATTCCCCTGGATGGCGGCAAAATTGCGCTGGCAAGCGACGTATGGGAACGAGCCGGCCTGGGTCGTGTACCCAACTGGATCGCTCCCATGGTGGAGCCCGGTCCGGGAATGTTTCGCCTCATTAGCGGCAACCGTCCCTTTGAGTCGCACACCTCGCGCAGGCTCGCGGCGGCAGGTGCCGCCGAGGCGGGTTCCGACTTGGACGCCGTGCAGATGAATGCCGATGCCGCCGCTCGCAGGGGTATCGCCGATGGCGAGGTCGTCGAGCTTGTGAGCGACATGGGCCGCGATCGCGTGCGCGTGGAGACGACGCCCTATCTGCATCCGGCGTGCATCTTCACCTCGGCTGCTCCCGGCGGGCGTTCGTTTGGCGCCGATGCCGGTGGCGCTCAAGCCTTGGGCGTGGGCCCGCTCGACCATACACCGTTGCGTTGGGACCCGTTGACGGGCGCCGCGCTCACCCAGGAAAACGCCGTTCGCGTGGAAAAGATCGCGGCACGCGAGGATAATAGCGATTGATTGACTCAGCCGATCGAATTGGCTGATAGTTTGACGTTCGAACGATTGATTCACCTTTGGTTTTGAAAGGTCGCACATGAGCGATAGCCAGAACATGCCCGATGAGGTGCGCGCCCGCCTGCGCGCCATTCCTTCCGTCAACGAGCTGCTTGCCGAGTGGCCGGTGGTGAAGGCGGCAGGGGATACCTGCGACGCGGTGGTCCATGCTGCTGTGACTGCTGAGCTCGACGAGGAGCGCGCCGCGATTCGCGCCGGTGCCGCGCCGCGTTCCAAGCGCGAGCTGGCCTCGGCCATCGAGTGGCGTGCGCATCGCTCCGCGCTGCCGAGCCTGCGTCCCGCCGTCAACGCCACGGGTGTGGTTATCCATACCAACTTGGGTCGCGCCCCGCTCGCGGAATCGGCTGCCAAGGCCGTGGCCGAGGTCGCGCGCGGCTACCGCCCGCTCGAGTACAGCGAGGACACCTCCTCGCGCGGGTCGCGTAAGGAACATGCCGC
>CAJMSV010000062.1 GCA_905216175.1 uncultured bacterium | reverse complement strand
GATGGCGCCCGAGGGCACCGTCTCGACGTCCGTGACGCACGCCAAGTTGACGATATAGCGGCGGTGAACACGGAAGAAGCCAAAGTCGCAGAGCTTGGCCTCAAACTGCGCCAGCGAGGTCGTCGACAAAAAGCGATCATCGACGGTATAGATGCAGGAGTAATCGTCCTTGGCCATGATAAAGCGAATGTCGTCCACGGGAATGAGCACCTTGCGGCCGCCCTTTTCCACCGGGATACGCTCGATGGTCACCTTGCTGTCCGTAACCGGCTTGGCGCGTTGCATGACCTTCTCGATCGCGCGATCCAAGCGAGCTTCCTCGACCGGCTTCATCAGATAGTCGACGGCATCCACGTCGAATGCCTCGACCGCATGGTCGCTATACGCAGTCACAAACACGATCGCCGGCGGATTTTTAAGCTTATGCAGCGCCTCGGCAAGTTGCAGGCCCGAGGCACCGGGCATCGAGATATCGAGAAACACGACATCCACGCGACTTTCCATAAGCATCTCGATGGCGGAGCGGACGCTCGACGCCTCCGTAATCGTGCCGATCTTGCCCGTTTGCTCGAGCAGGAAGCGAAGCTCCGAGCGAGCCGGCGCCTCATCATCCACAATCATCGCACGCAGCATAGGGATAAAACCTTTCGTCAACTAACTACGCCGGGCATCCATCGCATGACGTTGAGCCCGTAGCCTTTTATTTTACTCTTGAATGTCAAAGATGCTCTCTGACAAATCAAGATGAAGGAGCACTTTGGTGCCCTTGCCCGGCGCCGATTCGACACGCGTATAGGAGTGCGGCCCATAAAAGCGATGGATGCGCTCCGAAATATTGTGCATGGCCACACCGGCGCCGCCACCCTGGGGAGAGCTGGCGTCGGGACGGGCAGAGCGTTCGTCAAACAGTCTGGCGGCGGTACCCTCATCCATGCCCACGCCATTATCGGCCACGGCAATCAAGATTGCATCCTCGCCGTCTTGGTGAACGGTCACGTCGATCCTCAGGGCGTCGTCATCGCCCATACCATGACGTACGGCGTTCTCGACAATCGGCTGGATCACGAACGCCGGCACCAGCGTATCTTCCACGTCCTCGGACACATCGAACGTCGCAAGCACGCGGTCCTCGCCAAAGCGGGCCTTCTCAAAGGTAAGGTAGCGCTTGGTCTGTGCGACCTCGCGCGAGACCGGAATGAGCGATCCCGAGTTGTCGAGCGTGGCACGATAGAACGATGAGAACTCACGAAGCAGTTCGCGGGCCCGCAGCGGGTCGGTGCGCGTAAACGATGCAATGGTGTTCAGCGTGTTGAACAGGAAGTGCGGGTTAATCTGCGCCTGTAGCGCACGCACCTCAGCGCGCGCTGTGAGTTCCTTTTGCACCTCGAGCTCGTGGATGGCGAGCTGCGTGGACAAGATCTCGGCAAAGCCCGAGGCAAGCGCGTACTGGGTACGGTCGACGGCGCGCGGGGTCTTGTAGTAGAACTTGAGCGTGCCGACGGTACGATCGCCCACCTTGATGGGGGCGATAATGCCGGCGGGGACTTGGTTGTGCGAACCATCCGAGCCCACGACATCCACCATACGGTTGAACGACTGCACGATGCCATGTTCGATAACGTAGCGTGTGGCAAGCGTGTGGATGGGAGAATCTGGCAGTAGTTTTTCCTCAAACTCGCCCGCGCAGGCCAACACGTTGCCCTCGTCGGTGATGGCAACCGTCATGGCGCGCGTCTCGGGCAAAATGCGCCGGCACACCAAACGCGCCGACTCCTGCGTCAGACCGCCCTTAATGTCCTCGAGCATGGCCGAGGCCACCGAGAGCGTCTCCTCGGTGTACTGGGAGCGCACCGAATCGGGATTGAGCGTCAAAAAGATAAAGATGCACAGAAAGATGCACAGCAGCGCGCAGGCAATCACCGTGGCGATCGGCTCGATACCGGTCACCAAGGCAAAAATAAAGTACACCAGCACGCAAATGGCGCAGGCAACGGCAATGATGCGAAAGATTGATATTGAACTATCGCGCTGGGCGCGGCGGTCGATCATTCGGCCCCCTCCAGGATACTGATCAGTTGTGCGTCACGCCAAAGCCCGTCCATGATCTTGGGCCAAAAGCTCTGGAAACGCAGGTAGCTTGCAGCGTTTTGGCGCGCATAGGCCTTTGCCTCGCCGATACCATGGCGCCAGATGCGCAGGTAGCCCTCATGCTCGCGGGTAAACACGCTGCGGACCATAGCGGTCTTGCGCACGCGGTCGTCGAGCTCGCGCGAAATCCACGGGCCCGGGTAGGGCATGAGTGATGCCGCCGTAACGGGAATGAGCTCCTTTTGATGCGCGGCGAATGTCAACTTGGCCCGTTCGTAGTACCAACGGTATACATCCTGCATAAAGCGCGGTGAGCGCTTTTCGGACTCCGGAGGCAGATGGCGCACGGTCCACTCGTTATCGAACCACACGTCGTAGCCAAACATGCGCATGTTAAAGAGGTAATCCAAGTCCTCGCCGCGGGTGATAAACGGGTCAAAGGCCACACGCGTAAAGGCGCGGGCGTGCAGGGCCATCAGGCCGCCGCACACGTAGTTAGAGCGCGAGATGCGGGTGCCCGAGAGCGCCTTTTTCATCCAACGGTTGAACTCGATGCGCTTGGTCCACCAACGATGGCAGATGCCCGCCTTGTCCGTGGGAGCCAGCGGCGAGCCGTCGCGATCGTAGAAATAGCCGCTCTTGACCAAGATCGGCAAGCCCTGACGCGTCTGCTGCCCCAACGCATAGGTCGCGCGCTTCATAAAGTCGGCGTCGATGACAGTCTCATCGTCATCCAAAAAGATAACCGCGTCATGCCCCAGCACAGCGGCACAGGCTAGCCCCATATTGCGGATGGCACCGTAGCCTCGCAGGCTCACGCACTCGCCCGAACCCTTGGGCGCGATCTGAGCAACCCGGTCTGCGATGCGCGAGGCCTGGGTGTTGGTGACAACGGTGACCTTGAGCGTGGGATGCGCGTCGACAATCTCGCGCACGCGCAGCGACACATCGGCTGTGGCAGAAACGGGACAGACCACCAAAAGGATGATGCGCGGGATGTCACGTACCTGCTCAAGCGAGGCCAGGCAGCGGTCGAGTTCGGGATTGTCGGCGTTGAGTCGCGTCGAATGATCATAGGTGCCAGGGGCGTTTGCGCAAGCGTCATCGCCCGCCCAATACGTTGGAATCACGACCGTGGCGTTCATGCCTTACCCTCCCTGCAACACAAAAACGGGACGCCGCCAAACACAGGCGACGCCCCGCGACCTAGCTGATTCCATCATACCCACTTGGGCAAATCATTGCTCGCAAGTCGCAATGTTTATTGCGGATAACCCCAAAAGAGTACCGTGGACAGGCACAATAGCCGCTCGCTCCTATGCGGCATGCTCTGCCGCCCGAGTCATGCGGGACAGGCGGACCAGCAGCATAAAGCCAACGATCAGCAGCACACCAATGGAAAGGACGCCCAGCGACGGGTTGCCGGTCAGCGAGGTGACGACCGACACCAGGAAGGTGCCCATAACGCTTGCATAACGACCAAAGATGTCAAAGAAGCCGTAGTACTCGTTGGACTTTTCCTTAGGGATAATGCGGCCAAAGTAGCTACGGCTGAGCGCCTGCACGCCGCCCTGGAACAGGCCGACCATAATGGCAAGCACCCAGAATTCAAAGGCGGTCTTTAGGAAGAACGCGGCGAACAGCACAATGCCCATGTAGGCGGCAACCGCCACCAGGATCATGTTGAGCGTGCCCACGCGTCCGGCGAGCTTGCCGTAGATGATGGCGGATGGAAAGGCCACGAACTGCGTAACGAGCAGCGCAAGCACCAGCTGCGTCGAATCGATGCCCAAGGCCGATCCGTAACTGGTGGCCATGGAAATGACCGTGTGCACACCGTCGATATAGAAGAAGAACGCGATCATGTAGACCAGCACGGTCTTGTTGTGGGCGATCTCGCGCATGGTGTGTCCGACCTCGGAGAACACACCGCCCACGATGTGGCCGATAGTGTCCTCGGGACCGCGCTCGCGACCGTACTTTTGCTTATAGGTGCGAATGAGCGGCAGGGTAAAGATGAGCCACCAGGCACCAGTGATGATAAACGACAGACGCGTTGCCAGCATGGTGGGGACGCCAAGAGCGGGGCCACCCATGATGAGCGCCAGGCAGATGACGAACGGCACGGTGGAACCGATGTAGCCCCAGGCATAGCCCGAGCTGGACACGGCGTCCATGCGCTCGTCGGTGGTAATGTCGGGCAGCATGGCGTCGTAGAACGTCATAGAAGAGTTAAGGCCGATGGTGCACAGCACGTACACGGTCAAAAATGCCATGGCGGACATTGGGATAGCCTGCGCCAGGCAAAGCACCAGGCCCGTGAGGAAGAAGCCCAAGAAGAACTTGATCTTGTTGCCTGCGTAGTCAGCAAGCGCGCCCAGAATGGGCATAAGCATGGCGATGACCAGCGAGGCGATCGTCTGCGCATTGCCCCAAGCGACCACCAGGTCGGCCGAGGAAGCGCCGGTATTGATGGCGTTAAAGTAAATGGGCACCACCGAGGTATTGAGCAGCACGAGAGCCGAATTGCCCACATCGTACATAACCCAGTTACGCTCGAGCTTGGTGTATTTCATGGACAGGGACCCTTCGTATTTGCCCGATATGCAGTTAGTTCATCGTACCCCAATTGTCCAGAAGCGCCGGTAAGGATTCGGCAAAGGGGCACGCACGAGCCCTATTCCTCGCGGTCGAACTCCTCATCGGCATTGAGCACGCGACCGCTGTAGTTGACGTGACTGGTCACGGCATCCATGTCACCGGTCTCGATAAAACGTGCGACCGTGCACTCGTAATCGACCAGCGCGCGATCAAAGACCTCGGGGAAACTCTCGTTCGAGACCTCGTCGGTAAAGGGATTCTTCCATGTCAGATGGCCCAGGTTACCGGTGCGCTCGGGCAGCTCCGTCGTCACGCGATGGGCAAGGCCGTCGAGCAGCGAGTAGTCGTGCACCAAGCCCTCAACCAGCGAGATCGCGCGCGTCTTTGCGGAGCCGGCCGGCTCAATCGCGCGGTAAAGTCGCTGCATATTGGCAACGGCAGCACCGTACTCCCCCGCCGGAATGTCAATGCCGTACACGCGTCCGGCAACATAGCTCATCAGCACGCCGGCCACGCGATTGATGCGATCGGTGGTGACGATCTCGCCCGCCGGCGGGTAATCGTCGACCGTAGCGCCATCGCGTTTAAGCTGCAGCATCAGCACATCCAGGTCGCTCTCGATCACGGCATGGACCTGACTGCTCGAATCCTCAAGCTCTGAATCGGACTCCACGATGCCAAACTGCTGCTCATAGACAAAGGGGTGGGCGTTGCGGTCGAGCACGTAATGAGACAGCAGGCCCAGCGCAAAGGCGCGACCCAAGCTGGCGTCGCGCGGCAACAGATGCGACACGCCGTCGCGCAGGCACGCGAACTGGCGAGACATGCGCGAGCGATGCATGACCTGCGCCAGCAGCGTGCAGTCGGAAACACGCGGTGTCAGAATGTGAAAGAAGAACGGGTCGGGTCCTTGGTTGCCCAAGATAAAGGCAATGCGCTCTTCATCGGACGTGATGACGCCCTGCGGAAGACGGTCGATGCTTTCCTCGCCAAACAGATGATGGGTGATAAGCGCGGGCATAATGATCCTTTCGATTTCATTCGATGCCACCCATTATGCCCACCGCGCGCCCATGCCAAACCTGCGATGGTAAACGACGGCACGCAGACCGTCTACGCAAGCCCCAAGTGTGCTTTAACCTCGGCAGCGCGACGGCGGGACACGGGCACCGTCGAGGTTACGCGATCGAGCCTGAGCTCCATAAGACCCGTGGAACCGATCTCGACATTGTGCACGTCTTCCAAATTGACCAGATAGCTGCGGTGGACACGGATAAAGCCCTCAGAGGCCAGGCGCCGCTCGAGCGAGGAAATCGACTCATTGATCAGGTATGTTCCCTCGGCGCAGACGGCGTTGCAAAAATCGGCACGCGCCTCAAAGTAGCAGACGTCTGCGGCGGGAATGAACACCTTTTTGCCCCCGCGGTCCACCGTCAGACGCAAAGGCTGGCGCGGAGCGTGGATAACACGACGGACACCCAAGGCTGCCTCGATCTTGTCGAGTGCCTTTGACAGGCGTGCGTCCTCGACCGGCTTGACGACATAGTCGACCGCATCGAGGTTATACGCATCGGCGGCAAATTCGGCAAACGCCGTCACAAACACAACCACCGGCGGCGTCTTTAGGTTCTGCAGCGTCTCGGCAAGCTCAATTCCCGAGCGACCGGGCATGGTAATGTCTAAAAATAGCACGTCGGGCTTGTTCGACAGAATCGACTCCACGGCTTCGGTGACATTGCCCGCCTCGGCAATCTGGCCCACACGCGTATCCTTTTCCAACAGATAGCGTAGCTCGGCCCTAATGGGAGGTTCGTCATCAACCACCAAGATGTTCCAGCCTTCGGACATATGTGCTTCCCCTCTTTTTCTCTCAATCCAACCGCGTGCTACGCCGTCAACGGCGCCGGCTCATGCGGCTCGCCGTTCAGCTCGACGATGACCTGCGTGCCAACGCCCTCCTGGGACTTCACGCGCATGCCAGAATCTTCTCCGTAAAAGAAATGGATGCGCTGAAGCACGTTGAAGAGCGCCAAGCCGCAGCCTCGTTTGATGGAGCCGTCGGCGGTAATGCTCTCGGGCTCCTCCAGGCGATGCTGCTCAAACAGATGCGCGCAGACCTCTTCGCTCATACCGATGCCATCGTCCTCGACGATGATCTCCAAACCGTCATCGGTCTCGAAAGCCCTAACACGAATAGAAAGCGGCTCGGTCTCGCGCTGCGCGTGCTTGATGCAGTTTTCGAGCAACGGCTGCAAGATAAACGGCGGCACCAGGCTGTCGCGCACCTCAAAGTCGATATCGACCGAGACGCGCAGACGGCCGTCGCCATAACGAGCCTGCATAAGATTGATATAGCGAGTGCCCTGTTCCACCTCGTGCTCGAGCGTTGTGAGGGTATCGGAATCAGAAAGCGTCTGACGGTAGTAATTGGAAAAGTCGATAAGCAGCGACCTGGCCTTGTCCGGCTCGGTACGTACGAGCGACACGATGGTGCTGATGGTGTTAAACAGAAAATGAGGATCGACCTGCGATTGCAAGGCGCGCAGCTCCACGCGGGCCGTAAGCTCGTCCTGGCGCTCGAGCTCAAAGCTCGCAAGCTGCGTGGAAATGAGGTCGGCAAAGCCCGAGGCAAGCGCCGTCTGGCGCATATCGATGCTGCTCAGACGGGGATAATACAGCTCGAGCGTGCCCACGCAATGCCCGCGCACGGTAAGCGGTGCGACAATACCGGCGCGCAGGCGCGGAAAGTAGCCACCCGTCTCGGTCGAGGCATCGCGCGAGAACACGCTTTGCTCACCGCTGTTGATCACGTTGAGCGTAGTCCGCAGTACCACCGGGGTGCCCGCGGGGCATTTTGCCGAGTCCTCGCCCCAGCTTGCCAACACCTGCTTGCCGTCGGTAAAGCAGATGGCAGAGGCGATAGTTTCGGACAGGATGATCTTAGAGGCGCCCAGGGCAGCTTCGGGCGTAAGGCCGCGCGACGTGTAGGCGAATATTTTCGACGCGATGGCGAGCGTGCGGTCGGTAGCGCTCGATGTGAGGTCGTCGGGAACGACAAAGACGTACGAGAAGAAGAAGCACAGCATGACCAAGCCGGCAATGACGACAACGGCCGGAACGGGATTGGGATTATCGGTTAGATCCCAGATGAGCAGCAGGATAAGCAGCGGAACGACAATACCGAGCAAGATGGCTTGAACCACATGCTGAGCGGTACGAAAGACCTTGGTAGAGTTGTAGCTCTTGCCCAGAATCAGCCTATTGAGACCCACCGTCATCTCCTTCTTACTGACGCACCCCATAGCAATAAAGAGGGCCGCAAGCGACCCTCTCCATTGCATTATGCAATCAAATACTGTGTTTTACATCAAGCCATCGATGAACGGTAGCTTAGGCGCTGTACTTGTTTGCCTCGCCGAAGGTGCCGCCCTCGACAATCCAGCCGTCCTTCATGATGACGTCCATGTTGTCGGTGTTGAGCACGTGGATGTCGGCGGCGACGTCACCGTTGACGACCAGCAGGTCGGCGCACTTGCCGGCCTCGATGGAACCGGTCTCGTCCTCGATGTGGCACATCTTGGCACCGTTGAGGGTGGCACAGGTGATGGTCTCGACCGGGGTGAAGCCGATCTTGTCGACGAACTCGTACATCTCCTCGATGGAGCAGGTGCCGTACGGGGTGACGAAGGAGAAGGAGTCGGAGCCGATCGTCATGACGACGCCGCGCTTCTTGGCCTCGCGCAGGCAGTCGTAGTTGCGCTGCAGCTCCTTCTCGACCAGGGTGCCCTCGTACTTGTCGTGCAGCTCGGGGACGTAGACGGGCGGATAGGTGGCGTACCAGGTGGGCAGGAAGGCGATCGTCGGGGTGAAGAAGGTGCCCTGCTCGGCCATGAGGTCCATGGTGCGCTCATCGATATCGAAGCCGTGAATCAGCTGCTCGCAGCCAAAGCGAACGGAATCGTAGGCAGCGGCGTGGTTGTTGTAGCAGTGGCTCCACACGGGGATGCCGACCATCTTTGCCTCTTCGACCACGGCCTGGATCTCCTCGGAGCAGTAGTGCTGGTCGCGGCCGGAGTCCCAGCGCCAGATGCCGCCACCGGTAGCCCAGCTCTTGATGGCATCGGGGTTCTCGCGCCGGCGACGCCGGACGGCCTTGCGCAGATCCCAAGGACCGTCGACCTGATCGCCCCAGGGGTGCGATTCCTTGTTGAGCTCCTGGCTGCAGTGGTGGGAGTCGCCGTGGCCGGCAACGCGGCAGAAGCCAAGGCCGGTGGCCAGAACGCGCGGGCCCTTGAAGACGCCCTTGTCGATGCAGTCACGGATCTGGATACCAAAGCGGCCGATCTCGCAGACGGTGGTGAGGCCGTGAGTAAGGCAGTCGTAGGCCTGCTTGACGGCGACGGCCTGTTTCTCGAGGAGCGGCTGCATGACCCAATCGGTATCATCGTCGGTCAAGTTGCCCGAGAAGTGCAGGTGGGTGTCGATCAGGCCGGGAAGGACGGTCTTGCCGGCGGCGACGATGACCTCAACGCCCTCGGGAAGGTCCTGCATGGCGCCGGCGTACTCGATCTTGCCGTTGTCGTCGACGAGAACGAGGGAGTTCTCGACCGGCTCGGCACCGGTACCGTCGATGAGCTTGCCGCCAACGATTGCATACTTAGTGGACATGGTTCCTCCTTATGGATCCATATAGTGGGCGAGGCCGTGTTGGGTTAAGGCCTCACAAAGCTACCCAAGTGGTGCCGGGTTCGGTGCGCGGAAGAGAGGGTCCCGCGCACCTGATCCGCCCCGGCTCGGCGTTACTTTTTGCGGGAATTGGTGAAAGCCATGAGGGCCAGGCCAATAGCCAACCAGCCGATCACGATGCTCCACTCCACCATGTTGAGGGAGGCGGGAGAGAACGGAATCACGAGCAGGCCGATGATGATGGCGCAGGCAGCAATAGCGAGGGAGATGCCAAACTTGCCGCCGGGCACCTCGTAGGGACGGGGCAGGTCGGGCTCGGTGAAGCGCATGCGCAGGCAAGCGAGGGCGACCATGCCGCAGGAGAAGATGAAGGCGAGAGCCGACACGTTGGTCAGAGGGATGAGCATGTTCTTGCCCAAGAACGGACCGACGACGGTGATGACGCCCAGAACGACGCAGGCAAGCTTGGGAGCGCCGGACTTGGGGTCGACCTCGGCGAACTGCTCGGGCAGCTGGCCCTTGCGGCCCATGGCGAGCATGATGCGGCTCGTGGCGCCGTAGAAGGAGTTCATCGGGCCCATGGGTCCTAGTGTGGCGATGACAAGCATGGCCAGGTACAGGAGCATATTGATGCCCTTGAGGCAGGCAAGCGCGGGAACCGG
>CAJMSV010000061.1 GCA_905216175.1 uncultured bacterium | reverse complement strand
TTATGACACCGCAGGTTGGGCAAACGTCAGCGAGCGATGTCCAGAGCGAACAAGTTGGCATGAAAAAGGCGAGGCATAGACCTTCTGGTCATGCCTCGCCTTTTGAATGACAAATTGTCGTCCTGGGCGGCGCGCAGCGTCAACTGGTTACGCGGTTCGTAGAACCGCGTAACCCCCTAGCTCAGCATTGCATCCATCATCTCGGAGTTGACGGAGTCGTCGGCAGACCACTCGCCATCGTCGTTGCAGGTGTACTTGAAGATAACCGTGGTCTTCCTGGGCTCGGTGGCCTTGGTCACATCGACCATAACCTGACCGGCCATCTTGTACAGCTCGTCATCGGAAGGAACCGTGTCAAGCGCGGCGACCTTCTCCTGATACTGGGTGGAGAAGTCCTCGACGATCTTGTTCATAGACTTGCAGGTGATAGAGACCTCGGCGGTCGCGACACCCTTGTCCTCGTCGACCGTCACGTCGCCGATCTTGTAGTCAAAGCCCTCGAGATAGGTCTTGGCATACTCCTTGGGATCGATACCCAGCTGCTCGAACTCGTCGCCCGAAGCCTCCTCCAGACCAGAGAGGAAGTCGTCGCCACCGTTCTTGACCTCGTCAAACTGCGTCGTAAGATCCTCGGTGATGAGCTCCTCAACCGAAGGACCTCCACAGCCGGAAAGCACGACCACGCATGCAACCAAGACGGCCATGAGGGGCGCAAGCAGCAGCTTCTTTTTCATGTTGTTCCTCCCAATGAGCGGCACCGCGCTTCCCGGACGCGGCACACGTTGTAATAAGTAAGCCCATACTATCCACTTATGAACACCCTCGGCAACGCGAAGGCGCGGTCGGTTCGTTTTAGCGTCCGAACGGTTTGCAAGCCCGCCCAACGTGCAATAAAACGCTTTCCCGCGGTGCAATAAAAAAGGTGGCCGGAAAACCCGACCACCCTTGCACATCCTTTGAACGCCGCAGTTTACTTGCGGACGACCTTAACGATGGCGTCACCGGCGGCGACGGCGGACTCCGCCTCAACGGTGAGCTCGACGTCGGCAAACTCGGCGGTGTTGGACACGGCCACCACGACGCAGTCCTTGTAACCGGCAGCGGCGATCTTGGCGCGGTCGATCTTGAGTATGGGCTGGCCGGCCTTCACAACGTCGTCGGCCTTGACGAAGCCCTCGAAGCCATCGCCGTTCATGTTGACGGTATCGACGCCAACGTGCACCAGAACCTCGATGCCGCTATCGGACTGCAGACCCACGGCGTGACCCATGGTGACGGTCACCTTACCGTCGCAGGGGGCGTAGACCAGATCGTCCTCGGGCCACACGGCACAGCCCTTGCCCAGAACCTCGCCGCCAAAGACGGGATCGGGCACGTCGGCCATCTTGATGACCTTGCCCTTGACGGGCGAGCACAGCACGTCGGCGCCGGCAGAAGCAGAGATGGAGGCCGGAGCAGCGGCAGCCGCGGGCTCAGCCTTCTTCTTGAACATATCAAACAGACCCATACGTTTTCTCCTCTTGATTAAGCGCAACGTTTTGCGCATGCCTATGGTGATTATAGTGCCAAATGGTTCAAATGCTAAGGTGGAGACTCGAATCGCGAGCCCTTCCCGGTAGTGCTCGTGGGATGAGCATCTCCTTTGTATCGCGGGTCGATAAGCCGAGTATCGCCTGCGCACGGGACGGGCAGAAGCGGGCGCACCAAACCCGATACTTCTTTTCGCAGCGGCACCCCGCTGCCACCCCGCCCCTGGCACCTCCTGATACCTACTGAAACGTGCCAAAATAAGCCTGTCCCCTTTTAGCCGATTTAGCGAGTGTGGGAGTTCGCATGGATATCAAACGCAAGATCACCGAGGCGCAGGACCTCACCCCCACCGAGCAACAACTCGGCATTGCAGCCCTTGCCATCGGCGAGGACATCCGCGGACTCTCCATCAAGGAATTCGCCGCGCGCACCAATGTTTCGGTCGCGAGCGTGCACCGGTTTTGCAAAAAGCTCGGCCTCGAGGGTTTTAAGGACCTCAAGGTCGAGCTCATCCGCCTGGCAACCGAATCGGGCAACCGCCGCGACGTGGACATCAACTTTCCCTTCGACGCTACGTCCACCCCCGCGCAGGTCATGGAGCGCATGGAGGGGCTCTACCAGACCACGCTGGCCGAAACGCAGGAGCTGCTCGACCCCACGCAGCTTGACCACGCCGCCAAGCTCATCGCGAACGCCCGACAGGCCGACATCTACACGGGCTCGCACAACCTCTATCCAGCGGGGATGTTCCGCGACCGCCTGCTCTCGTCCGGCAAAAGCGCCATATGCTACGGCAACATCGAGGCACAGGTGCGCACTGCGCTTACCTCGGATTCAGACCGCGCGGCGATCGTTATCTCCTACAGCGGCCTTGCGCCCAACCTCAAGAAAATCTTGCCGATCCTCAGCAGCCAGCATGTCCCGGTCATCGTCATCGGCACGCCATACTGCGCGCGCATTCACCCCGGCTTTGCCGCCTACCTTACGGTGAGCGATCACGAGAGCATGACGCACCGCATCACGCAGTTCGCAAGCCACATCGCCGTGCAATACGTACTCGATTCGCTCTACAGCAGCTACTTCGCCAAAGACTACGCCCGCTGCGCCGAATTCCTAGAGCGCTCATTCCCCTACACCCGCCTCCCCGGGCTCAAGTAGCGACGAGCGTGGATTTTCGGACGCTTAACTAACGAGCGTAGATAATCTCCCACTTTGAGCCCACACGGGGACCAAAAACGGGAGATTATCCACGCTCATTTCTGACTAGTCATTGGGGACGTTCTTAAACGACTAGTCAAACAAGAACGTCCCCAATGACTACCACGGCAACACCGATGTTTTGGCAACGCCAGCGAGCGGGTCGCATTTGAGACAAGGTGACGTGAAACGAAAGGGCGCTGACCTTCTGGTCGCGCCCTTGAAGTTGAACGTCAGATTGTCCAAATGCGGCCCGCGCAGCGTCGAGCAGTTACGGCGTTTGGTAAAACGCCGTAACTAACGTGCTCCGTACTGCTCGTAGTAGACATCGATGGCGGTCTTGAGCTCGTCATCGATGACAACCTTGCCGTCGATCTCGTGGTTGTAGAGGGTCTCGACGACCTCGGCCATGGAGACGATGCTCGCGACGGGGAAACCGTACTTGGCCTCGATCTCCTTCTGCGCGGTGGTCACGCCACCCTTGCCGACCTCCATGCGGTTGAGGGACACGATCAGGCCCTTAATCTCGACATCGGCAGCAGCCTTGACCTTGGGATAGGTCTCGTCGATGGACTTGCCGCTGGTGGTAACGTCCTCGACCATGACCACGCGGTCGCCGTCCTTGGGCTCATAACCCAGCAGGTTGCCCTTATCGGCACCGTGGTCCTTGGCCTCCTTGCGGTCGCAGCAGTACTTGACCTCCTTGCCGTACAGCTCGTGGTAGGCAATCGCGGTCACGACGGCCAGGGGAATGCCCTTGTAGGCCGGCCCAAACAGCACGTCAAAGTCGTCGCCAAAGTTATCGTGGATGGCCTGGGCGTAATACTCGCCCAGCTTCTTGAGCTGATAGCCCGTCACGTAAGCGCCGGCGTTCATAAAGAACGGGGACTGACGGCCGCTCTTGAGCGTAAAGCTGCCGAACTTAAGAACGTCGGACTCGACCATAAACTTGATGAACTCTTGCTTGTAAGCCTCCATGCGGGCTCCTCTCGTAATCGCGTACGTGCTCTTCAGTTTAGCGCAGGCGAGGCGTCGATGTGGGCGTGCTTTGAGGCCACGGCATTCTGTAAAGGCTTTGTCAAGGGGAATGGTTTTCCGAACAATGGGGTTGACATGGCAAACCCCCTCATCAAGAATACGGGCGGATTAAAAAGGGGTACGAGATACCCAAAGCGCGCTGCGCTCAGCCTTTAGGAGGTGTGCCATGGAAGGCAGTCCTAGTCGAAAAACCTGCATGTCGCCCTCGGCACGCCGCGAGGACTCCGCACACGCATAAACGCCACCGGCAGATCGCCAAAACCACCACAAAGGCGCGCTGCGCCCTTTGTGGGCTCAAGAGCTTGACGTGAGCGACATCTAGGTTTTTTGAAGCAAATACGACACGTACGCTAACTCCCTTCAACAAGGAGGACCCTATGCTGATGCTCAAAACCGTCACGGTACTCGAAGCCATCTCCAAGCGCCGCCGCACGGCGCGCCCTGCCGCTCATACCGGCCTGTCCAAGAACACCATATTCGCCGCCACCCATAGTGCCGAGGACGCCCTCGTACTGCTTGACGCCACGGCAAACGGCCTCACCGTCGAGCAGGCAACTGAGCGCCTGAACGCCGTCGGCCCCAACACCATCGAGGCAACGACCAAAACGCTCGCCCGCCGCATCGCCGACGCGTTCATCGATCCCTTCGCCGGCATCCTCGCCGCGCTCGCACTGCTCTCGCTCTACATCGACGTGCTCGCCGCGCCCGAGCTGCAGCGCGACCCCTCCACGGTCATCGTCATCGGCATCATGCTGCTGGTATCGGGCGGCATGAAGTTTATCCAGGAAGCCCGCAGCGGCAATGCGGCCGAGACCCTCAAGGACCTGGTCTCCAACACTTGCACCGCCCTGCGCGACGGCGAGCGCATCGAGATCCCCTTCGATGAGCTCGTCCCCGGCGATGTAATCCGCCTCTCTGCCGGCGATATGGTGCCGGCAGATGCCCGCATCATCACCGCGCGCGACCTGTTTGTGATCGAGTCCGCACTCACCGGCGAGAGCGAGGCCGTCGAGAAGACCACCGTCGTCGAGGGCGCCGACGGCTCCGCACTGCCACTCTCTGCCTGCAAGAACATCGTCTTTACCGGCACCTCCGTGCAAAACGGCGCCGCCATGGCGCTTGTCGTTGCCACTGGCTCGGACACCTACCTGGGCGGCATCGCCAAGATGCTCAACGGGCGCGGCGAAAAGAGCGCGTTTGACCGCGGCGTCTCGAGCGTCTCCATGTTGCTCGTACGCCTCATGCTCGTTATGGCGCCGGCCGTCTTTGCCATCAACGCCACCACCAAGGGCAACGTCATCGACGCGCTGCTGTTCGCCACGAGCGTGGCCGTGGGCATCACGCCGCAAATGCTTCCCGTCATCGTGACCACGAGCCTATCGCAGGGCGCCAAGGACCTCGCCCGTCGCCAGGTTATCGTCAAGGAGCTGCCGGCGATTCAAAACCTCGGCGCGATGGACGTCCTGTGCTGCGACAAGACCGGCACCCTCACCGAAGACCGCATCGTGCTCGAGCGCTATCTCAGCACCGACGGCAACGAAGACGCACGTGTGCTGCGCCATGCGTTTTTGAACAGCTTCTTCCAGACCGGCCTCAAAAACCTTATCGACCTGGCCGTAATCGACCGTGCCGATGTGACGCCCTCGACCGTTATGCCCGATTCTATGCTGGGCCAGAGTCTGCGCGACCGCTATACCAAGGTCGACGAGGTTCCCTTCGATTTCTCGCGCCGCCGCCTGAGCGTAGTTGTCGCCGACGCCCAAGGCAAAACCCAGATGGTTACCAAGGGCGCTGCCGAGGAAATGATCGAGATCTGCTCCTTTGTCGAGATCGATGGCATCGCTCAGCCGCTCACCGACGAGAAGCTCGCCCAGATTCGCAAGCAGGTCGCCGGACTTAACGCCGAGGGCCTACGCGTAATTGCCGTGGCGCAGAAGACCAATCCGCGCTGCGTGGGCGAGTTTGGAATCGCCGACGAGTGCGACATGGTGCTGATGGGCTTTTTGGCCTTCCTCGATCCGCCCAAAGCAAGTGCCGCGGGCGCCGTCGCCACCCTCGAGGCCAAGGGCGTGGCGGTCAAGGTCCTACCCGGCGACAACGACCGCGTCGCCGCCACCGTCTGCGAACAGATTGGTATCGATGCGAGCAACGTCTTGCTCGGCTCCGAGATCGATGCGCTCGATGACGCCGAACTTGCCGAGCGCGCCGAGAAAACCAACCTCTTCGCCAAGCTCTCGCCGCTGCAGAAGGCGCGCCTGGTACGTGTCATGCGCGAGATGCTCGGCCACACTGTGGGCTTTATGGGCGACGGCAGCAACGACGCCGCCGCCATGCGTGCGAGCGATTGCGGCATCTCGGTCGATTCGGCCGTCGATATTGCCAAGGAATCCGCCGATATCATCTTGCTTCAGAAGGACCTGGGCGTGCTCGAGCGCGGCATCATCGAAGGCCGCCGCACTTACGGCAACCTGCTCAAGTACCTCAAGACCACGGTGAGCTCCAACTTTGGCAATGTGCTATCCGTGACCGTCGCGAGCCTGTTCTTGCCGTTTTTGCCCATGAGCGCCCTGCAGCTGGTACTGCTGTCGCTGGTCTACGAGATCGTGTGCATCGCGCTGCCGTGGGACACCGTCGATGACGCCTGGACTGCCCGCCCGCGTGCCTGGGACGCCGCGTCCATCAAGGGCTTTATGCTCAAGCTGGGCCCCGTGAGCTCGCTGTTTGACATCGTGACCTTCGCCGCGCTCTTCTTTGTCGTGTGCCCCGCCGCCGTGGACTCAAGCTGGCCCGAGCTTGCCGCCGCGGGCGACGTCGCGGGTATGGCGACCTTTGCTGCGCTCTTCCAGAGCGGCTGGTTTGTCGAGTCCATGTGGTCGCAGACACTCGTGGTCCACATGCTGCGCTCCCCGCATCTGCCGAGCCCGCGCGACCACGCCGCGCCCGCACTGTGCGTTCTTACCGTGCTGGGCCTGGCGCTCGTCACATGGCTGCCGGCAAGCCCCATCGCCGATGCGCTCGGCCTCATGGCACTGCCCGCGAGCTTTTTCGCGCTGCTCGTCGGCATCGTCACCGCCTACATCGCGCTCACTCAGCTGGCAAAGCGCCGCTACATTGCACGCCACGGCGAGCTGCTGTAGCAAGCAGACGGAAAACACCCTGCCAGTTGCCGTTGCCACTACCACAGCTGCCAACGCCTCTGCCGCTGCCGTTGCCTCTGCCGCTGCCGCAATCTATCCCCTCAGCAATTGCGGTGAAATAGTTCCTGTTTAAAGCCGCGTGACTTTAATTTAGGGACTATTCCACCGCAACTTATTGGGAAATTAGCTAGTCCTTGGGCGTCCAGGACCAGAAGAAGTTGATAAGGGCCACACGCGAGGCGGTATCGGTCTTCTTGTTGATTGAGGAAATGTGGCGATAGAGCGTGGAGCGCGAAAGGAAGAGCGTTGTGGCGATGTCCTGAACGCTCTGGTCCGAAACGACCAATACCTCAAGAATATCGCGCTCGCGCTCTGTAAGCCCAAAGGTGGCGACGAAAGCATCGAGGCGTTCATCGGACGTGAGCTCCGCTGTCTCCACGGGCTCGGGGTCGGAGCATGTGGGCGCAAGATCCCCACCAAGATCGTCGGTGGCAAGCGGCAGGCCATCCTGCATCACGGCATCATCGGCTCGTTGCCCCAACTGCCCCAGCAGCGTAATCGCAATGCCCACAAACATCACGAGCGCCGCACCGACCGCAGCCAGCACGTTTTGACTCGAGATGATCGCCACCGCCGGCGCCGTCACGAGCATCGAGCACACGTTGTTGACGACGCGACCCATGCACGGCCAAAAATATGACCAGCGCGCATAGAGCGAGACGGCGGCATATTTTGTGGTAAAGAACACCACGAAAAAGCCCGAGCCCAGATAAAAGATGATCGTGGCCGCAAGCTCGTTGCCGCCATTACCATCGACGATGAGCACAAAGAACGAAAGCGTGGACAGTATGGCGGCACATGTCATGCCGATATTCATATACGAGCGGCCGTGCAGGTCAAATAGTGCGCCAGCGACCAACGAGCTCACGACAAGCAGCAGGCGCGGCCAATCGCCCAAATCGACGGCTCCGACAGCATGCAGGGTCGTGAAGCCCGCGTTGAGAGCGGCGAATACGCTGGAAAGATACGCCGTCGCCACGGTCAGGCGAACTACGGCGCGACGGAATGCCGCCTTTGCCTCGGGATCGTCATGCCACTTGGCGCCATATTCCAGAGCATCTACCGAAAGCCCGGCAGCACTGGGTTCAAAGTTGGGATCGGACTCGTCGCGCAGCTTGACGCGTCGGGCACCGTGGAGCAACGCCACCTGCGCGATCGCACAGACGACCAGAACAGCCTGCTGAGGAATGCCGACAGGCATCACCATGTGGTTGAGAACCTGCACCAGAACGCCCATGGCGTAAGAAAGTGCGGCGGCGCGCGCCAAGCAGGGCGTTCGCGCAAAGCGCCTCGCAAAATTTGCATGGGCAGTCGATCCGCAGTAGCCCAGCGCGCAGCACGCCACCAAACCGCCGGCAATTACCACCTCAACCTGAACCGCCATAATCAACAGCAGCAATGCCGCCACCAGCAAAACGCCCGTGACGTCACTCGTTGCGTCGATAGCATGGGGACGGCGATAGTACAGAATGGGACGCACAAAAAAGCCAATCACGCTCGCGCCGATGACAAGGCTCTCATAAATAACGACCTCGTTCGGAGACACGAACTCGGCCATGCGCACATCAAGAAGATACTCGCACGCCAAAAACGTGAAGAAGAACAGCGCCAGGCATATAATCTCCCGAATGCCCCGACGCAAATATACGGTTGTGTCTCCCATGCCCCTCATGGTTAACCCCCAGCCGCTCAATTGTCTGGAAATCTATTTTAATAAAGAACCAGCCTCAATATCGAAGCCAGGCTCGAAATGCTGCCAATTCGACCCCAGCCGTCCACATCACGCCGCGATTTTGAGCCGCATGGACCAGAAGGGACGCGCGCGATCTCTAGCTCGGCCAGGAGTGTCTCCAACTACCACTCATTTAAGTACGTCCCCAATGACTAGTCAAAAATGGGCCATGTGTCCCAGTTGTGGAGGCTCCTTGAGCCGTCTGGGTATCGCGAAGAATCGCACACTCCCCCATCATCAAAAGTGACACACGCTACCTGTTGATGGGAGGCAGCCATGGGCTTCTTTGACAAGATGTTCGAGAAGAAAGAGTGCGCGATTTGCGGTACCGAGCTGGGACTTCTAGGTAAGACAAAAATCAATGAAGGCTACCTGTGCAAAGAGTGCGCCGGCAAGCTCTCCCCCTACTTTCACGGCTATCGCTCCAGCACCGCGGACGATATCCGTGAGCAACTCGCCTACCGCGAGGCCAACGCCGAGCGCCTGTCTTCGTTCAACCCCACGCGCACGCTTTCTGCCGGGCGCACCAATATTATGCTCGATGAGGACGCGGGCCTGCTGATCATCACTTCGCAGAGCCGCTGGCGCGACGCCAATCCCGACATCATCGAGTTCTCGCAGGTACTCGGCTGCGATATGGATATCGACGAGCAACGCACCGAGATCTATCGCGAGACCAAGGACGGCGAGCGCGAGAGCTACAACCCGCCGCGCTACGACCTGGATTACGACTTTAATCTGACCATCCACGTCAACACGCCGTACTTTACCGAGATCAACCTGCGCGTGAACGACTCCACCATCGATCAGCGCGGCTCCATCGAATATCGCGAGGCCAAGCGCCAGGCAACCGAAGTCCGCGATGCGCTGGTGCAGCTGCGCCAGGAGACGCGCGACAGCGTCGTGGCCGCCAAGGCCCCCAAGACCGCGGTGACCTGCCCCTTCTGCGGAGCCACCACCATTCCCGATGCCAGCGGGCGCTGCGAATACTGCGGCGGCGCCATCGGCGCATAGCCTCCGGCACGGAAAGGACCGATCATGGCCTTCGAGAGCGTTAACTATCAGTGCCCTGCCTGCGGTGGTCCCCTGCATTTTGCCAGCGCCGAGCAAAAGCTCGTCTGCGACTACTGTGACTCACGCTTTGAAGTCGAAGAAGTCGAGGCCCTCTATCGCGAGCGCCAGGACAAGGCAGATGCCAAAGCCGATGCCGCAGCCGCAGCTCCCACACCCGCTGCCGACGATGCCGTGCAGGAGCTCGCCCAAAACGCCGGCTATATCTGCTCGTCGTGCGGCGCCGAGCTCGTGTCCGACGGCACCGTCGCCGTCACCACCTGCCCGTACTGCGGCAACTCCGCCGTGGCACCCGGTCAGCTCTCGGGCGACTTCTCGCCCGACCTGGTGATTCCGTTTAAGCTCGGGCGCGACGACGTCACAGCCGCACTCAAGGAACACTACAAGGGCAAGATCTTGCTGCCCAAGAGCTTTGTCACCGGCAACCATATCGACGAGGTCCAAGGCGTTTACGTGCCGTTTAGGCTCTACGGAGCCCGCGAGGAAGGCGAAGTATACTTTGACGCGACCA
>CAJMSV010000060.1 GCA_905216175.1 uncultured bacterium | reverse complement strand
TGCGCACGGTCGAAGAAGAGCTGCGTCGTCTACTTGCTGAGTAGACATTTGGGACATGTCAAGGAATCTACTTTTTGCTGCAAAGTGCGGAAAGGTGGTTTTTAAGGCATGTTCCAAACATCTACCGGCAGTCGGGGCAGAGACCCTCGAAGATGGTGTAGTGCGACGTGACGTGCCAGCCGATTTGCTCGGACGCTTTGGCGTCGAGCTGGGCATCGAAGGGGAGCGGTACGTCGATGACGCGGCTGCATGAGGTGCAGATGATATGTGCGTGCGGCTCGATCGTGCGATCGAAGCGGCTGCCGCCCGGCGTCTTGATGGAGAGGATCTCGCCGGCGTCGGCCAAGAGATTGAGGTTGCGGTAGACCGTACCGCGGCTGATTTTGTCATCCTGCGCGCGCACGACGTTGTAGATTTCGTCGGCGGTGGGATGGTTGTAGCTTTGGCGCACGGCGTCAAGAACCAGCTTTCGCTGCTTGGTATTCCTTCTTTGCACCGCCATGCGCCTCGCCTCTTTTCTATCAACGGTCGTAGGTAAATGATACCGTATTTAGCACACAATGCTAATAATGAGGACTGAAACCGTCTTCATTGGCAAGTGGGGCTCGGGCCTGGGCATCTACAAGGCGAAAACGCGTTCCCATGCGCTCGTAGGAGGCATGAAGTGCCTCGAGATGAGATAGGATGTCTGCCGGAGCTCCCTGTATCTCCATCTCGACTGAGCCGTCTTCCATGTTACGCACCCAGCCGGTGAGTGCGCGTGCCTGCGCGAGGTTGGTGTTGGTAAAGCGAAAACCAACGCCTTGGACTTGCCCCGCCCAGCGCAGGAAATAACGCAGGGGAGTGTCTTGAGTGGCCTCGTCGCTTGCAAGCACGGTAAGCCTGCGGCGCAGCTCGAGCTCGACGTTTGACGGTTTTTGAGGCTCTCGACTGCCGCCGGTGACGCTGGAGAAGAACGTATCGAAGAGGCCCATCGCTATGCCTGCTTGCCTGCGTCGGCCGGGAAGGTTATGCCGGCCTGCTGACGCACGGCATCCATGATGCGTAGTGAGACGAGCGTGACATCGCGGTAGTGGCCAAGCTCGTGGCGTCCCGCCGGGGTCTCCCAAATCTCTTCCTTGACGTTATCGATGCCGCCGATGGCGGTGATAAAGTCTGTGAGTTCGTATTCCATGGTGTTGCTCGATTTGGGTAGGTCGAGCACGCGGCCGTTGTCGCCCTGTTCGCGCGGCGCCTCGGTCGCCGAGCCGCGTACGACGTCGCCGCGATAGTCGATGCGGACGTTGCGGGGCGTTGACAGATGGTCAATCTGGATAGTGCCACGCTCGCCTTCGATCTGCGAGGGCAGTAGGTCATTCGTAATTTTGGAGTGCGCGAGCTCGACGGAGATGCGGCCTCCGCCATAGCTGGCGAGGATGGAACCGCAGCCGTCGATGGGGCCGTGCGTGAGCTGTCGCGTGGTGGGGTCGAGCAGAGTAGTCATGCTCGTAAGGCCGGAGGGCATGCCGAAAATCTCGACCATGGGCTCGACGGCGTAGACGCCAATGTCCATGAGGGAACCCGATGCCATATTGCAGTCGAAGATATTGGTGGCGCGTCCCGCGAGAATCTCGTTGTAGCGCGAGGAATACTTGCCAAAGCGCAATGAGGCGCGGCGGATGGGGGCGATCTCGCCCAGGGCGTCCTCGATGGCGTGGAAGGCGGGATCGTGGAGGGGACGCATGGCTTCGAGGGCCACGACACCTGCTGCCTCGGCAGCGCGGAAGACTTCCAGCGCCTGCGCTTCGGTGGCGCAGAAGGGTTTCTCGACGATGACGTGCTTGCCACCGGCGATGCAGGCAAGGGCCTGCTCGTAGTGAAGTGCGTTAGGGCTGCCGATATAGACGGCGTCGACGTCGGCGGCTACCGCAAGCTCATCGAGTGACGTAAAGTTTCGCTCACCACCGCGCTCGGCGGTAAAGGCAGTACCGCGATTGGCGTCGCGTGAAAGCGTGCCCACAAACGCGGCTTGGTCGTTGGCGTTGACGACCTGGATAAAGTCGTCGGTAATCATGGATGTGCCGATGGTTGCGATACGCAACATGTGTCCCCCTTGCGTTGTTTGGCTTACAGGACGAGTGTAGCGCGGGAGGACACAAAAGCGTGCGAAAACGCCGTTACAGGTCGCTCTCGTTAAAGCCGGCGTCGATATCGAGGTTGCTGCCGTCGGCCGCCGTGGTGGCAAGCTCGTCGCAGCGCTCATTGAGCTCATGGCCGGCGTGGCCCTTAACCCAGATGAACTCCACTTTGTGTTTGCTCTTTGCGGTGAGCAGGCGCTCCCACAGATCGCGGTTCTTGACAGGCTGCTTGTTGGCGGTCCTCCAGCCTCGTTTTTTCCAGCCGTCAATCCAGTGTTTGTTGAAGGCGTTAACGACGTACTGCGAATCGGAATGGACCTCGACCTCGCAGGGGCGGTTAAGTGCCTCGAGCGCCACGATGACCGCTATGAGGTCCATGCGGTTGTTGGTGGTCTTGGCGTAACCGCGCGAAAGCTCGGAGGTGAAGGTCTTGCCGGCGGGGTTGGTGTATTTGAGCACGGCGCCGTAGCCGCCGCGTCCCGGATTTGATCGGGCCGAGCCGTCGGTATAGATGATGACCTTCACGGGCTTCCTTTCGTTGGGTACGTTTCGTGTGAGTGACCATTGTAGCGCCATGCCCGCCGGGGGCTAGCAATCTACGATTTCTATCCCGTCTTCCGACAGTTAGTTGGCATGGATGATGCGGTTGAGCTCGTCGAGGTATTGCTGCAAGAGGGGAGAGGGCTTGCGCTCGTCGTGCATGATATAGCCTACGTGCATCGTTGGGGCGTCTGCTAACGGGATCGATGCCATACCCCATTGCATTTCATTGGAGAGGACACCGGTCGACAGGGTGTAACCGTTCGACGTGATAAGTAAGTTAGTAAGTGTTCCGCGGTCCGAGATTCGTATGTTGCGGTCGCAAGGGATATAGCTAAAAGGTTCCTCGGCGTAATAGAAGGAGTTTGAGGTTCCCTGCTCAAAGCTGTAGCGCGTATAGGGTGTGAGGTCGGCAAGGGACAGCTGCGGGCGGCGGGCAAGCGGGTGGCGCTCGCTAACGAAGACGTGGACCGTCGCGTCGAATAGGGGATGGAAGCTCGCGCGCGCATCGGCAAAAGCCTTCTGCAGAACACGGGCGTTAAAGTCGTCCAGATACAGGATGCCGATGTCGCTGCGAAACGCGCGGACGTCATCGATGATCTGCGATGTGGTAGTCTCGCGCATGATGAACTCGAACTTGCTGTCGCGGCAGCGCTCGACCACGTTGACAAAGGCCTCGACCGAAAAGGCGTAGTGCTGGGCGGAAATGGCGAGGCGGGCTTGCGGGGTGCCGCCGTCCTCGTAGCGCGCCTCGAGCATATCGGCCTGCTCTACGACCTGGCGCGCATAGCCCAAAAGCTCGGTGCCGTCGTTGGTGAGCGTGACGCCGCGGCTGGAGCGCGTAAAGATCTCCAGGTGGAGCTCCTGTTCCAGGCTTTTGACGGCGTTTGAGATGCTGGACTGAGCGGTATAGAGGCGCTGAGCTGCGGCATTGATTGAGCCGGACTCTGCCACGGCAATCAGGAAACGAAGCTGCTGGAGGGTCATCGGCGCCATCCTTTCGAGTGTTATCTATATAACCGATAACAGGTTAGCGCTTTTAAGTGATTGACCGAGGGAAACAATGCTCGTACTATTCAAAACACACAAAGGCGGTAGGTAATTAAGCCAAACACGGAACCGGGATGCGAAAGGAGGCCCGCATATGAATTGCTTACCAAGACGAATGCCGGGCTCCTGTTTGCGCCCGTCGGCGTGATCAGGAGACAGCGACTTACTTCTCTCTAATTTATTAACTTTTGTTCGATCAAGGAGATCATCATGAGCCAGTTCATCAACAACCCCGAGCACACCTTTGGTTTCGATACCCTGCAGCTTCACGTTGGCCAGGAGAGCGCCGATCCCGCATCCGACTCCCGCGCCGTGCCTATCTACCAGACCACGAGCTATGTGTTCCGCAACTCCCAGCACGCCGCCGATCGCTTTGGTCTTGCCGACGCCGGTAACATCTACGGCCGTCTGACCAACTCCACCCAGGGCGTCTTCGAGGACCGTATCGCCGCACTCGAGGGTGGAGAGGCAGGTCTTGCCGTCGCCTCCGGTGCTGCTGCCATCACCTATACCCTGCAGGCTCTTGCCCAGGCCGGTGACCACGTGGTGGCTCAGAAGACCATCTACGGTGGCTCCTACAACCTGCTGGAGCATACGCTCTCCCAGTTTGGCGTCGCGACCACCTTCGTCGCTGCCCACAACCCGGACGACGCCGAGGGCGCCATCAAGGACAACACCACGCTCATCTACCTCGAGACGCTCGGCAACCCCAATTCTGACATCCCCAATATCGACGCCATCTCCGAGATCGCCAAGAAGCACGGTTTACCGGTTGTCGTCGACAACACCTTCGGCACCCCGTATCTGTTCCGTCCGCTGGAGCATGGTGCCAACATCGTCGTCCACTCCGCAACCAAGTTCATCGGCGGCCACGGCACCTCGCTGGGCGGTGTGATCGTCGACGGCGGTAACTTCGATTGGAAGGCGAGCGGCAAGTATGCGCAGATCTCCGAGCCCAACCCCTCCTACCATGGCGTCTCGTTTGCCGAGGCTGCCGGTCCCGCCGCCTTCGCAACCTATGTCCGCGCCATCCTGCTGCGTGACGAGGGCGCCTGCATCAGCCCGTTCAACGCCTGGATCCTGCTCCAGGGTACCGAGACTCTGTCGCTGCGCGTTGACCGTCATGTCGAGAACACCAAGAAGGTCGTTGAGTTCCTGGCTGGTGACAGCCATGTCGCCAAGGTGAACCACCCGAGCCTGTCTGAGCACCCCGATCACGAGCTCTATCAGAAGTACTTCCCCAACGGCGGTGCCTCGATCTTTACCTTTGAGATTAAGGGTGGCCAGGAGGCAGCTTGGAAGTTCATCGACCATCTGCAGGTCTTCTCGCTGCTCGCCAACGTGGCCGACGTCAAGTCGCTCGTCGTGCACCCGGCTACCACTACGCACTCCCAGCTCTCTGCCGAGGAGCTCGCCGAGCAGAACATCACGCCCTCCACGATCCGTCTTTCCATCGGTACCGAGAACGCCGAGGATATCATTTGGGATCTGAAGCAGGCCTTCGCCGCGCTGGACGAGTAAGGCGACTTGTGCAAGGACCCCTTGCGACTCGATAGGTATAACTGCATAAAATGCCTGCTCAAGGCGCCTGTGCGAACAATGGTTGCACAGGCGCCTTTTTTGCATAGAGCGGGTGCAAAAACAGGGTTTTTGGCATGCTTTATGCAATCGAGATGTGGAAAACTCCTGTTAAGAGGATGTGAGTTTTACGCAATTGACGTGCGCCTTTTGAGTAAAACCGCAGGTCGCGATTTGCTCGGGGTACTATGCAGCGCGATCGAATCACACGCAGCTCAAACGCAGCAAAAACGCACTACGGAGGTTTCTAGCTACATGAGGATCGATTCACGAAAACCGAAAGCCGCCGCCCTTTCCGCCGCTCTGACCGTGGCACTTTTGGCGGGCGCCGGTGCAACCGATGCCCACGCGGCAACACTATCCGATACGGTTGGACCTACGCCGTCCGAGGCGACGCTGGTGCAGCCCGTTGACTATCGCGGCGATGGTTATGGTTCCATGCAGGAGTGGAACGCCTCGATGGAGGCCAAGCGCGATTCCCTTGAGATGCGCGCTCAGATCATTATGAATATGTATGGCGACTATGCTACCGATGACGAGCGTGCTGTGCTGCAGGGTTGCATCGACGGTGCGGGTAGCCTGTTGACGATGGGGGAGGTCGACGCCAAGTCGACCGAGCTCGATGAGCTGCGCGCTGTGCTTGAGGATGCCAAGCGCGAAGCGCTCGAGGCTGCCGCCGAGGCGGAGGCTGCCGAGGTCGCCCAGGCTTCGTACTACAACGCCGGTTACACTCCGTCCTACGCGTCTGCCGCGTCCTACGCGAACGGATCGGGCCTGACGCGCTCTGCGGGTGTCAATAACTACAACGGGCGCCGCGAGACCTATTACAGCAGCAATGTGCTTTATCACTATCGCACGGGCGAATGGACTCAGGATTCTGAGGGCTTCTGGCGCGATTCCGACGGCTATTACGTTGTTGCCGCGGGCGATATGGCCCAGGGCTCGACCTTTACGGGCTCCAAGGGTGATTGCAAGGTCTATGACTCCGGCTGCGCTGCCGGAACCACCGACTACTACACCGGTTGGTAATCTGCCATAAGCCAATAAGACATGACGGGCGGGCGTCTTTACTGAGCCTTTGGGCAACGTAAAGCCGCCCGTTCTTTATGTGCGTTTGAGTTAACAGAGCCCTTACCGTGGCGGTACGCTGGGCGTATGGGTGCGGGGCACACTAGTTCATGAGAAATAAGGTCTTTCTCTTGGAGGAAGTGGTCTTGTGAATGCTCGAGATATCGCCGTTGCCGCCGTCGCGTTGATGCTTGGCTGCCTTGGTCCCACGGCCGCGCTCGTCGCGGGCATGCAGGGGACATGCGGGGCTGCTCCTATCGTGGTCGGCGCGCTGATCGCGGCCGCGCTGCTGGGAAGTGCGGGTGTAGTCCTTTGTCGCGACGATGAGGACCAGGCGTCGGAGTCGCAGCTCTAACCGTTGTGAAGCTGATTTTTGGCCAAAGATGAAAAAGGAAGCCGCCGAGAGGGGAGTGCCCCTTGCGGCGGCTTTGCCATTGGATCTGTTGGCTGCAGTATGCCGAGCACTACCAGCTGCTTTCTATTTCGCGAATCCTCTGGTAGAGCCAATCGTTTTGCGGCACTTGGATATCGTGTTTGGCGGCCAGGCGGCAAATGGTGCCCGCGAACTCCTCGACTTCGGTTTTTCGTTGTGCGATGCGGTCCTGCGCCATCGAGGGCATACCGGTGGGGTCGATTCCCTCGATGAGGTGCACCATTTGCGTCAGGTCTGCCTCGGTCAGCTCAACGCCCTCGGCGTTGGCAACCGCAAGCGTCTCGCGCATGGCGGAGACAAAACAGCGGCGCTGCTCGGAGCCCGGCTCCGTGGCGCTTCCGTAGGTCCCGCCGTAGGCCATGCAGGTCTGGTTGATGCCGTCGTTGAGCATGAGTTTGGCCCACATGCGGTGGGCGATGTCGTCCTCGACGGTATGGGCGATGCCGCAGCGCGTGTAGAGCTCGTCGATAGCGGCGACGGTCGCGGGGTCGGTGCCGGCGGCTGCACCAAAGCGGATCTCGCCCGCATTGGTAAAGGTGAGCGCACCGTTGAGGAACACGGCGTCCATGCCCTGGCAGATACCAAGAACGGTATGCTCCCAGCCAAAGCGTTCGGCAATCTTTTGCTCGCTCGTGATGCCGTTGCACAGCGAGGCGATGAGCGTGTTGGGTCCCACGATGCGCTCCATAGTCTTGAGAGCTTGGTCGAGACCGGTGGTCTTGACCGTCAGGATGACCAGATCGGCGGGCGCTGCCTCGCTGGCGCGGACGGACGTGAGATTGCAGGGCTCGCCGTTGACCGTAAGGGCGTCGCCTGCGTGACGCTCGAAACGGGCGTCGTCCATAATGTATTCGACGGCATCGTTGCCGAGCGCCTTGGCAATCATGCTGCCATAGAGCAGGCCGACGCCGCCCTTGCCGATAAAGGCAACCTTGTTGATCTGCATGTGAATCATCTCCCCATATAAAAGGCGCCCGCGTAAGGGGCGCCTGATGGATTGTATGCTGCCAGGGTGATTGGTGGGTGCGCGGGGCGGCTGCTATAAAAAAGAAACTATTGCGCTGTGCGCTTATGCAGCGGGGCAGACCGCAAAAACGCGTGCGGGATATCCGACGCCACCGCGCACCTTGGGGAAGGTGCAGAAGATGACGGCGCCTGTGGCGGGAAGCTCGTCCAGATGGTCCATGACCTCGATCTGATAGCGGTCGACCGAGAGGATGTATTGCTCGCCGGGGTAGGGGTAGGCGTCCTCGCGCGTGGTCACACTCGCCGGGTCGGTGTCAGCCGGCTCGTGGCCGATAGCGCCGATGTTGCGTTCTTCAACGCGCCACTTGATGGCGTCGAGGTCCCAGCCGGGGTAGTGGGGCTGGCCGTCCTCGTCCTTGTTTTCGAGGTCGGCGAGCTTGGACCAGTCGGAGCGGAAGGCGACAAAGACGTCCTTGGGAATGCGACCGTGCTCGTCCTCCCAGGCTTTGAGGTCCTCGACGGTTAGGATAAAGTCGGGGTTTGCGGCGCATTCCTCGTGCTTGTCGATCACGCAGAGCGGATGCATAAACTCGATGGGCTCGATCTCGCCAAGGGAACGGCCGTCGACATGGAAGTGGCGCGGTGCATCGACGTGGGTGCCGTATTGCGAGGCGACCGAATACTGAAAGCAGCGCATGGGCGCGAGCATGTCCCCGGGCGTGTTTGGCAGATAGTCGAAGAGCTTGGTGGACTCAAACGGCTTAAAGCCAAACCAGTGCGGGGTGTCGCACGAGAGCGTGTGGGTGAGGTCGACCCAGCGATAATCGATGCTTTTGAGCTGGGATGCGAGGTTCCAAAGGTCGAGCGCGGGCATGGGCGACTCCTTTCATCGGGCTTTTTGCTGATGTTAAAGCGGTGCCGTGACAGCTCGATTTCTGCTGCGTTACGATACGTTCTCGATTGCGATTCCACGATGTTTCGGCTGCGTGACCATTGTGTTTCGCCTTGTCGGGGCGCTGATGGCGAAGGGAGGGGCCGTGCAATACCGCGTTGACCCCAAAAGCGGCAACCGTATCTCGGCGTTGGGGCTGGGCTGCATGAGGTTTCCCGGTGCGCCGGGACGCCCGGATGCGAAGACAGCCGACGCCATCATCTCCCGTGCGGTGGAGCAGGGGATTAATTATCTGGACACCGCGTATCTCTATCCCGGCAACGAGGCGTGCGTGGGTGCGTCGCTTGAGCGCCTGGACTTGCGCGACCAGGTTTTGCTCGCAACCAAGCTGCCGCATGCTTCGTGCAAATGCGCGGAGGATTTCGACCGGTTCTTCGACGAGCAACTGCGTCGCCTGCGGACCGACCATATCGACTATTACCTCATGCACAACATTACCTCGCCCGCCCAGTGGGAACGTGTGGTGGCGTTGGGCATCGAGGGCTGGATCGCGCGTCAAAAGGCGGCGGGGCGCATTCGCCAGATTGGTTTTTCGTATCACGGCAGCGCGGCGGATTTCCTGACGATGCTTGACGCATATGAATGGGATTTTTGCCAGATCCAGTACAATTACGCTGGAGAGCGATATCAGGCGGGAACGGCGGGGCTCATGGCCGCCGCCGAGCGAGGCCTCGCGGTGTTTGTGATGGAGCCGCTGCTGGGCGGGCGTTTAGCGGGCAAGCTGCCGCCACGGGCCCGCGCTGTGCTCGATAGTGCCCGTGACCCGCATTTGCGCACTCCTGCCGCCTGGGGTCTTTCGTGGGTGTGGAATCATCCTCAGGTGACGATGCTGCTTTCGGGTATGACCGATACCGCGCAGGTGGATGAGAACGCGGTGTTGGCCGATCGGGCCCTGCCGGATTCGATGACAGCTACTCAGCTCGATGCCATCGCGCACGTGCTGACGGAGTTTGAAAAATCGAATCGTGTGCCCTGCACGGGATGCGGCTATTGCATGCCGTGCCCTAAAGGCATCAATATCCCTGGATGTTTTGCCGCCTACAACGCGAGCTATGCGCACAGCTGGTTTACGGGGCTGTCGCAATACTTTACGGCGAGTGCGGTGCGCACGAGCGAGCCCAAGCTCGTGAGCAATTGCGTCAAGTGCGGTAAATGCGCGCGGCACTGTCCGCAGCACATCGATATTCCCGAGCGTCTCGACGATGTGCGCCGACGTTTCCAGCCTGGCCCCGTGACGGCGGTGCTTAAGGCCTTCGGCAAAACTCGCTCCTCATGACCCTTTTATAACTTGCGGTGGAATAGTTCCTGTTTGCGGCAGAATAGGGGCCAAACAGGAACTATTTCGCCGCAACTGAAGGGGGCTGTCGTGGGTCATCGGGATTCATGTGATGATTTGCGTGAGGTTTGTTGGGGCGTTTTGGGCGCTGGACACATTTCGCATCGATTTGCATCGTCGCTCAAGGAGGTGGACGGGGCACGGCTTGTGGCTGCCGCCGGCCGCACTCCTTCGCATGTTGAGGAGTTTTGCAGGGCGTTTTCGATTGATGCCGCGCACAGTTATGCCACGGCTGACGATAGCGGCGATGTGGCTTATGATGCGCTGATTGCCGACCCCGATGTCGACGCAATCTACTTGGCTCTTCCACATGGCATGCATGCGCATTGGGTCTGTCGGGCACTGCGCGCGGGAAAGGCCGTGCTGTGCGAAAAGCCGGCCGTTTTGAGTGAGGAAG
>CAJMSV010000059.1 GCA_905216175.1 uncultured bacterium | reverse complement strand
TTTAGCTACCCTTTGGCTGACGGTGAATGAATTAGGCCGAATGAATCTCAACCGATATATAGGGGTAGCTAAAATAGCCCCGTCCCAAATTGACTACCAATGCCGTGTCGGACGGAAGGCAGCAACCCCCCCCGTCCAAAAAAGACTAGTTATTGAAGCGGGATTGGCGGCCGAAGGATAGGGCGGTGTCGCCGAACTTGTCTCGGACGGCGTCGATGGCGACGGAGAGGTCGCGTCGGTCGCTGGATTGGGCTCCGCGGTCATCGATCTCGCAGAACAGGTCGGTCTGGATGCCGCCTTGGTGGTCGAAGTCGCTCATGCCGATGCCTGCTAAGCGAACGTGCATTCCTTCCTGCCAGATGTTGCCGAGCAGTTCGAGTGCAACCGCCACGAAGATGTTCTCATCGTCGGTCGGATGAGGCAGCCGGCGCTGTGCCGAGCGACCGTTTCCATACGAATACTTGAGCTTGAGCGTTACCGTGGCGCCTGTTAGTCCCTGACGGCGCAGACGGCGTCCCACTGACTCGCCCAGCAGCGCAATCGCCGCCTCAATATCCCCACGCTCAGTCAAATCTTTAGCAAAGGTGCGTTCATTGCTGACCGACTTGACCTCGCGCTCTTCATCGAGACTCGTGACTTCGGAGATTTCGAGTCCCAGCGCACGCTGGCGCATGCGTTCGCCGTTGACGCCAAAAATAGAGGCCAAGGTGGATTCCGGTGCACGTGATAGCTCGCCGAGGGTGTAGATGCGCATGCGGCGCAGTCGCTCCTCGGCCGAGCGCCCGATGCCACTCATGGCAGATACCGGCAGCGCGGCCAAAAAGCGCTGCTCGGTTCCGGGGCGCACGATGGTCAGCCCAAACGGCTTATCCCGCTCGCTTGCGATTTTTGCGACCGTCTTGTTGCAGCCCACGCCAATGGAGCAGGTCACTCCCAGCCCTGCCACGCGGTCGCTTATACGCCGCGCAACCAGCAGCGGGTCTTCGGGCGCAAAGCGACCCGGTGTGATATCGATAAAGGCTTCGTCGATGGATACGCGCTCCACGCGCGGCGTCTCCTCGGCGAGAATCGCCATGACCTGCGCGCTCACCTCGCGGTATCGGTCAAAGTGCCCGTGTGTCCAAATGGCTTGCGGGCACAAGCGCCGCGCCTCGGCCGAGGCCATGGCAGAGTGCACGCCAAAGCGCCGCGCCTCATACGAACACGTGGACACGACGCCACGCGAATCGGCGTCTCCGCCCACGATGAGTGGCTTTCCGCGCCATTCGGGATGATCGAGCATCTCCACGCTCGCAAAAAACGCATCGAGGTCCATGAGGCCCACCGCCGGACCCGTCCAGGGAGGCGGCGTGACGCCCATGGCATCCTCATAACCGTATGTATGTTCGCGTCTTTCCATATCATGAGTATACCGCGCAGCTCATGTGGGGCGCGTGTATGTGCTTGCAAATCCCGAATTCTTGTCTAAGATATGGATTTGCCCTCGACTACACCGAAGAAGTTGGTCTCACGGACTTCACCTGCCCGCGTCGATGGCGTATTATGTTCAACTGTTTGTTTGTAGTTGCAGCCTAAAGCTGCTTGGTTGGAGGAGTTTCCTTTGGCAGTCAAGATTCGCCTTGCTCGTCACGGCGCTAAGAAGCGTCCGTACTACCGTGTCGTCGTCGCCGATTCCCGCGCCCCGCGTGACGGTCGTATCATCGAGGAGGTTGGCCGCTACAACCCGATGACCGCCCCCAAGACCATCAACCTCGACCTCGAGAAGATCGCCGACTGGCAGTCCAAGGGCGCTCAGCTCACCGACGCCGTCGCCGCTCTGGTCAAGGCCGCCAACGAGGGCGAGAAGACCGAGACCGTCGTCAAGAAGTCCAAGAAGCAGCTCGCCAAAGAGGCCGAGGCCGCTAAGGCTGCCGCTGAGGCCGCTGAGGGCGCCGAGGAGTAAATCGTGCCTGAGGTTGACGCTGCACAGCTCGAGGGTGAGGCAATGCTCTCAGATCGCATCGCCGATCTCGTCGAATATCTCGTTGTTCAGATCGTCGACGACCCGGATTCCGTGAGCCTTGAGGTCATCGATGGTGACGACGCCTCTACAATTGAGGTTTCGGTCGCCGAGGATGACGTCGCTAAGGTCATCGGCCGTCGTGGCCGTACCATCAAGGCCATTCGCACGCTCGCCCGTGCACTGGCCGCTCGCCTCGACACTGCTGTCGAGGTAGAGGTTCTGGGCTAGGACCTTGAGGTCCCAGTACAAAAACATCGCCCGTGTGGTCAAGCCGCACGGAAGGAAGGGGGAGGTCCTCGCGCAGCCGCTGCGGGGGCTTCCTTCTGTATTAGAGCCTGGTATGCGCGTCGCCCTGACGCCGCCGGCGCTCAAGCGCGACCGCTTTTGCACGGTCGTGTCCGTCACCGATACGGGCGATGGCGATCTGGTCTCGTTTGAGGGCATTGACGACTTGACGGCCGCCGAGGGCATCACGGGATGCTACGTGCTGGCAAATCGTGACGACTTTGAGCTCGATTCGCTCGACGCTGCCTATACCGACCTGATGGGTCGCGAGGTGGTCGACGAGCGCTTCGGTTTACTCGGCACGATCGTCGAGATCATGTCGACGCCCGCTAACGATGTTTGGGTTGTCGAGGGCGATCGGTACGGCGAGGTGCTGATTCCCGTGATCGAGCAGGTTGTGCTCGATCTTCCCGACAAAGGAACAATTTCCGTCCACGTTATGGACGGCCTGATCGATATGGACAAGTAGGGAGGACAACATGCTGATTGAGACCCTTTCGGTCTTTCCCGAGATGTTTGAGCCCGTCATGTCCACGTCGATTTTGGGCCGCGCCCGCAAGGCCGGCCTTTTTGATTTTAAGGCGTATAACCTGCGCGACTGGACGCATGACCGCCATCGTACCGTCGATGACGAGCCGTACGGCGGCGGGCAGGGCATGCTCATGAAGGTCGAGCCTATCGCAGAGGCCATCGAGGCCATTAGCGCAGAGGGTCCCAAGCCGACGGTGGTGTTCTTTACCCCCTGTGGCGAGCCTTTTACGCAGCATGTGGCCGAGCGCCTGCTCAAAAGTGAGCGCCTGCTGTTTGTGTGCAGCCGTTACGAGGGCGTCGACGAGCGCGCGTATGCGTATGCCGATGAGCGTCTGTCGATTGGCGACTATGTGCTTACGGGCGGCGAACTTCCCGCTATGGTCGTTGCCGATGCCGTCGTACGCCTCATTCCCGGCGCCCTTGGTGACGAGATGAGCAACGTCGACGAGTCGTTCTCGACCGCCGAGGATGGAGGCCTGCTCGAGTACGCGCAGTACACCCGTCCTGCCGAGTTCAACGGCGAGGGCGTGCCTCCGGTGCTTGTGAGCGGCGATCACGCCAAGGTCGATGCCTGGCGTCGCAAGAACGCCATCGAGCGCACCTGCCGCTGGCGTCCCGATCTGATCGAGACGGCGCGGCTCACGCCCGAGGAGCGCGCTTACGCGCAGGAGATCCTTGACGCTTCGTATTCGCAGAGCGAGGAGTGAGTATGGTTCCTACGCAACATTCCGCGTTGAGGGGCGCTTTTGAGTGGATCGCGGTCATCGCGATCGCGCTCGTGGCCACCTTCCTGATCCGCACCTTTGTGGTCGAGCCCTTTGTGGTGCCCACCGGCTCTATGGAGGACACGATCGAGATTGGCGACCAGATCCTGGCACAAAAGGTGAGCCTCGAGCTCGGTCAGCCCGTCAAGCAGGGCGATATCGTGGTGTTTCACAACCCCGATGGCACCTCCGAGCATGATGTTCTTGTCAAGCGTGTTATTGCCACGGCCGGCCAGACGGTCGACCTGCAGGATGGCAAGGTGGTCGTTGACGGCCAAGCGCTCGACGAGGACTATACGGCGGGCATGAGCTGGCCGCTTTCGGTCCAAGCGCCCGGCGCTCAGGTAAGCTATCCCTACACGGTTCCCGACGGGTGCGTGTGGGTGATGGGCGACAATCGCGAAAACTCTGCCGACTCACGTTATTTTGGTCCCGTCGATCGCTCTGATTTGATCGCAGTGGCGCTTGTGCGCTACTGGCCGCTCAACCGCATCGGCGCTATCGACTAAAAACCGCTATAGTACAGTACCTAACCGTGTAATCGTTTCGACGAGGGGATATTAGAGGCATGAACGCTTCATCGCTTTCCTTCCAAGACATCATCCTGCGCCTCCAGCAGTACTGGGGCGAGCAGGGCTGCGTCATTATGCAGCCCTATGACTCCGAGGTCGGTGCCGGTACCTTCCATACCGCGACCACGCTGCGCTCGCTCGGTCCCGCCGAGTGGCGCACCTGCTATGCACAGCCCTGCCGCCGTCCCGCCGACGGCCGCTACGGCGAGAACCCCATCCGCATGCAGCACTTCTATCAGTTCCAGGTGCTCATCAAGACCTCGCCGGGCAACGCCCAGGAGCTCTACCTGGGTTCGCTGGCCGCCATTGGCCTGGACCCCAACGACCATGACGTCCGCTTTGTCGAGGACGACTGGGAGAGCCCGACGCTCGGCGCCTGGGGCCTTGGCTGGGAGGTCTGGCTCAATGGCATGGAGGTCACGCAGTTTACGTACTTCCAGCAGGTGGGCGGCATCGAGGTCGCCCCCGTGCCCGTCGAGATCACCTACGGCCTGGAGCGTATCGCCATGTACGCCCAGGGCGTTAACTCGGTCTACGACCTGGTGTGGAGCTACCTGCCCGACGGCACGCCCATGACCTATGGCGACGTGTTCCTCGAGAACGAGCGCGAGTTCAGTGCCTATAACTTTGAGGTCGCCAACGTCGAGATGATGCGTCAGAAGTTTGACGACTACGAGGCCGAGTGCCATTCCTGCCTGGAGCGCAAGCTGCCGCTGCCGGCATATGACTGCGTCATGAAGTGCAGCCACGCTTTCAACCTGCTCGATGCTCGCGGCGCCCTGTCCGCGGTCGAGCGTGCCAACTACATCCTGCGCGTCCGCGCCGTCGCCAAGGCGTGCTGCGAGGCCTACATGGTCGAGGTCGCCGGAGTCAACGAGAATGCCGATCAGGAAGGCGAGGTGGCGTAAGCCATGGCAGACGCTAAGGATTTCCTGTTTGAGATCGGTACGGAAGAAATGCCCTCCGCACCGCTGAACAATGCCGTCAAGCAGCTTGGCACCATGATCGCCAAGGGCCTCGACGAGGCCGGTCTGGCCCACGGCGAGGTCCGTGTGATCTCGAGCCCGCGCCGCCTGGCTGCGCTCGTTGCTGACGTCGCCACCGCGACCGACGAGGTTCACGAGGTCAAGCGCGGCCCCGCGGCCAACATCGCCTTCGATGCCGACGGTAACGCCACCAAGGCCGCCCAGGGCTTCGCCCGCAAGTGCGGTGTGGCTGCCGAGGATCTGGTCCGTCGCGAGGACACCGACGGCCGTGAGTACGTCTTTGCCGAGAAGAACATCCCTTCCGCCCCGGCCACCCCGATCCTGACGGCCCTGTGCGAGAAGACTATCGCTGGCCTGCAGTGGCCCAACTACCGCTCTCAGCGCTGGGGTCACGAGCATGCGACCTTTGTTCGTCCGGTCCGCTGGATCTGCTGCCTTCTGGGCGAGGACGTTGTGCCCGTGTCGTTTGCCGACGTGACGAGTGGCAACACCACGCGTGGTCATCGCGTGCTTGGCCCCGGTGACCATGTGGTCGCCAGCCCCGCCGTCTACGAACAGGTGCTCGAGGACGCCGGTGTGCTTTCTGCCGAGCGTCGTCGTGAGGCCATCCTCGCCGGTATCGCCGAGGTCGAGGCTGCCCGTCCCGGCTGCCATGTCGATACGCCCAAGAAGGTCTTTGAGGAGGTCATTAACCTCTGCGAGTGGCCGACGGTGCTCGTCGGTACCTTCGATGAGGAGTTTCTCAAGGTCCCGCACGAGATTATCTGCGAGTCCATGCTCACCAACCAGCGCTACTTCCCGATCTATGACGGCGAGGGCAAGCTCACGCGTGAGTTCGTGGTCGTTTCCAACAGCAAGCCCGAGAATGCCGAGCGCGTGATTGACGGCAACGAGCGCGTCGTGCGCGCCCGTCTGGACGACGCCAAGTTCTTCTACGAGGAGGACCTGAAGATCTCCCTCGACGAGTTCCGCGAGCGTCTGGCCAAGGTTGCCTTCCAGGAGAAGCTCGGTAGCGTGCTCGCCAAGTCCGAGCGCATTGAGCAACTCGCGCTTGCCATCGCTCGCGAGGCCCATCTGGGCGCCCACCTGGCCGCCGACGCTGCTCGCGCCGCGCACCTGTGCAAGGCCGACCTGGTGTCTAACGCCGTCGTCGAGTTCACGAGCCAGCAGGGCGTGATGGGCGGTTACTACGCCATCGCGATGGGGGAGAACGACGAGGTCGCTCATGCTATTCGCGATCACTATCGTCCTCGCTTTGCCGGTGACGAGCTGCCCGAGGGCACCGCTGGCTGCATCGTGGCCTGTGCCGACAAGCTCGATACCATCGCCGGTATCTTTGCCATCGGCGAGCCCCCGACCGGCTCTTCGGACCCCTACGCGCTGCGTCGTGCCGCTATCGGCATCATCAACATCCTGCGCGACCGCCTGCCGATCGACCCCACGTCGCTCATCGACTTCGCCCTCGAGCTCTATAGCGAGCAGGGCATTGAGTTCGACGCCGCCGAGGTCGCCCAGCAGGTTCGTGACTTCTTCCATGGCCGCCTGGTGAGCATGGCCCGCGACGAAAAGATCCCGGCCGATACCGTTGCCGCCGTCTCCGCGGTGCACATCATCGCTCCGTCCGTCTTCTTCGCCCGCTGCGCCGCCCTCGACGAGGCCCGCAAGAACGACGCCGAGACGTTCGACAACCTTGCGACCGCCTATGCTCGCGCCGCGCATATCTCCAAGCCCGAGCTGGGCGTGGAGTACGACCGCAGCCTGATGGGCGAGGTCGAGCTTGCGCTCGCCGACGCCTCCGAGGCTGCTCAGACCGCTGTCGATGCCGCCCTTGCTACCGAGGATTATCCGGCCGCATTTGCTGCCCTCGCCGCCCTGCGCGCGCCCATCGACCGTTTCTTCGACGAGGTCATGGTCATGGACAAGGACGAGCAGCTCCGCGATAATCGCCTTAAGCTGCTCAACCGCTTCGAGGCCGTTTTCTCCGGCATCGCCAACATCGGTGAGCTTGCTCGTAAAAAGTAAGCCAGCCTGCGCGTAAGCGCAAAAGGAGCCCCGCATGGATTGCCCGGTCACCGCTCGTCCCACCGTTATCGTTATCTCCGACTCGCTCGGTGATACCGCTTGTGAGGTGGTGCTTGCGGCGTCCGGGCAATTTGATGAAGGGGCTTTTTGTGTTTTGCGCCTGCCTAAGGTGACTTCTGTGGAGCAGGTCAAGTCATTTGTGGGGCCGCGCGTCGATGCCGGCCATCGCGATATCGCCGTGTTCCATACCATCGTCGACCCGGCGCTACGTGCTCGTGTGCTCGATTACCTGGGCATGCTGCATATTCGCTCGGTCGACCTGATCGGCCCGACGCTCGCCGTGCTGTCGTCGCTCATCGGTGTACCGCCCAAGGGCGTCGCGGGCGTGATTCACAAGACCGATGACCGCTATTTCCATCGTATCGAGGCCATGGAGTATTTCGTTGAGCACGATGACGGGCGCGGTTGCGACGATCTGTCGGGTGCCGATATCGTGCTGCTGGGCGTATCGCGCACGTCCAAGACGCCGCTGTCGATGTTTTTGGCCTTTCAAGGTTACAAGGTTGCCAATGTTCCGTTGGCCCACGGCATGGAGCCGCCCAAGTCGATTTACGAGGTTGACCCGATGCGCCTGTTCGGCCTGATTTCGACCGTCGATGTGATTTCCGAAATTCGCGATAGCCTCTTGGGCGACGACTACGCCCGTGCCGTCGCCGGCTCCTATGCCGAGCCCGAGAGCGTGCGCAGCGAGCTCGAGGAAGCTCGTGCCCTCATGAAGCGCCTAGGCTGCTTTGTGGTGCGTACCGACGGCAAGGCGATTGAGGAGAGCGCCTCCGAGATTATCAGTCACTTGGAGGAAGTCCAAGAAGCCCGTGCCCGTCGCGCCGCCCGCCGAGCCCAGCAAAAGTAGCTAATTTGGGACGGGGCTTTTTTAGCTACCCCGGCTGAGGTCGCGATCTTTTTGGTCGATTGCCTGCGGGGGCAGCTAAAAAAGCCCCGTCCCAAATTAGCTACTTATGGTAAAGCGATTTATCAAGAAACTGGCATTTTACCTGCAATTCCCTTGCATTGGTATCTTCATAAGGTAACCACCTTTACCTACCGTTTACTGCCATATTTACCACGTTTACCAAACCCCGCGCCCTCTACGCAAGCCCGCTCAATGCCCGCCGTATAGTACCCTCACGGCCCGCATCCGGCGGGTCGATTCGTCACCACGGTCGTGCGCGAGAGCGCATGGAAGGGGAAGTATCGTGAGCGATTGCAAGAGGGTTTACCGTTTTGGAACCGACGCCCAGGGCACCTGTGTCACCGAGGGCGACAAGTCCATGAACTTCGTGCTTGGCGGCAAGGGCGCAAACCTTGCCGAGATGAGCCGCATCGGCCTGCCGGTTCCCGGTGGGTTTACCATTACCTGCCAGACTTGTGTCGAGTACTCCGGTGCCGGCAACGTCTGGCCCGAAGGCGCACTCGATGAGATCGTTGCCGCCGAGGCGGACCTCGAGGCCCGCTGCGTCAAGAAGCTCGGCGACGCCTCCGATCCGCTGCTCGTGTCGGTTCGCTCGGGCGCTCCGTTTTCCATGCCCGGTATGATGGATACGGTCCTCAACCTGGGCCTCAACGACGACTCCGTTCAGGGTCTCATCGCCCAGGCGCAAAATCCGCGTTTTGCCTGGGACAGCTACCGTCGCTTTATCCAGATGTTCTCTAACGTCGTCATGGGCGTTGACGCCGACCTGTTCGCGAACGCCCTGACCCAGGCCCGCCTGGTCGCCGGCGTTCGCGTCGCCTCCGAGCTTTCGGCCGAGGACCTGCAAGAACTCGTCGAGACCTTCAAGGGCATCTTCTCCGAGAACGTCGATGCCGCCTTGTACCCCGAGCTCGAGGTCGCCGACGGCAAGCCCGTCTTCCCGCACGATCCGGAGCTTCAGCTGCGCCTTGCCATCCAGGCCGTCTTTGGCAGTTGGATGAACGAGCGCGCCTGCATCTACCGCAAGCAGCATGGCATTTCCGACGACCTCGGCACCGCCGTCAACGTCCAGGCCATGGCCTTTGGCAATAAGGGCGAGACCTCTGCGACGGGTGTTGCCTTTACGCGTAACCCGGCCGACGGCACCAAAGAGTTCTACGGCGACTTTTTTGTAAACGCCCAGGGCGAGGACGTTGTCGCCGGTATCCGTAACACCGAGCCCATCGCCGACCTCAAGACCACTCCGGGCCTTGAGTCCGCGGGCGAGGAGCTTGAGCGCGTCTTCCTGACGCTCGAGGATCACTATCGCGATATGTGCGACATCGAGTTCACCATCGAGCAAGGTAAGCTCTGGATGCTCCAGACCCGCGTGGGCAAGCGCACTGCTACCGCCGCCCTGCGCATCGCCATCGAAATGGTCGAGGAGGGTCTGATTACTCGCGAGGAGGCCGTGAGCCGCATCGATCCTGCGCAGCTCGACCAGCTCCTTCACCCGCAGTTCGACGCCTCCAAGAAGTACGAGGCTCTGGCCAGCGGTCTGAACGCCAGCCCCGGTGCCGCCGTGGGCGAGGTCGTGTTCTCGAGCGATGACGCCGTCGCGCGCGCCAACGAGGGTCACAAGGTTATCCTGGTCCGCTGGGAGACCAACCCCGATGACCTGAAAGGCATGGTCGCCGCCGAGGGCATTCTGACAAGCCACGGTGGCAAGACGAGCCATGCCGCCGTTATCGCTCGCGGTATGGGCACACCCTGCGTCTGCGGCGTCGAGCGCTTCCACATTGACGCGGCTGAGAAGGTCGTACGCATCGAAGGCAGCGATCGTGTGCTGCACGAGGGCGATGTCATCTCCATCGACGGCACCCAGGGTATCGTCGTCGACGGCGCCGTTGATCTGGTTTCTGCCGAGCTCACCGGCGACCTGGACACCATTCTGTCCTGGGCCGACGAGATTCGTCTGGACGAGACCTGTGGCCACGCCAACCATGTGCGCGTCAACGCCGACAACCCCGAGGATGCCGCGCTCGCCCTCGAGTATGGCGCCGAGGCCATCGGCCAGTGCCGTACTGAGCATATGTTCCTTGGCGACCGTAAGAACATCATCCAGAGCTTTATCCTGTCTGACGATGAGGTCGTGAAGCGGCAGGCCCTGGCCGACCTGCTCAAGGTTCAGACCGAGGACTTTCTGGCGATGTTCAAGACCATGTCCGGTCGCGATGTGGTCGTTCGCCTGCTCGATCCGCCGCTTCATGAGTTCCTGGATAATCCGCGTGAGCTCGAGGTCTCCATCATCAAGAAGGAGGCCGCCGGCGCCAGCGAGGAAGAGCTCGCCGCCCTGCGTGCCCGCCTGCGCCGTATCGACGGTATGGTCGAGTCCAATCCGATGCTCGGCCTGCGCGGGGTGCGCCTGTCTGTCGTCTTTAGCGATCTGCCGCTCATGCAGGTTCGCGCCGTGGCCACGGCGGCTGCAC
>CAJMSV010000058.1 GCA_905216175.1 uncultured bacterium | reverse complement strand
TTCACCCCCACACCAAGTTCAAGGGCCAGGTCTACGTCCTGAGCAAGGACGAGGGCGGCCGTCACACCCCGTTCTTCGATGGCTATCGTCCGCAGTTCTACTTCCGTACCACCGACGTTACCGGTACGGTCAAGCTCCCCGAGGGCACCGAGATGGCTATGCCTGGTGACCACATCACCATCGAGGGCGACCTCATTCACCCGATCGCTATGGAGGAGGGCCTGCGCTTCGCTATCCGCGAGGGTGGCCACACCGTCGGTTCGGGCATCGTCTCCACGATCATTGAGTAAATTAGCTCTTTGATATAGCTGACTTAGAGAACCCGGCACTTATATGGGTGCCGGGTTCTTTTTACGCGGGACTTTAAGCCACTCAAAGTGTTTGGGCGGTCTATGCGTAAGGCTCGGAGGATCGATTAGATCTCGCTGGCTCCATTGATGTGTTCCAAATATGAATGGATTCACCGAGAACCAATTGATTCGAGGTTTTCATTGACAGCACTTACATAGAGCTGATAAAGTACCATCTCGTGCCCGTACGGGGCGGATATGAAAGGTTCAGGATAAATGCGTACTCTAGTTACTCTTGCGTGCACTGAGTGCAAGCGCCGCAACTATACGACCACCAAGAACAAGTCGAACATGCCTGATCGTATGGAGATCAAGAAGTATTGCCCCTGGTGCCGTCACCACACGCTGCACAAAGAGACTCGCTAGTCTCTAGTCACATACGCCAGTAGTTCAATTGGTAGAGCATCGGTCTCCAAAACCGAGTGTTGAGGGTTCGAGTCCTTCCTGGCGTGCCAGTCATTATTCCGTAAGCTCCCAATTGGGGGCTTACGGTTTACTCATGTATAAGCGCATTGCGCGGAGGTAACCCAAATGGCCAACAAGAAGAACAAGAAGAAGGCTCAGCAGCCGGCACCTGCCAACAACGCTGCCGCCAACTCCAAGGTTGAGGCCAAGAAGGCCGTTGCCAAGAAGAACGAGAAGGCTGCGAAGTCCAAGAAGAACGAGAAGCCTGGTTTCTTCGCCCGCACTAAGAAGTATTTCGCTTCGGTGAAGTCCGAGATGAAGCGTGTCACGTGGCCCGATAAGAAGGAGCTCGTGAACTACTCGGTCGTCGTTTGCGCTTCTCTGATCGTCGTCGGCGTCGTCATCGCTCTGCTCGATGCTGGCTTTGGCGAGGCTCTTGCTCTGTTCTCTGGATTGAGGGGCTAAACCATGTCTAAGCGTTGGTACGTCGTTCACACTTACTCTGGATACGAGAACCGCGTTAAGTCCGATCTCGAGCATCGCATCGAGACTATGGGCATGCAGGACCGTATCTTTGATATCGAGATTCCTATGGAGCGTGTCACCGAGATTAAAGAGGGCGGCAAGCGCGAGACCAAGGATTCCAAGATTTTCCCGGGTTATGTCCTGGTCCGCATGGAGATGGATGACGATGCTTGGACGTGCGTTCGTAACACGCCTGGCGTCACCGGTTTCCTGGGCGGCAATGGCAAGCCCGCTCCGCTTTCCCGCGACGAGTACAACAAGATGACTCGTCGTCCCGGTAAGGGCGATTCGCCCAAGCGTACGTCGGTTGATATTGAGGTCGGTACGTCCGTCCGCGTCACTGATGGCCCGCTTACCGACTTTGATGGCAAGGTCTCCGAGGTTAACACCGAGGCTGGCAAGCTCAAGGTCACGCTGATGATCTTTGGCCGCGAAACGCCGGTCGAGCTCGACTTTAACCAGGTCGCTGTCATCGCTTAAGTTTTCGTCCGTTCGCGCGAGCGTGCTTCTTCTGTGACTGCTCATCTCAGGAGTGCTTCTAACACGTGCGTGCTTACGATATAGCAAGTACTTCACACTCGTGATTCGAAAGGAATGACCATGGCTGAGAAGAAGGTTGCCAACGTCATTAAGCTCCAGATTCCTGCTGGTGCAGCTAACCCCGCTCCTCCCGTCGGCCCCGCCCTGGGCGCTGCTGGCGTGAACATCATGCAGTTCTGCCAGGCCTTTAACGCCGAGACGCAGGACAAGAAGGGTGACATCATCCCCGTTGAGATTACTGTCTACGAGGATAAGTCCTTCTCCTTCATCACCAAGACCCCGCCGGCGGCTCACCTCATCAAGAAGGAGCTGAACCTCAAGTCTGGTTCCGCTAAGCCCCAGGCCGACAAGGTTGGTCAGCTCTCCCAGGAGCAGCTCACCAAGATCGCCGAGATCAAGATGCCGGACCTCAATGCCAACGACATTGACGCCGCCAAGAAGATCATCGCCGGTACCGCCCGTTCCATGGGCGTCACCATCGCTGAGTAGCGATTTCTTTAGGTAACGACGGGTGCTCCGACCGGGGCGCCCGTTGAATGTGTGCAATAGGGCACACGATACGATGTGGGAGGGCTCACGCCCGTTTAACCACAGGAGGTAATGCACATGGCTAAGCATGGTAAGAGCTATAACGCCGCTGCCGAGAAGAACGACCGCGCCACGCTCTACACCCCCCTTCAGGCTGCCAAGCTCATCAAGGAGCTCGACACCGCCAAGTTCGACGAGACCGTCGAGGCCCACTTCCGTCTGGGCATCGATACTCGTAAGGCTGACCAGAACATCCGTGGTTCCATCTCCCTGCCCCACGGCACCGGCAAGACCGTTCGTGTTGCCGTCTTCGCCGAGGGCGAGAAGGCCCGCGAGGCCGAGGCTGCCGGCGCCGATATCATCGGTTCCGACGAGCTCGTCGCCCAGATCCAGAAGGGCGAGATCAACTTCGACGCCGCTATCGCTACGCCGAACATGATGGCCAAGGTTGGCCGCATCGGTAAGATTCTTGGTCCCCGTGGCCTCATGCCGAACCCCAAGCTCGGCACCGTGACCATGGACGTCGCCAAGATGGTCTCCGAGCTCAAGGCCGGCCGCGTTGAGTATCGTGCCGACCGCTACGGCATCTGCCACGTGCCCCTGGGCAAGAAGTCTTTCTCCGAGCAGCAGCTCGTCGAGAACTACGCTGCCCTGTACACCGAGATCCTGCGCGTCAAGCCCTCTTCTGCTAAGGGCAAGTTCGTCAAGTCCATCTCCGTGTCTTCCACCATGGGCCCTGGCGTCAAGGTCGATCCCGCTATCCAGCGTGACTTCCTGGCTGAGTAACTAACAGTTACTGCCTGAGCAAAGCAAGCATTGCTAAAGAAACCCGGTTCTGTCTCGTGCAGGACCGGGTTTCTTGCTATCTCGGGCCAAACCAATACGAAGGGGACAGGCAACTTCGTGGCGGTTACCAGGGGGTTCTGGCGGTTGAGGACTCGATGGCCTCGTGGCGCTTGAGCTCGCGGCGCATTGTTTGTGAATTGAGCCAGGCTGCCTGCCAGCCACGGATGGGGTAGCGCGTCTCGTCGAGCTCAAACTGCGTATAGCCGCAGGCGTTGATGATCGTTGTCCCGCAAGCGTGCTGACGCTCGCGCTGAAAGTCGCGACCATAGCATTGGTGCACGTGCCCGTGCACCATGTAGTCTGGATTCCAGGACTCGAGCGCTGTGTTAAAGCATTCGAAACCCCGATGTGGCAGATCATCCAGATCGCCCATGCCGGCGGCGGGCGCATGGGTCAGCAGGATGTCGCAGCCGCCGACCATCCTCACTTTGCGTGACAGCTTGCGCACGCGCTTGGCCATCTCGTGCTCGGTGTACATGTTGGCGCCGTCTCGGTAGCGTATGGAGCCGCCAAGCCCCGCAATGCGGACGCCGCGATACACGTACACGGTGTCTTCGACACAGATGCAGCCGCCCGGTGCGTGACGCGCGTAGCGGTCATCGTGATTGCCGCGCACGTAGATGAGCGGTTTGTTGATGACTGTGACCAAAAACTCAAGATAGTCCGGGTCTAAATCGCCAGCGGACAAAATCAGGTCGACACCCTCAAAGCGCTCCTTGCGAAAGCACTCCCATAGGCATCGTTCTTCGGTATCGGCTATGGCAAGGATTTTCATAGGGCGCGGACCTTCGGTTCATCGTTGGGCTGCGGAATGGTGCCCACCACGTTGTCGGCCAGCCAGTCCATCTCGACGATTTGCGTGCTCGGCAGTGGGGGAACGCCCTCGATCTGCACCACGCCGTCTTGGCTATGGAGCTCGCCGCCAAATGGATTGATGGAGCCCTCGACGATGCCATTGCGGAGGAGCTGAACAAGCTTGCGCGTCTGATAAGGCAGGCCCGGAGCGTAGCGAATGTCGATAACGCCCGAGCTCATGCCGTACCAGTAGTTGACGGCGCGAACCTGGCTGTCGTCACTGGTCTCATCCCAGGTGCCATGCAGCAGACTTCGCACGATAAGCTCGTAGTATCGGCCCCAGTTCCATACCGGCATGGCAATGCCGGTAACCTTGCCATCGACCAGGCGGTGAAGTCCGTAGGCCGTGGGGTCTTCGAGCGACTTTGACATGTCGGCGCCGGTCATGACGCTTACACCTTCGCGGCACATGGCCTCGGCAAGGCCTCCGGCGGGCACATCGCCCCAGGTTAGGATAATTTGCGCACGGGGGTCGAGTAGCGAGGCGCCAATCGCAAAGGCGTTGATCTCGCTGAGTGCGCCCGAGGCGAAGACCGACGCGTGGTAACCGATGCGGTGGTTGTCCGCCATGCTGGCGGCAAGGGCGCCCAGGAGAAACTTGGCCTCGTACATCTTGCCAAAGTACGAACGGACGCTTTGATGGGGAAGGCCGATAGAGCAGTTGAGAAACCGAACCCGGGGATACTCAACGGCAGCCCTGAGCGTATATTCCATCAGGCGATGCGAGGTCGAGAAGATGACGTTTGCTCCATGTTTGACAGCCGTTTCCACGGCGGCGTAGAACACGTCCGGATCGTGACAGTCCTCGAACGCCTCGGTGCGCACGATACCGCCAAAGTGCTCATCGAGATACTGACGCCCTTGGTCGTGCAGACTGTCCCAGCTCGACGTCGCACAGGGGAACTCATGGATAAAGGCGATGCGCAGGGGGTTGGCCGCCGAATAGACGGTCTTGCCCATAAAGAAGTTGAGCACGCCGGAGGTGGATTTGGCGGGCGACTCCTCCTCATCGACGCTCGGTGCTTCGACAAGATCGACCTTGTCCTCGTCACTTTTCCCGGCGATGACCAGCTCGCGCCAGATCTTGCACAGGCGGTTTACGACGATGTCCGTCGGCGTATCTAGCAGGCGGTCCTGGTTGTACACATTGAGGTAAACGAGCATGGCGTCGGCGGGCGTGATGTCCAGGTGATCGCCGCCTGCGCGAAGGTAGGCGCGCTTAAAGAGCAGGAAGGTGTGGCGCAGGTAGTCGATCTTTTTCTGCGGCCATTTTTCGATAAGGTTCTGACCGAGCATCTTGGCGAGCGTTTCGTAGCTTCCCTCACGCGAGAACTCGATCTCGTATAGGGGGCAGACGCGCCAAAACGCGCAAAACTCGCCGTACAGGCGGCTTTCGACGGAATCCCATTTGCCGGGGTAGAGACGGGTGACCCTAGCCGAAACCGTCGGGGCGTCTAGGAATTTGAGGACACTGGCGCGCTTGTTGCCTTCCTGGACATAGAACCGATGCATAAACTCGATGACGATGATGGGGTCGCGATAGCCCTCGGTTACCTGAATGTCATAGAGGTTGGACCACTTGCGGGCAAACTCGGTGTTAAACGGCAGCAGGGGCATAAAGTTACACGAGAAGGCAGACTGACGGCCTTTGGTAACCGTGCCGACGACCATTTCGAGCGGAATATCCCTTAGGCCGACGCTCTCTCGCTGACCTAAGGGGAGCTGAGCAACCAAACTGTCGAGGTCCGTAAGGTATGGATGCTCGCTTTGGCTAATGGCGCGTCGACGTCCTTGCTCGCCGCGCTTGCGTGCTTGACGATAGGCCTCTTCCATGATGTTGCTCCCTTAGTCGTTTAAACAACTATATGAACCATGGTACCACGAATGAAAACCACCACAAAGGTGCCAGTCCCCTTTGTGGTGGTTTAGGCGATGATGGGGGCGATGGCGCGGATGCAGGCGTCAGCTGCCGTGAAGGTGGTGCTGTCGTCACTGACGATAAAGATGATCTTGCCCTTGATGCCAAAGTCGCCGATCTCGCTAAAGAGCACGTAGGGCTCCTTGTCAAAGCCCGAGATGGGAAGCACGGCGGCCTTGGTGGCGCTGGTCAGCTCGTCTGCCAGTGCGTCGAGTGAGGCCCACTTGGACGTGTCCTTTACGGCAACGGGCACTGCCACACGCCCAAAGGGCATGAGGTGCACGAGCGTGTTCTTGGAGATATTTGAGTTGGGGACGATGATGGTCTGCCCGCAGGCGTCCTCGATGGTCGTATGACGCCAGGTGATGTCTTGGACCACGCCCGATACGCCACCGACCTCGATATTGTCGCCGGGCTTGATGATGCCCATAAAGGTCACCTGCATGCCGCCGATGAGGTTTGAAAGCGTGTCCTGAAAGCCGAGCGAGATGGCGATGCCGCCGACGCCAAGAGCGGCGACGAGGGCGTTTGCGTTAATGCCAAAGCAGTTGTCGAGGATAAAGCTGCCGCCGATCATCCAGATGACGGCGCGCGCGATGTTGATGAAGATGCTCGATGCCGGAAGCGGGTTGTCGTCGCGGTTGAGCAGGTGGCGCAGGGTCTTGGATACGACCTTGGTGGCGATGGCAGTGCCTATTACCAAGATGCCGGCCCAGATGATGTTGTGGACCCATCGTTGCGCAAAGAAATGAAGAATCGGCTCAAATAATTCCATGTAGGGAAAACCTCCTCATGATCGTCCAACCATGATACCCACCAAAAGCCCGTCCGATCACATTCGGACGGGCTTCTGTGCTCGATATAAGGTTTGCACGGCGGGGCTGCAAAGCCCGGCGGTGTAGCTTAGCGGCGGCGCTTCCAGATTAACGCGGTGGCTAACGCAAGGCGGGGGAGTCTTTTCATGGCAGTTTCTTTAGTCCTTAACAAAAACCACCACAAAGGTGCCTGTCCCCTTTGTGGTGGTTTTCTAGGTCGTTAGCTCAGCAGCATGCGGTCGTTGGCGAGCTCGCCGCCCGAGACCTCCTCGAACTTCTGCAGCAGGTCGGCCACGGTGAGCGACTTCTTCTCGTCGCCGGCCACGTCGTAGATCACATGGCCCTCGTGCATCATGATCAGACGGTTGCCCAGACGGATGGCGTCGTTCATGTTGTGCGTGACCATGAGCGTGGTGAGGTGGTTCTCGTCGACGATCTCCTCGGTCAGATTGAGCACCTTAGAGGCCGTCTTGGGGTCGAGGGCCGCGGTGTGCTCGTCGAGCAGCAGCAGGCGCGGCCTGGTGCGCGTGGCCATCAGCAGGGTGAGTGCCTGGCGCTGGCCACCCGAGAGCAGGCCGACCTTGGCGTTGAGACGCGTGTCCAGACCAAGGTCCAGGCGCTTGAGCAGCTCAACGTACTCATCTTTCTCGGCCTTGGTGACGCCCCACGAAAGGCCGCGACGCTGGCCGCGACGCTTGGCGAGGGCCAGGTTCTCGGCGATTTGCATGTCGGCAGCGGTACCGCGCATGGGGTCCTGAAACACGCGGCCCAGGTACTTGGCGCGCTGCGACTCGCTCAGGCGCGAGATGTCGGTGCCGTCGAGCTCAATAACGCCCGAATCGAGCGGGTACACGCCGGCGATCATGTTGAGCAGCGTGGACTTGCCGGCGCCGTTGCCGCCGATCACGGTTACAAAGTCGCCGTCATTTAGGGTGAGGTCGACGCCGGTGAGCGCGCGCTTCTCGGTGACGGTGCCCTTGTTAAAGGTCTTCTTGACATGCGAGAGCTTAAGCATCTGCCTCATCCCCCTTCGTGTAGGAGCTGCGGAGCTTATAGCGCTCCCAAACCACGGGCACGCACAGGGCCACGGCGACGATCACGGCGGAGAGCAGCTTCATGTCGTTGGCGTCCATGCCCAACTGCAGCACGATGGCGCGGATAAGGAAGTACACCACGGAGCCAAAGACGGCGGAGGCAAGACGGACGCTAAACTGCGTGAGGCCGCCGGGCAGCAGACGGCCGAGCACCTCACCGATAACAATGGCGGCAAGACCGATAACGATAGCGCCGGTACCCATGCCAATGTCGGCATACTTTTGGCTCTGGCAGATAAGCGCGCCAGAGAGGCCGATGAGGGCGTTGGAGAGCACGAGGGCGATCATCTTGGTGGAGTTGGTGTTGACGCCCAGAGCGCGGATCATGTACTCGTTGTTGCCGGTGGCGCGCAGCGCCGAGCCGATTTCGGTGCCAAAGAACCAATACAGGATGGCAACGATAGCCACGGCGAGCAGGATGCCCAAGATGATGGCAACGGTGGACTGCGGCAGACCGGTCATATTGCTGACGGCCGAGAACACGGTGCCCTTGGCAAGAATGGGCGTATTGGACTTGCCCATGATGCGCAGGTTGATTGACCACAGACTGATCTGGGTGAGGATTCCGGCGAGGATCGCGGGAATCTCGAAGACGGTGGTCAAAATGCCCGTGACGGCACCCGCGATGGCGCCGGCGCACATACCGGCCAGCACGGCGAGCAGCGGGTCGACGTTGTTATTGACGATGAGCACAGCGCAGACGCAGCCGCCGAGGGCAAAGCTGCCGTCGCAGGTCATATCGGGAATGTCGAGCAGGCGGAACGTGATAAACACGCCAAGCACCATAATGCCCCAGAGGACGCCCTGCGAAACGGCGCCCTGCAATGCAATGAGCATGCTTCATACCTCCTAGGATAGGGTGGACACGTGATTTTCCATAATAGCGGTAACAATGCATAGAAGAGCTGCGGACAGACGTTTTGTTTTACCTGAAACAAGCAGGGCGGACGCCGGTCTACAGCGCCCGCCCCTGTGGCTCAGATATTGAATAACGCGGCTAAAGCGCGAGCACGGGCTCTAGACGCATGCCGCGTATGGCATTACGCGTCCAGAGCGGAAAGGTCGATGCCCAGGGCCTCGGCCATTTCGTCGTTCTTGACGACGACCAGGTCCTTGCTCGAGAGGTGCTTGATCGGCATATCCTCGGGCTTGGCCTCGCCCTTCAGGATCTTAACGGCCATCTCGCCCGCGGCGTAGCCCAGGTCCTCATAGTTGATGGAGAGGGTGAACAGGCCGCCGGCCATGCACATACCCTCCTCGCCAGTCACGAAGGGAAGCTTGTTTTCCTTGCAGATCTGGCCGACCTGCGAGGCACCCGCGGCGATGGTGTTGTCGGTGGGGGAGTACAGCGCGTCGACCTTGCCCACGGCAGACTCGACGACGGACTGAATCTCGTTGGAGCTCGAGACGGTGAAGTCAGTGTACTCGAGGCCCAGCTTGTCGAGCTCCTTCTTGGCGGCCTTGATCTGGACGTCGGAGTTGGACTCGGCGGTGCAGTAGAGCAGGCCGACCTTTTTAACGTCGGGCAGGACCTTCTGCATCATCTCGAGCTGCTCGGCGACCGGGGTGAGGTCGGAAGCGCCCGTGACGTTGGTGCCGGGCTTGTCGTTGTCCTGGACCAGGCCGGAGGCGGCGTAGTCGGTGATGGCGCAGCCCACGATGGGGATATCGGCCGTGGCGCCGGCGGCAGCCTGCGCGGCGGGCGTGGCGATGGCATAAATCAGGTTGACGTTGTCGCCCACAAACTTGTCAGCAATGGACTTACACGTGGACTGGTCGTTCTGGGCGTTCTTCTGGTCGATCTTGACCTTAAGGCCGCTCTCCTTGATGGCCTTGACAAAGCCGTCGTTGGCGGCATCGAGTGCGGAGTGCTCGGTGAGCTGCAGAACGCCGATGGTGTAGTCGGAACCGGCGGCAGCAGAGCCGGAACCAGAGTTGCCGCCGCATCCGGCGAGCGGGGCGAGCGCGAGCAGGCCAGCGGAGACCAGAAGGCTCCTGCGGCTGATGGTGATGTCCTTCATATCATTACCCCCAGTATTAAAATGGCTGGAAACACTGCACTGGGACAAAGTGCAAGTGGAACTATAGTAGCGCTGATGTCCATTTTTACAACAGCCTGGCGGGTTTTTTAATACAGAATCGGATGGGCGGTACGGGTAGTCGTATGGGCGGCGGAGGGTCTTATGCGGCGGAGGAGGCGTCGTCCTCGTCTAGGGCGGCGAAGAGCTTCTTGCAGTCGAGGAGACGTGTGGAGACGTTTCTCATTCGGCCGATCTCTACGGTGCGGAGCGTGTCCTGGGCGCCGCGGGCGGGGGAGGCCGGGCCGGGCAGGTGAGGGGTGCCATCGCGCTGCCTGATGGCAAAGGGACGGAGTGTCATCCGTGCTGCTTCGGTTTCGCCACGCGTCGTGACGCTCGAAATATCAAAACTCACCGTGGTTCCGTGGTCGATGGCCTGCTCGACGAGCTCGCACGTGTCGATGCGCTTGATGGGCGTGCGTGTTGCCTTGGTAGCCTTGCTGCCTGCGCTTGGAGCGGGATCGGGTGTATCGAGGTAGCCGCGAACGTCGGCGCTCGCCATGGCAACTAAGTGCTGCGCCATGCTCTTGCGGATAGCGATAGGCGTGGAGCGGTTGCGCATGACCATACCGTGGAGCCGGATGATCTCTTCATCGGTGAGCGGGCGGGTAAGAAGTTTGTAGCCCACGCCGCGTTTGTACTCAATTTCGTATCCGGCATGGCGAAGCGCGGAAAAGGCGGTGTAGATGCTGCGCCGCGCCGCCGAGATGGGCAGGCGGGCGGGGTGGTCGTGATGGGCGAGGCGCCGGATCAGCTCATCGGAAAGCATGGCCTTGTCTTCGCCGGTGTTATCGCTTAATAGTTGCAGGATGCGAACGTCGCGATAGGCTGCCATCGAGACTGCGCCTCTAGTCGAGGTGTCGTAGGGTTCAACAGCGGCTTCGGTCGAGGTGC
>CAJMSV010000057.1 GCA_905216175.1 uncultured bacterium | reverse complement strand
TAGGCGGCCAGATCGCCGGCGGTATGGGTGTAGAGCTGGACGTCGTCGTTGCCGTCGAAGTCGTGGTAGTTCTCGGTGGAGATCTCGCCAGCGACATCGTACTCGCCGGTCTCAACCCCTCTCACGCGCGAGGAGGCCTCAGTCACGAACTGATAGTAGATGTCCTTGGTGGGCGCGGAGACCTTGCCGGTGTAGCCCGAAGCCTTGCCGTGGGCGGCGACATAGTCCTCGTAGCGGGTGAGATGGACGTACTGGTCCTGCTTCCACTCCACAAACTAGTAGGCACCGGTACCCACGTACTCGGTCACGCCGGTTTCGCCCGCGGCCTCGATGACCTCGGAGGGGAAAATACCCGGATACTGGGAGTGGTTGCCCAGGATGATCAGAAAGTCGATGGCGGGCTCGGTCAGCGTGCAGGTGACCTCGTGGGCGCCCGAGGCGGCGAAGGTGGCGCCGGGCAGCAGGCTAGCGGCGCGGTCGTTGACGGTGAGCCAGCGGTTCATCGAGGCCACGACGTCCTCGGAGCCAAACTCCTTGCCGTTGTGGAAGGTGACGCCCTCGCGCAGCTTGATGGTGTAGGTCAGGCCGTCGTCGGAAACCTCATAGCCCTTGGCCAGCACGGGCTGGGGCTCGTAGTCGCTATCGAGGCCAAAGAGCGGCTCGACGACGTTGCAGATGATGTCCATGGTCACAAGCGACGACGTGGTGTGCGGATCGAGGCCATCCGGGCTCGCCGGGAGCGCGATCTGCAGCTCGTCGCGATACTCCACATCCTGGCCGGAGGCAGCGGCGCTACCGCTCTCGGCGCCCGAACCGCCGCAGCCGGCGAGGCCGAGGCCCGCCATGGCGCACAGGGCAGCGGAGCCGGTCAGAAAACCGCGACGGGAAACGCCCACCTTGAAAAGGTCGTTGTTCATTGAGTTCCTTTCGTGACTGAACAAACGGATAGAATCTGCCGGGACGGCGGAAATCCCCGCCCCGGCAGCCATGCGAAGCCGATCGGCGCCCTGCGGTGCATCCAGACACCGATCGGCATGGCAACAGAGAAATCCCTATCGCGTGGATAGGAACACCCGACGGCACAGCTTGGCGCAGGTGCGGCTAAATCGTCTCGAGGAAGGCCTCGATGCGGGTCTGGAGCTGACCGGCATCCTCGCCGGCGTAGTCGGTCGTGATGTGCATAAACGGAATGCCTGCCTCCTCGGCAGCCTTCTCCACGGCAAACGACTCCATCTCGTAGAGCGTGCAGAACTGCAGGGCCACGTCGACGATACCGTCGGCATGCAGGTCCTTGGCCATCTGGACAATGTCCTTCATACGCTGATTGTTGGGCGTAAAGACGGCGCAGTTGATCTTAAAGTAGCGCTCGGCGATGGCGTCGAGCATCTCGTCGACCGTCTCGCCGGACTCGTCGACCAGGTCCTTGTAGTAGCGCGAGCCCGTGCAGGACTCCTCGCCCACCACGACGCCGCCGGCCTTCTCGATAAGGTTGAACAGCTTCCAGTTGGGCACGGCCATGGGCGTACCGGTGTACAGGATGCGCTTGGTCCCCTTGGGCGCCACGCCCTCGCCGGCCTCGACACGCTGCTCGCACTCAGCCGCCATATCGTTGATGGCTCCGGTCAGACGCGGTGTGTCGTCCATAAAGGCGGCCTGAACGGTCAGCAGGCTGTCGAGACCGCTGATGGGCGCCGGGTCGGCAGCGCGGGTCGCGGCGAGGCGCTGAAGGGCGCGGCGCTTCTCATTGACGGCGTGGATGGCGGCCTTCAGACGCTCAGGCGTAATCGTGACGCCGCACTCCTCCTCGATCTTGGCGGCGAGCTTCTTGACCTCGGCCTTCCAGGTCACGAGCGTCGACTCGTCGTGCACGTTGGGAATATCCATGACGTACATGTTCTTTTGCGTGGCAAAGAACTCGTAGGCTTTCTTCTTACCGTCGCAGGTGTTCTCGCCTACCACCAGGTCACTCGACTCAATGTAGGGGCAGACCTCGCCCAGCTTAAAGCCGGCAAAGCTCTTGATAAGCGGACAGGTGTTGCGCGGCAGGTGCTCCTCGACCTTATCGGTTGCCCAATCGGCACCCGAGCACAGGCCCACGGGAATGCCGTCACAGGCAAGCACGATCTCCTCGGGCACGTACACGCAGAACGAGCCGACGATCTTGGTGGCCTCGCCGGCCTCCTTCTTGTCGAGCATCTCCTTAATACGGCCGCTGTGAATGTTGGTGGCAACAAAATCCAGGTAGGACGTAGACTTGGGGCGATTGTTCTGCGTCAGGAACATATCGCCGTACATCTGGCCCACGGCGCCCAGCAGCATGTCGTGGTCGGCAAGATTCATGCCGAGGCTCTCCCACATCGGATGGAAATCAAATTCTTCAGCCATGATGGTTCCCCTCTCGAACCAAAAACGGATAACAGCGGCATCGATGCACGGCGGACGGCGATTGCCCGGCCGTGCTCAAACCCGGAATTTTAGGGAACCTGCTTTGCGGTCGATTATTTAGTTGTGCGTCGTCTCTCCCGGAGCCGTGAACATACCTGCTCATATGCGACTCCGAGCCATATATAGGGCACGCGCGGCAACGCGGCGAATGTATGTCGTCTGCGGCATGTGCGCACCCTCCTTTACAAGTTAAGGTCAACTATATCAACGGTCATCGACCATGCGAACACCGTTGACATTCGTACGACAGCGTCGTGTGCCGTCGTTTAATAAATAATTATTTTGATTGATAAGAATTTGTCATCCATCATTCGGCGAGCGGCAAGACAAAGCCGCCGAGGCTTATATCCCCGACGGCATTACCCGGCGCTATCGACAAACCAAATGGATCTTACTCGCATCGAAGTGCATGCGCAGCGTCTCGCCTGCTTGCGGCAGCTCGTCGACAGGCACGCCCACCTTGTTGACCTTCCACTGCAGACGCGTGGGCGCATCGACGCGCGGCACGTCCAGCAGCACCAGCCGCTCAAAGCGCGAATCGCTCACACGGGCCACGTGCAAATCGTAGCTGTTACGGCCCCGCTCCGCGCGATTGTCAACATGGAAGTAGCTCGCACGAATACCGAGGTACGCCACATTATCGGGAACCTCGCGACCCACGTTAAAGGTCATGCCCCAGTCGAGGGCCTCAACTTCTTCGTCGCCGATCTTGCGCGCCCGGCTTGTGTTCTTGCAGCCCGTCAGGCGCAGCGCCGCCAGCGTCTGCGGGCGGCGAACCACGTCCTCGACGGAGCCGATCTCCTCCACATGCCCGTCGTGCATCACGCAGATTCGCTGGCACAGGCGGCACGCTTCGTCGATGTCGTGGCTCACGTAGAGTACGGTGCGGTTGCACACATCGAACAGGTCGAGCATGTTCTGCTCGAGGGCGCTCTTAAGATAGGAATCGAGTGCGCTCATGGGCTCGTCGAACATAAAAATGCCCGGATGCGCCGCCACCATACGGGCAAGCGCCACGCGTTGCTGCTGCCCGCCCGAGAGTCGCGCGGGGTAGCGATCGACAAAATCGGCCAGACCGAAAATGCCCAGATAGCGCTCGGCGAGCTTTTTGCGCGCGGCGGCGTCGCCAGCATCCTTTACACCGGCGCATACGTTATCGGCCACCGTCATGTTGGGAAACAGCTGATAGTTTTGGAACAACAGGGCGCATTTTCGCTCCTGGGGTGACAGGTTGATGCCAGCCGCCGAGTCAAAAAAGGTCACGCCGTTGACGACGATCTTGCCCTCGTCGGGCGTCTCCACGCCGGCAATGCAGCGCAGTGTGCAGCTCTTGCCACATCCGGAGGCACCGAGCAAGGCCACGCGCTCCTCGCCGGCCTCAAGCTGCATGTCGAGCACAAACCCGGGATAACGTTTCTTAATATCCAGACCGAGCGACATGGCCTATCGACCTCCCTGTAATGCGGCATCATCGCGCATGAGCTCGGCCAGTGCCTCGCGATCGATACGCAAGGCATCACCGCCCGCCGGGTCGAGCGAATCGCCCTGTCCGGCGAGATCTTTGGCCTGCTTACGTTCCGCACGGGAAAGGCCACGCTCGCGGTATTTTTGCGAATGCGCCGTGTACATGTTGATGAACAGGATGACTAGGAAGCTGAACGCTATTACGACCACGACCCAAAAGAGGGCCACCGACGTATTGCCGCCCATCCACTCAAAGTAGATGGCGATGGGAATGGTCTGCGTAATGCCGGCATAGTTGCCCGCAAAGAACAGGGTGCAGCCAAACTCGCCCATCGCGCGGGCAAAGGCGAGCACCGTGCCGGCGGCAATCGAGGGCCAGCCAAGCGGCATCATAAGCTTGGTAAAGATGCGACGCTCGGACCAGCCCAGCGTGCGCGCCGCATCGAGCATCTGCGTGTCGAGGCTCTCGAAGGCGCCGAGTGCCGTACGATAGACGAGCGGGAACGACACCACCACGGCAGAGATCACCGCCGCCGGCCACGTAAAGACGATCGAGACGCCGTGCGCGATAAGCCACTGGCCCACCCCGGTCGAGCGGCCAAACAGCATGAGGAGCAGAAAGCCGCAGACCGTGGGCGGCAGCACCATAGGAATCGTAAAGACCGAATCGAGCAGGCCCTTGATGCGGCTCGAGGTACCCATAGTCTTCCACGCAGCAAACAGGCCCAGCGCAAAGGAGATCAGCAGGGCAAGGCCGCTCGTTTTTATGGACACCCAAAACGGGCGATAGTCGATGTCGCCCAAAAAGGAGGCCAGAGAGGTTAAGGGCCCCTGCTCATCCCGCAACACGACAGACGACGCTTCTGCCATTTGAGCGCTATCAAGCCAACGCGCGCCGCCCTTGGCATCACCCGAGGCTGATGCAATCACCACATAGCGGTCCCCATCCGCACCGCGCTCGTCAAAGCCATAGGTATACCCGCCGGCATCAACCGTAGTTTCCTCCGTGACATACCAAGGAAGATCCACGTCCCCCAGCTGCGCACCTCCCATGCAGTTTGCGCTGTCGAGCTCACAGACGAGGGCCTTGAGACCCGATACGGACTCGTTATCCTGCGGATCCAATCCATACTTCTCGACCGCCTTGGGCGATATCCACGCCACAACGCGATCGGCAGCGGGCGCCACTACAAGGTCCACGTCCTCGTCAACGGGAAAGCGGTAGCCCTCAGGTTGGCCCTCCATGGCACGAGCGGTCCCCTTGGCCAACCGCTCAAAACCCTCGATCCCATAGGAAAGCCCATGAGCGGTCGCAGTAACCTGGGTCCCGATCTCAGCGTCCCCAGCAAATGCAAATCCCGGCACCCAGCAAAGCGCGAAGGTCAAAGCACAGGCGACAAACATGCGGAATCTATTAAGCACGAAAAGCTCCAAGAGAATACAAGGACGGAGTGAAACACAAAACGATGGAATTATCGCGCCAAGCCGCACTACGCGGAAAGCTCAAAGCCGTACTTAGCCCAAATCTTCTGAGCCTTCTTGTTAGACAGGCAGAAGTCGATAAACGCCTTGGCCTCGTCGGTGTGCTCGGAACTCTCGGCAACGGCACCCGGATACACGATGGGCTTGTGCGAATCCTCGGGGCACACGAAGGCTTCCTCGATGCCGTCGTAGCGGTAGATGTCAGAGCTGTAGACAAAACCGGCCACGCAGTCGCCTGTGGACACATAGGCGGCGGCGGTACCAACTTTGTCAGCAAGAGCGACCTTGTCGGCGATCTCGGGAGCATACTCGCCGTCGTCGCCCTCGGTGCCGGTGAAGAGGCCCACGGAGGCCAGGGCCTGGTTGGCGTACTTGCCGGCGGGAACGGTCTTGGCGTCGCCGATGGCGATCTTGCCGTCCAGATTCGCGACGTCGGCGATGGCGTCGACCTTGGTGTCGGAGCCCTCGGCGCGAATGATCACGAGGTCGTTGACGAACATATCCTCACGGGTGTCGGCGTCGACGAGCTCGGCGGTCTCAGCGTCATCCATGGTGCCCTTGGAAGCGGTGATGAGCACGTCGACCGTGGCGCCGGCACGCATCTGCTCGACGAGGTCGCCGGAGGCCTTAAACTGCGTGTCGGCAAAGGTGGTGCCGGTCTGGTCGGTGTAGAGCTCTTGAACCTCGGGCAGGGCCTTCTCGAGCGAGTTGGCGGCAAAGACCTGCAGCTTGACAGCCTTCTTCTTAGAGGAAGACTTGGCGGAGCCGGCATCGGAACCAGCGGGCTCGGACGTCTTGCTGCCCGAGCAGCCGGCAAGACCAAGGCCGGCGGCAGCGACAGCAGAAAGCGAGACAAAACCGCGGCGTGAAACCATATCGAACATGTTCAACCCTTTCGGACCTTGTGCCCGGGCACCCCACCGCGGGCTTTAATCTGCAATCAGATTATACTTCTGCGAGAATAATGATAGTGAGAAATTATTCTCGCCAGAGAATATAGTTTCGAGTTGCCATACACCTTGGCGTCACTTCGGCGGAAAACAAAGGCGGAGCAGCCGTTCAGGTCGCCCCGCCGCAGGTAAACCGCTTAGTTAGTATGTCCGCCGCCCGCTGTCATCTGAGCCGCATGCTCCAGCTGGTCCGCTATGGTCTCCCAGCTTTCGCGGGCCGCTTTCGTAGATCCCGGAAAGTTGATGACAAGCGTATACCCACGCTGCATGCACACGGCGCGCGAGAGCATAGCGCGGCGCGTCTTGGTCATGGAGTACGCACGGATTGCCTCTGCAATACCCGGCACATCGCGGTCGCAGACGGCACGCGTCGCCTCGGGCGTCACATCGCGCATCGAAAGCCCCGTGCCGCCGCAGGTGAGCACAACATTGGCGTGACACTCATCGGCGGCTTCCACAATGGCATCACCAATCTCGCTGGCGTCGTCGCGCACGACCACATGTGAGGCGACCGTCCAGCCCTGCGCCACGATGAGTTCCTCGAGCGCAGCACCCGCCTCGTCCTGAGCAAGATCGCGCGTATCCGAGCACGTCACAATCGAAATCTTCAGCTCCATAGCATTCCTCCTACAACACGGCGCCCTCGGGCAGGTCGACGCGAACAACGTCCACGGCATCTCCCGCCTTGAGCTCGCACGGTCCTTCGTCAACACGCAACAGACAGTTGGCCCGCTGCATCGTGCCGAGCAGCGCCGAATTCTGCGTCTTGGCCTCGGTCACCAACAGCTCACCGGTCTCGGGGTCGCGCAAAACCGTGGCGCGATCGAAGAAGCGACGATGCTGTCGCTTTTTCACGCCGTGTGTGAGCGTCGCCTGCTGCACGGGACGCGCACCCTCGGCAAAGCCGCGCATCTTGCGAATCGCCGGACGGGCAAGCATCTCAAAGCCCACATACGCAGCAGCGGGATTGCCCGAAAGCCCGAGGTAGGGCTTACCTGCGAGCAAGCCAAACGTGATGGCCTTACCCGGACGCATCGAGATGCGATCGAACAGTACCTCGCCCTCGCGCCGGACGAGCGCCGTCACGTAGTCGTAGTCGCCCGCCGAGGCACCGCCGCTCGTAATGACAAAATCGCACTCCTGCACGGCGCGATGCACCAGCTCGGCAATCGCCTGCTCATCATCGGGTGCAATGCCGTAGAACACGGGCTCGGCGCCGGCATCGAGTGCTTCGGCCATCAACGCCGACGAGTTGGAGTCGCGAATCTGCCCGCGCGCCGGCACGTTACTCGGTGCGACCAGCTCCGTGCCCAGCGAGATGATGCCCACACGTGGGGCAGCGTGCACCTTCACGCTCGCGTATCCAGCGCTTGCCAGCAGACCAGCGCCCGCCGGAGCCACAACCTCGCCAGCACGCATCACGACGTCGCCGGCATGGGCTTCCTCAGCAGCCGAGCGAACGTTCTCCCCCACCTTGGCCGGCGCCGAGGACCTCACACGCGAGCCCTCGTTGCCGTCACCGACGAGCACATCGACGATCTCGTACTTCACCACGGCATCGGCACCTTCGGGTACCGGCGCGCCCGTCATGATGCGGACTGTCTCGCCCGCGCCGATTGTGCCCTCAAACACATGGCCCGCGGCCTCGTGTCCGATAACGTCGAGCGTCACCGGCGCCTCGCCAGATGCCTGCGCCAAGTCCGCCGAGCGCACGGCATATCCGTCCATAGCGCTGTTGGCAAACGGCGAGATGTCGATATCGGCCACCGCGTCCTCGGCCAGGGGAAGACCGGCGGCCTGCCACACGGGAATCTCGATGAGATCCGTCGGAGCAACGTGCGACAGAACGATCGACTGCGCATCCTCCAGCGGAATGAGTTTCTCAGCCATATGCACCTCTTAATGCCACGGCGCACAACAGGGGCGCCAATTCTTTATGCTTGTCTCAGTATAATCCCCGATGCCCGACCGCGACTCGACCTGCCCCCGCAAATACACCTGTCGGTTGCAGGCGGCGAAACAGAATGGAAACCAACCCACCGGCTTGTCGCGTTTACCGCGTTTTATAATGCTTGCGTTGCAACCTAAAAGAGGAACGTATGGCTCATAACGACAAACCAGAAAGCGCAAACGAAGCGCAGGATCATTCCCAACCGCTCGACGCCGGCGGCTTTTTCTCCCTTAACGACGTCATCATGGCAGGCAGGCATCAGCTCACCCGCTCCGAGCATCTCTTGGCTGCCGACACGCGCCGCAACGCCCGCAACCTACTCGCGAGCGCCAAGTTGCTCATACTCGTCGTCATCGTCTCGCTCGCCATGGGCGTTGCTGCTTGGGCGTTTTTGGCCTCGCTGAATATCGCGACCGACTATCGCGAGCACCATGCGTGGATTTACGCACTGCTTCCCGTTGTGGGCATGGCCACCGCGTGGGTCTACAAGAACCACGGTCTCGCCGCCAAACGCGGTAACAACCTAGTCATCGACTCCGCCCTGGGCACACGTCTCATCCATATGCGCATGGCCATCCTCACCTTCGTCTGCTCCACGCTCACGCACCTAACGGGCGGATCGGCCGGTCGCGAGGGAGCTGCGGTGCAGATCGGCGGCACCATCGCCAGCAACATCTCGAGCCTCGCCCACCTCAAAAAGCATGACCACCACGACCTCATGCTCGCCGGCATCTCGTCGGCCTTTGGCGCCGTGTTCGGTTCGCCCCTTGCCGGAGCTTTCTTTGGCATGGAGATGTGCTTTATCGGCAAGATCGACTACACCGCGGGCATCTACTGCCTGGTCGCCTCGTTTACCGGCTACTTTACATCACTCGCCCTGGGTACCGAGTACGAAGCGAATGTTATCGCCAGCGTTCCCAACATGACACCACGGACGGTTGTCGTCGTAGTCATCAGCGCCATCATCTTTGGTCTCACCGCACGTCTCTTTGCCTGGTCGGTTCGTACCGTCAAGAGCCTGTACGGTCGCTTTATCACCAACTACCTTGCTCGCGCACTCGTGGGCGCGCTCGTGGTGCTCGCGGCCTACGCGATGCTCGACGCCTGGAAGTATGCCGGCCTTGCCACCTGGCTCTCGGGCGCCGGGTTCGCCGGTAACACAACCCTTGCCGACGCAGCCATCAAGCTCGTGGTGACGGCGCTCACCCTGGGCGCCGGCTTCCAAGGCGGCGAGGTCACGCCCCTGTTTGGCATCGGTGCGGCGCTCGGCGGCTGGATCGGTTGCCTCGTCGGGATCGACCCCAGCTTTCTGGCGGCGCTGGGCATGCTCGGCGTGTTCTGCGCCGGCCTCAACGTGCCCATCACCACCTGCATGATGGCCATCGCCCAGTACCACGGCCCGGCAGCCGGCTTCTTTGTCATCGTGGCCTTTATCAGCTATCTCGTCGGCGGGCACCGCGGCGTGTACCCCGCCCAACGCATCATCTCACCCAAGCGCCGATCGCTTATTGTGGATGAGGGCGGTACGGTAGCGGATGCTATCGAGCGCCACAACGACCTGATAGAGTAGACGTAAGTATTCGCCGTGCAGCCACAATCGGGGGCAATTCGACCTGAGCGCGACCGCACCGTCACGCCATACGCCGGGAGTCGCCCCATGCACGCAACTGATTTTGGGCGTACGCTCATCATCGCCAACCCCGCCGCCCAGTCGGGTGCGGCGCGCGAAGTTGCCGAGCGTCTGCAGCGCTGTTTGGACATGACCGCACGCGCATCCCAGTGTGACCTGGTGCTAACCGAGCGAATGGGACACGCCAAGGAGCTGGCCGCCCAGGCAACGGGCTATCGCACCGTTATCGCACTCGGCGGCGACGGCGTGATCCACGAGGTCGTCAATGGCTTGATGGCGCAAAAGGAGGAAGCCCGCCCCGCTCTTGCCATCTTACCCGTGGGCTCCGGCAATGATTTTGCCCAGACACTCGGAATCGACGATTTCTCCGGCAAAGATTTTGGCGCGCTGCTCACCTGCGAGCTGCAGCGTCAGGACATCGGGCGCATTCGCTCGTGGAGCCCTGCGAGCGGCAACGGCGAGGCTGCCGTTGAGTACTACGACCAGACGCTTTCGGTCGGCATCGATGCCGCCATCGGCCTGAGCACCACCGAACTACGCAAAAAGACGGGCCTCGCCGGCGCTCCGCTCTACACTCTTTCGGGACTTGAGCAGTTTGGCCTGCGCTATCGCAACTACCCCATGACCGTCAGCTTTGACGGCGCGCCCGCCGAGCGCGTAAGGGCGATTATCATGGCGATTCAGCTGGGCCCCACCTATGGTTCGGGCTAGCGCATCTGCCCCGACGCCGACCCGTGCGACGGCATACTCGACGTCTGCTACGCCTGCGGTCCCGTCCCTCGTGCGGTTGCCCTGCCCATGTTTCTTTCGGCCAAGGACGGCCACCATACCAAGCTGCCGCCGGTTCGCATGCGTCGTTGCCGTCATGCTGAGCTCACGTTCGAGGAGCCCGACTACCCCATCCAAGCCGACGGCGAGCCCGTTGTCGCCTCGCGCATCGAGGTCGACGTCCTCGGTGGAGCCCTCCACGTCTGGCGCCCCACCCGCTAACCCCACCTAAGTTGCGGTGAAAAAAGGACAGTATAAGCAAAAAAAACCGCAAAACAGACCCAAAATACCCGCAACAAATAAAGAGGCAAATCGTCGCAACCCAGT
>CAJMSV010000056.1 GCA_905216175.1 uncultured bacterium | reverse complement strand
CGAGTAGCGAGACGGTCGAGGCCGGCAGGTAGGCCTCGTCATAGACCACGCCGGGTGCGGCAATTTTCTCAGCAGCCAGGCCACGCGGGGCGCGAGCACCGGCAGCCACCACGACGGCGTCAAAGCCATTGAGCTTGGCCGCCACCGCAGGGTTCGTAACGTCAGCGCCCAGCTCAAAGACGATACCCAGCTCGCGCATAAGTGCCACGCGACGCTCGCCAACGGACTTCTCGAGCTTCATGTTGGGACTGCCGTACATGAGCAGGCCGCCCGGGCGGTCATCACGCTCAAATACCGTCACACAGGCACCGCGACGTGCAAGCTCCCATGCTGCCACCAGACCAGCAGGACCGGAGCCCACCACGGCAACCGTGGGTGCGCCCTCCCCCGCCGGCTCAAAGCGGCGCGGACCGCCATTTGCCCACTCATGGTCGCTGATCGCGCGCTCGTTGTCGTGAATAGTCGTGGGCTGACCGTCGACCGAGCCCAGGTTGCACGCGGCCTCGCACAGCGCCGGGCACACACGGCTCGTAAACTCGGGCATAGGCGAGGTGAGTGACAGACGCTCGGCAGCCTCGTCCCAGCGGCCGCGATACACTAGCTCGTTCCACTCGGGAATCAGATTGTGCAGTGGGCAGCCACTCGGACGCGCCTTGCCAAAGCTCGCGCCCATTTGGCAAAACGCCACACCGCACATCATGCAGCGGCTCGCCTGGGCACGGCGCGCATCGTCGTCGAGCTCCACGTACAGCGGATCGAAATCGCGGCTGCGCTCCTCCACGGGGCGCAGCTCGTGGGTCACGCGATCGATATCAAGAAAAGCACCGGGCTTACCCATGGCACTTACGCCTCCTTCTTGGTCGAAGCAACAGAGCTGGCGGCGGCGGGCACAGCGCCAGCGACACCACCCGCCACATCAAAGCGAGCGACATCAGCGGCGTCGGCGCGACCGGTCACAATGTCAAACGCCAGCTCCTCGGCCTGCGCATGCGTCTTGCCGACGGCCTCGGCGGCGGCGACAATCGCCAGCACGCGCTCGTACTCGGTCGGAATGACCTTCACAAAGTGCTTGCTCATCGTCTCAAAGCTGTAGAGCAGCTTAATACCGCGCGGGCTCTGCGTCGCGTCCACGTGCTCCTGGATGAGCGCACGAATCTGCGCCAGCTCGCCGGCCGTCGGGGCCTTGAGCTCAACGCTCTCGTGGTTCACACGGGCATCGAGCGTGCCGTACTGGTCAAAGACGTAAGCCACGCCGCCCGTCATGCCGGCGGCGAAGTTCTGCCCGACCTCGCCCAGGATGAGCGCCAGACCGCCCGTCATGTACTCGCAGCCATGGTTGCCGCAGCCCTCGACCACCACCGTGGCACCGGAGTTGCGCACGCCAAAGCGCTGGCCTGCCAGGCCGTTAATAAAGCCGCGACCGCTCGTGGCGCCAAAGAAGGCCACGTTGCCCACGATGATGTTCTCGTCGAACTTGTAGGTCGCATGCGGGTTGGGGCGCACCGACACCTCGCCGCCCGAAAGGCCCTTGCCAAAGTAGTCGTTGGCGTCGCCGCACACGTTGAGCGTAATGCCGCGCGGAAGGAACGCGCCAAAGCTCTGACCGGCCGAACCATCGCAATCGATGGTAATGGAGCCGGCGGGCAGGCCCTCGGGATGCGCCTTGGTCACCGCGTTGCCCAAAATGGTGCCCACGCAGCGGTTGACGTTGGCGATATCGGCGCGAAAGCGAATCGGGCGCAGGTGGGCACGGGCATCGGCCGTATAGGGCACAAACAGCGTGGAGTCGAGCGTCTTGTCGAGCTCGCTGTCGGCAGCCATCTGCGGCAGGAAGTGACGACCGTCGGCACCCGGGATGTGGGCACCAAACTCACAGGTCGCGCTTGCCAGCACGGGCGACAGATCCAGCAGGTTAGCCTTGCGGTTGCCCGGGACCTCGATCTGGCGCAAGCACTCGGGATGGCCGACCATCTCGTCGACGGTGCGGAAGCCCAGGCTCGCCATGACCTCGCGCAGCTGCTCGGCAACAAAGAGCATAAAGTGCTCGACGTGCTCTGGCTTGCCGCGGAAGCCGCGACGCAGGCGGCAGTTTTGCGTAGCGATGCCGGCCGGGCAGGTATCCTGCTGGCAGTCGCGCTGCATGAGGCAGCCCATGGAGATGAGCGGCATGGTCGCAAAGCCAAACTCCTCGGCACCCAACAGGCAGGCAACGGCGACATCGGTACCGTCCATGAGCTTGCCGTCGGCCTCGAGCACCACGCGCGAGCGCAGGCCGTTTTGCAGCAACGTCTGTTGAGCCTCGGCAAGGCCAAGCTCCAGCGGCAGACCGGCGTGCCAGATCGAATCGCGCGCCGCAGCACCGGAGCCGCCGTTGTGGCCGCTGATCAAGATCTTGTCGGCGGCACCCTTGGCCACACCGGTGGCGATGGTGCCGACGCCGGCCTCGCTGACCAGCTTGACCGCCACGCGTGCGCCGGGGTTGGCGTTCTTAAGATCGAAGATAAGCTCCGCCAGGTCCTCGATGGAGTAGATGTCGTGGTGAGGCGGAGGCGAGATCAGGCCGATGCCGGGCGTGGACTGACGGACCTCGGCGATCCAGGGGTAGACCTTCTTGCCGGGCAGGTGGCCGCCCTCGCCGGGCTTGGCGCCCTGGGCCATCTTGATCTGAATCTCGAAGGCGCTGCACAGGTAGCGGCTCGTCACGCCAAAGCGCGCGCTTGCCACCTGCTTGATGGCGGAATTCTTGGAGTCACCGCTAGCCAGCGGGGTCTCGCGACGCGGGTCCTCGCCGCCCTCGCCCGAGTTGGAACGGCCGTGCAGGCGGTTCATGGCGATGGCCATGCACTCGTGTGCTTCCTTGCTGATGGAGCCGTACGACATGGCGCCGGTGTTAAAGCGGCGGACGATGTTGAGCGCGGGCTCCACCTCGTCGAGCGAAACCGGCGTGCGACCGTTGGCATTAAAGTCCAGCAGGTCACGCAGGCGCACGGCACGGCCGGTGCGGTGCAGGCGGGCGCTGTACTCATTAAAGGTGTCGTAGCTGTCCTCACGGCAAGCGGTCTGCAGCAGGTAGACAGTCTGCGGATCGATGAGGTGATCCTCGCCGCCGAGTGGGCGCCACTTGGTCAGACCCAGCGTGGGCAGCTGATCGGGAGCCGGGCTCTTAAGGATAGCGAGCGCGGCGTCGTAGCGCTCGTTTTGCTCGCGCTCGCCGTCTTCGACACCCATACCGCCCACACGGCTCACCGTGCCGGCGAAGTACGCGTTGACGAACTCCGGCGTAAAGCCCACGGCCTCGAAGATCTGCGCCGAATGGTAGCTCTGCACCGTGGAGATGCCCATCTTGGACATGATGGAGACGATGCCGGCGGTCGCAGCCTTGTTGTAGTTGGCGATGCCCTGCTCGGCTGTCACGTCCAGATCGCCGTGCGCCGCCAAGTCGCGAATGCACGAATGCGCGTTGTACGGATAGATACCGCTCGCGGAGTAGCCCGCCAGTGCAGCAAAGTCGTGCGGGGACACGGCGTCGCCGCACTCCACCACGATGTCGGCAAAGGTACGCACACCGGCGCGAATCAGGTGGTTGTGCACGCAGCCCACGGCGAGCAGCGACGGCACAGGGACCTCGCCCGCCGCAGCACGGTCGCTCAACACCACGATGTTCACGCCGTCGCGGACCGCAGCCTCAACGTCCTCGGCAAGCTGCTTAAGCGCAGCCTGCAGCGCGCCCTCGCCGGCGTCGCGGCGGTAGACGGCACGGAAGCGACGGGTCTTAAAGCCCACGCGGTCGATGGCGCAGATGCGGTCGAACTCCTCCTCGCTCAGCAACGGGCGCTCCAAGCGCACCAGCTGACAGGCCGTGCGGGAATCCTCGAGCAGGTTGCCGTGGTTGCCCAGGTAGAGCGTGGTCGAGGTGACCATATGCTCGCGCAGGGCATCGATCGGCGGGTTCGTGACCTGGGCGAACAGCTGATAGAAGTAGTCGAAGAACGAACGCGTCTTCTTGGACAGGCAGGCCAGCGGCGCATCGATGCCCATCGAGGCGAGCGGGGCCTTGCCCTGCTGGGCCATGGGGCGCACGACCTCGTCAATGTCATCCCAGTGATACCCGAGCTTGGCCATGCGCACGGCGGCGGGCACCTCGGCGTCCTCGGCGGGCGTTGCCGCAACGGGCTCATCGAGCGCGTCAACGGTTAGCGTCTCCTCGGCAATCCAATCACGGTAGGGCTTTTCCTTGGCGTAACGGGCACGCAGCTCATCGTTGTAGATGACGCGCCCGCGGGCAAAGTCGACCTCGAGCATCTGGCCCGGTCCCAGGCAGCCGCTCGTCAGGATGTTCTCGGGGCTCACCTCGATGGTGCCCACCTCGCTTGCCAGCATAAAGCGACCGTCGCGCGTCACATAGTAGCGGGCGGGACGCAGGCCGTTACGGTCGAGGGCGGCACCCAGCGTGCGACCGTCGGTAAAGGCGATGGCCGCCGGGCCATCCCACGGCTCCATGAGCATGGACTGGTAAGCGTCGTAGGCGCGGCGCTCCTCACTCAGGCTGTCGTTGTGGTCCCACGGCTCAGGCAGCAACATGGACGCGGCACGCGTAAGCGGGCGACCGTTCATGACCAAAAACTCAAGCACGTTGTCCAGAATCGCGGAATCGGAGCCCTCGCGGTTGATGATGGGCATCACGCGCTCAAGATCATGCTGCAGCACGGGGCTGTACAGGTTGGGCTCGCGGGCACGAATCCAGTTGACGTTACCCTTGAGGGTGTTGATCTCGCCGTTGTGGATGATAAAGCGGTTGGGGTGCGCACGCTCCCAACTGGGCGTGGTGTTGGTGGAGTAGCGCGAGTGGACGAGCGCTACGGCCGTCTTAACGGCGGCGTCGTTGAGATCGATGAAGAAGCGGCGCATCTGCGTGGCCACAAGCATGCCCTTGTACACGATGGTACGCGAGCTCATGGAGCCCACGTAGAAGATCTTGTCGCGCAGGGCAAACTCCGCATCAGCCTTCTTTTCGATGGTGCGGCGGCACACATACAGACGGCGCTCGAAGGCGTCGCCCGCCGGCGTATCATCGGGGCGACCCAGGAAGGCCTGCAGGATAGTAGGCATGCAGGCGCGGGCCGTCTCGCCTAGATCGTGCGGGTCGACCGGCACCTCGCGCCAAAAGAGCAACGGCACGCCAGCCTCGGCGCAGCCCTCCTCAAACACGCGGCGGGCATCCTCTACGCCCTTGTCGTCCTGCGGGAAGAACAGCATGGCCACGCCATAGTCGCCCTCTGCCGGCAGAATCTGGCCGCACTTTTGGGCCTCTTTACGGAAAAAGTGATGCGGAACCTGGAACAAGATGCCGGCGCCGTCGCCGGTGTTCTTCTCGAGTCCCGTGCCGCCGCGGTGCTCCAAGTTGACCAGAATGGACAGTGCGTCGTCCAGGATCTGGTGATGGCGCTCACCGTTGATATCGGCAAGCGCGCCGATGCCACATGCATCGTGGTCGAATTCGGGGCGATAAAGGCCCTGCTGCTGAGCGGAATCTGCCTGCATCGCGATCCTCCCCTAGATATTTAGACAGTCAGTTGAATAGGCATACTAGGAGCATCGCCGGCCCGTTGTGTTTCCCGCCCGTTTCGAAACAATCGCGTAACGCACGCCCTACGAGTGGACACCGCCGACCTCAAGGGCGACAACATAGGCCCCAAGTTCGGCCTGCAAACTCACCTCTTCAAACATCTCAATCTGTAACAGGAGGAGCCGATTTTTGCGCTTAGATGTTACAGATTGAGATTTTCTGCAGGACGGTTTTGGTTTGTCTCGATCTGTAACACGAAGGGCCGGTTTTGGCGGTCAGCTGTTACAGATCGAGATTTTCCATAGGACCATTTCTTCCTGTCTCGATCTGTAACACCTAGGTCCAATTTCCATCCCTAGTTGTTACAGATCAAGACATTTCGGCAACTCCTTTCCCCATCCTATTCAAATACAACAATTTTGTTAGTCTCGGTTAACCTTTAAGCCTAAAACGGGTACCCTTTACGGCGTCAAACAAACGGCACGCAGGAGTGCACCATGCTCAACCATCTCAAACAACACTTTGGTTCCCGGCGCACCGGTGGTCACGGAGGCCTAGACATTGCGCGGCATATCGGCCCCGGGTTGCTCGTCACCGTCGGCTTTATCGACCCGGGCAACTGGGCCTCCAATATGGCCGCGGGCTCGCAGTTTGGCTACGCGCTGCTGTGGATCGTCACGCTGTCCACGATCATGCTCATCGTGCTGCAGCACAACGCGGCGCACTTGGGCATCGCCACGGGCGCCTGCCTTGCCGAGGCCACGACGCGCTTTCTCCCCCGCATCGTGGGACGCGCCGTGCTCGGCAGCGCCTATCTCGCGACCATCGCCACCGCCATGGCCGAGGTCCTGGGCGGCGCGATTGCCCTTCAAATGCTCTTTGGCCTGCCCGTACGCGCCGGCTGCATCATCGTGGCGGCGGTATCGATTGCCATGCTCATGACAAGCTCCTACAAGCGCGCCGAGCGATGGATCATCGCCTTCGTAGGCGTGGTAGGACTCTCGTTTTTGGCCGAGCTTGCGCTGGTCAAGGTCGACTGGCCGCAGGCCGCCGCAAGCTGGATCACACCCAGTATGCCCACCGGCTCGGCCGCGATTATCGTAAGTGTCCTAGGCGCGGTCGTTATGCCTCACAACCTCTTCCTGCACTCCGAGGTCATCCAATCCATGCACTTCGAAGGCCAAGGCGAGCAGGTTATCGAAGAACGTCTGCGCTACGAGCTCTTCGACACGCTCTTTTCGATGGGCGTGGGCTGGGCAATCAACTCGGCCATGGTCATCCTGGCCGCAACGACCTTCTTTGCGCACGGCATTGTCGTAGACGACCTCGCCGTCGCAGCGGCCACGCTCTCCCCCATCTTGGGCCCGGCAAGCTCGACCATCTTTGCGGTGGCGCTGCTGTTTGCGGGCATATCGAGTAGTGTGACGGCAGGCATGGCGGCGGGCACCATCACCGCGGGCATGTTCGACGAGGAATACGACGTCCACGACCGACATTCCTCGATCGGGGTGGCGGCCTGTTTCGCCGGCGCAGTGGCGGCGTGTCTGGTCGTCCCAAATCCTTTTGAAGGTCTCATCTGGAGCCAGGCACTGCTGTCGCTTCAGCTGCCGATCACGGTTTTCGTGCTTATACGGCTCACCAGCTCACGCCGCGTTATGGGCAAATACGCCAACTCGCGCCCGCTCAACGCGCTGCTCGTAGGGATCGGTGCCATCGTAACGGTTCTCGACATCGTGCTGCTAACGGGGATGTGATTGGGATGGTGTGACTGTCCAGATATAACGTCTCAATCTGTAACACGTAAGGCCGTTTTAAACCGTCAGATAAATCAAAAGGGCCCCGGCCGAGAATTCGACCGGGGCCCTTGGACAGAGCTCTGTATGGCTAATCGCCGTGTGTCTACGAGTTACTCCTCGACGAGCTCAAACTCATCGGGGCCGACGCCGCAGACCGGGCATACGTAATCCTCGGGCAGCTCGGGCGTGTCGACCTCAACCTCGTAACCGCAAACGGTGCACACGAACTTATACGTCTTCTTCTCCTCAGCCATGATGTTCTCCTCTCGAACGTGACTGCTGGTGTACTTGCTTATTAGTATATATTCTCAATAATATAATGCAAGTATTTTTAGAACATTTCTAGCCTTGATACGACGAAGCTTTGGGCGGCGTCTTGCCCTTCAAGACCTTGTGATAGTAGTCATAGGTCAGCGGGGCCTCGCCGCTCAAGCGCTCGGCATCCTCCACCTCGCCGATAAAGAGCAGGTGCGTGCCCACATCCACGGTATCAATCAGACGGCAGCTAAACAGCGCCGCCGCGTGCTCGGGCACATAGGGCATGCCCAGAGTGGTCTCGTGGGTCTCGTACTTGGCAAACTTGTCGTAATCGCTGCTGGTGCGGAAGCCAAAATTGCCGATATAGAGCATGTCGGCGGTCTGATCGATCACGGTCAGCGCGAACGCTTTGGCCGATGCGATGACGCCCGAGGTGACATTGTCCTTGTTCACGGCAACCGAAATACGCGGCGGCATGGACGTCACCTGCACCGCAGTGTTGATGACGCAGCCGGCACGCAGCCCGTCTGCCGCAGCGCTCACCACGTACAGACCGCTCGGCATGGTAAAGAACGCAGTTTTGTCCATAACGATCACTCCCCTAGCTCGGGTTGGAACCTCATGAATGTATGTACCCACAAAAAAGGCGGCACCCATAACGGACGCCGCCTTTGAGACATATGTGTCAGAACAGTAAGAAAGATGAGACGCCCGCAGTTGCGGTGAAATAGGGACTGAATAGCCCCTCAAACAGGCAAAACAGTCCGTATTCCACCGCAACTTATACAGAGTGCCTAGCGGTTGCGCTCCTTAAGGGCGCGGTCGATCTCGCGTTGGACATCACGCTTGGCCATGTCCTCGCGCTTGTCGTAGAGCTTCTTGCCGCGACCCAGACCCAGCAGCAGCTTTACGCGGCCGTCGGTATTAAAGTAGAGCTCCAACGGAACCAGCGCATAACCACGGTTGCGAAGTTTGCCGTCAAGAAAGTCGATCTCCTTGCGGTGCAGCAGCAGACGACGGCGGCGATCCGGGTCACGATTCCACACGCCACCATGGCTATAAGGGTGGATATGCAGTCCGACGAGCCAGCACTCGCCGCCACGAATCAACGCAAAAGTGTCAGTGATCTGGCAGGCGCGCTCGCGAATCGACTTGACCTCGGTGCCACTCAGCTCAATACCGCACTCAAACGTCTCATCGATAAAGTACTCGTGATGTGCCGAGCGATTCTTGGAAATGAGTTTGCGCTCGCGCTTACTGGGCATCGCCGGCCTCCTTGGCGCCGTCGGCGTTTGAGACCGCAGCCTCGCGCTTTGCCTTGCGCTCGGCATTGAGCTCGGCGTCGCTCTCGCGCACCAGTTTGATAATCGCCGCGCAGGCCTCCTCGCCCACCAAGTCGCGAGCACGCACCGTCAGGCGCGTCGCCTCCTGCTTGTCGCCGTCACTTGCAGCATCGGTCGCGCACATAATCAGGCAGATGGCAATCTCGGCCGAAGGCGAGGTCGGCACGCCTTGCAGGGCCAGTTCACCCATCACGTGGTCGTCGCTCTCATCGGCGGCATCCGGATAGGTGGTATGGATCTTGTTGAGCAGGCGCGTCGTATGCGCATCGTTGGGCGCCAGGCGCAGCGCCAGACGCGCGCAGCCCACGGCAGCCGAAACGTTCTCGGTCTCGGGCTCCAAGAAGTACTGACCTAGATTGGCGTAAGCGCGGGCGGCGCACTTGCCATCGCTTGCACGCTCCAGCACCGAGAACGAGAGCGATGCCCATTCCTGCTTGTCCTCGAGTGCGCGGAACAGCTCGGCCAAATCCAAGCGATAGTTACAGTTCATGGGGTCCCAACGCACAGCCTGCATCAGGGCATTACGAGCGCTCACATAATCCTGCTGGCGAATGTAGGCAAACGCCATATCAGAGTACAGGCGGTCAAACGGCACCTCGACCTGCACGAGCTCGCGCGGATCCTTCTCCACGCGGCGATAGGCCAAGCGCTCAAACTTGCTATCGAAGCTAAAGTATTGACGCTTCTCCTCCGTCTTGCACTCAGCATCAATATACTCCTCGGCGAGCTCCACCAGACGCTCCAGCAGCGGCGTCGCCGTAGCCAGGTCGCCCTGCGCCAGATAGTTCTCGGCATACGTGATGTCTTGCAAGCTGATGGGCAGATCCATGGCTACTCCTCGATCTGAGCGAAACACGGCAGGCGCCGTATATACGGTCAATACACAAAACCCGGGTCTCTTACGAGGCCCGGGCGTTCAATTTTGGTAGCCCGTACCAGATTCGAACTGGTGATCTCCGCCTTGAGAGGGCGGCGTCCTAAACCGCTAGACGAACGGGCCATATGTAGCAAATGCAATGGCTGGGATGGAGGGAGTCGAACCCCCATTGACGGAACCAGAATCCGCTGTCCTGCCATTAGACGACATCCCAATGACTGCATCGCTGCGCTCGGCTGTGCCTTTGCGCAAGAAAGAAATATACGGGAAGTCCCGCCGTGACGCAAGCCCTAATTTTGACTTTTTTGAAATTCAGTCAAATACGGCCAACACGTGAAGGACCTGTGAAGCACCAGCGACACGTACGGCGCCAAAGCCCGTAAAACATCCCACATCTACCGCTGGTAGATTACAACAATGCAGCACTCACGGCTGATGGCACAATCGAACCGTCATCATTGCACGGATATCGAGGTACCATGGACGAAGAGCTTGATTACCTATGGGAGACCCTGGGCCTCGAGATCACTGCCGACCTTTGGCCCGAACGGGACAAAATCCATCCCACACTGCGCCCCGCCATTACTGTGGTGCAGGCAAAATACCGCCGTGCATCCTTTTTGATCATGCGGATGTCATGGCACGCGGGACTCCCCGACCTTAAGCGAATCCAGGCAAGCCTCGTCGAGCTGTCCGGCATGCCGACCGTCATATCCGAGGCGCATCTGGAGCAGCGCCAGCGCGAGCGACTGCAACAGCAGCGGATTCCCTTTATCTGCCCCGGCGTTCAGGCATATCTGCCCTTTATGGACGAGGAGTACTGGAGCGGCAAGCCCAACAAGCACGTAAAGGTCTACGATCCGCACGAATGGGCGCAGCTTGAGGATTAGCGCATATGCCCGCCAGCCGGGATAGTGCGCATGCCCGCCAACCGGAAAGCTCATCCCGGAATTTACGTCCAGAACGGGACGCGCTTTCCCCTAGAGGCCCCAAACGGAAACCGTATCCCAGATTTCGCGCTCAAACTGGGATACGATTTCCGCTAGCCCCTTCAACCGGAAACTGCGTCCCGGAATCCGAGCTCAAAACGGGACGCACTTTCCGCAACCACTACAGCAGCACCTCGGTCCAGGTCGCTTCCTTAAACCCAGGAATCGCAAAGTCGTCGCCCACCAGCAGCGGACGCTTGACCAGCATGCCGTCGGTCGCCAGCAGCTCGCAGCACTCCTGCTCCGTCATGCCCGCCTCCAGCCGCGCGCGCACGAGGCTTGAAAGCGCCTCCGGCTCCGTCTCCCGCAGTACGGCGAGCGTATGAAGCAATTTAACGTCCTCCGTCTCGCAGCCGAAAGAGAGTCCAGAGCAATGAAGCCCCGCCAGCACGCCCACGCCGCCGCGGGCGAAGAAGTCCGCCGTGCGCACGGCAAAGGGCGCGGGCAATTCGAACACGGCGTCCGCGCCGCACAAAAGCGCCATGCGCGCGCGCGTCCACTTGGAGAGCATGGCCGGTTCCCCGCGCTGCGTGAAGTTGCCGCCCAGACAGACGATCAGGCCGTCGCAGCCGCTCTTTCT
>CAJMSV010000055.1 GCA_905216175.1 uncultured bacterium | reverse complement strand
GCAGGCCCCGCCGACCGATTGCAAGCGGTCGGCGGGGCCATTGTGGCTCTTGACAGCGGATTGGGTCATATGAGCGAGCGGGCACCAGAGCGAACAAATTGGCATGAAAAGAGGGCGGCATAGACCTTCTGGTCATGCCGTCCTCTTTGAATGACAAGTTGTCGCTCTGGTGCCCGCGCAGCGTCGACTGGTCCGCCGTTCGGTAGAACGGCGGAACCGCCTAACCGCCCAGGTAGGCTTTACGCACGTTGTCGTCGTGGAGCAGTTCTTGGCCGGTGCCGGTCATGGTGATCTTGCCGGTCTCGAGCACGTAGCCGCGTGTGGCGATGGAAAGCGCCATCTGTGCGTTTTGCTCGACCAGGAGCACCGTGGTGCCGGCCTTGTGCAGGTCCTCGACAATTTGGAAGATCTGTTCGATCAGAATCGGCGCCAGACCCATGGAGGGTTCGTCGAGCATGAGCAGTTTAGGGTTACTCATAAGGGCGCGCCCCATAACGAGCATCTGCTGCTCGCCGCCTGAAAGGGTACCGGCGACCTGGCGACGACGTTCCTTCAGGCGCGGGAACTGCTCGTAGACGCGCTCCAGGCCCGGAGCCACCGTGGACTTGGGCTGCGTATAGGCACCCATCTCCAGGGTCTCCTCAACCGTCATCTGCAAAAAGGCGCGACGACCCTCGGGAACCTGAGCCAGCCCCTTACCAACCAGCTTATCAGCGGGCGTATGGGTAATGTCCTCGCCCATAAACTTGATGGAGCCGGTCTTGGAGCGCAGCAGGCCCGAGACGGTCTTGAGCGTTGTGGACTTGCCGGCACCGTTGGCACCAATCAAGGCCACGATCTCGCCCTCGTTAACGTTAAAGGAGATGTCCTTGATGGCGTGGATGGCGCCGTACCAGACGTTGATGTTGTAGACGGAAAGCATCGGCTCTGCCATTTAGTTCTCCCCCTTATCCTGCTTACCCAGATACGCCTCGATAACGGCGTCGTTGTTCTGGATTTCCTCTGCCGTGCCCTTGGCGATAACCTTGCCAAAGTTAAGCACGCAGATGCCCTCGCAGATGTTCATAACGAGCGACATATCATGCTCGATAAGCATGATGGCGATGCCGAAGGTGTCGCGAATCTTGACGATGTTCGCCATGAGCTCTGCGGTCTCGGACGGGTTCATGCCGGCGGCAGGCTCGTCGAGCAGCAGCAGCTTGGGGTTGGTGGCAAGCGCGCGGACGATTTCCAGACGACGCTGAGCGCCGTAAGGAAGCGAGCCGGCCTGTTCATTTGCCAGGTGCTCCATGTCAAAAATGGACAGCAGCTCCATGGCGCGCTCGTGGGCAGCCTTCTCGTGCTTCCAATACGTCGGCAGGCGCAGCACGCCCTCAAAACCGGAGTAGCGCTCCTGATTGTGCAGGCCGACCTTAACGTTGTCCTCCACCGTCATGGTATTGATCAGGCGGATGTTCTGGAACGTACGGGCAATACCCATGCGGTTGACCTGGTAGACCGACTTGCCCGAAGTGTCCTCACCGTCGAGCAGGATGGTGCCGTGCGTAGGCTGGTACACCTTGGTGAGCAGGTTGAAGACCGTGGTCTTGCCGGCACCGTTGGGGCCGATGAGACCGGCGATCTCAGTCTTGCCGATGGTCAGGCTAAAGTCATCGACTGCCTTAAGGCCGCCGAATTCAATGCCCAGGTGGATGCACTCGAGCGCCGGGCGCTGGCCCAGGTCGCGGTCGGGAACGATGGCGCCAGAAGGATACGGAACCATCTTGCCCTTGTTGAACTCAAACTTACTGGGCATCGGCTGCCACCTCCTTCTTGGAAGCAAAGCGGTCCTTAATGCGTGCGAAGAACGCCTTGAGCTGTGGGTTGTTAGTAAAGACCATGACCAGAATCAACACGATGGCGTAGATGAGCATGCGGTAGTCCGAGAACTGACGGAGCAGCTCGGGGAGCACCGTGAGCAGCGCCGCCGCGATAACGGAACCGCGCATGTTGCCCAGGCCGCCCAGGACCACGAACACCAGAATGAGGATCGACGTGTTGAAGTCGAACTTAGTGGCGGAAAGCTGCGAGAAGTTACCGCCGAAAAGGGCTCCGGCAGCACCGGCGAGGGCGGCGGAAACCACGAAGGCGATCATGCGGTACTGGGTGACGGAGATACCCACAGACTCGGCAGCGATCTTGTTGTCGCGCACGGCAATAATGGCACGACCGGTACGGCTGCGAACCAGGTTGAGTACAATCACGAGCGAGACCATAACCAGGATTGCGCCGGCAAGGAAGGTCGAATAGGTCGACACGCCCGATGCTCCCTGCGCGCCCTTGATGATGGCGGTGCCGTCCTCGAGCAGGTGCAGGTCGTCGATCGTGGAGTTACCCGTGATGTTAAAGATCACATGCAGGCCGCGGGAATCGACGCCCACAATGAGGCAGGTGACGACCTCTTTGATGATCTCGCCAAAAGCCAGGGTCACGATGGCCAGATAGTCGCCGCTCAGGCGCAGGACCGGGATACCGATCAAGAAGCCCAAGATGGCAGCGGCGATAGCGCCGACCACAATGCTGATGATCAGACGCATCGGATCGGACGGAACGGTGCTCTCCAGCGCGACGGCGGTGACGATGCCCGTATAGGCACCGACGCTCATAAAGCCCGCGTGGCCCAGCGACAAGTCGCCCGCGATGCCGACGACAAGGTTAAGGGAGATGGCCATGACGATATAGGCCGTGATGGGAACCAGCTGACCGGCAATCATGCGCGGGATCATATGGTTGGACTGCATAAAGAACACGATGGCAAATGCCACGATGCACATGGCGTACGTGACAAAATCGTGACGCGTCTGCTTGTCTTTAAGAAACTTCATAACGCTCACCTACACCTTCTCGGGGACGTACTTGCCCAAGAGGCCGGCAGGCTTGACGAGCAGGACGATGATCAAAACACCAAAGACGATGGAGTTGGCAAGGCTCGTGGAAATGTAAGCCTGCGCCATCGCCTCGATGATGCCGATGAGAATGCCGCCGACAAAGGCACCGGGGATGGAGCCGATGCCGCCGAAAACGGCGGCATCGAAGGCCTTGATGCCAGGCATGGCGCCCGTGGTGGGCTGCAGGACCGGCGAGTAGGAGCACAGGAGCACACCGGCGATGGCGGCAAGGGCGGAGCCGATGGCGAACGTCATCGAGATGGTGCGGTTGACGTTGATGCCCATGAGCTGAGCGGCGGCCTTGTCCTCGGACACGGCGCGCATGGCCTTGCCCATCTTGGTCTTACCCGTAAAGAACATCAGGCCGGCCATGATAACCAGGCAGGCGACGATGGTGACGAGTGAGACGGCGCTTACGTTAAACTTGGCCAAGAACTCCGGCACCGGGAAGGTGACGAGCGAAGTGAAGTTCTTGGGCGTGGCGCCCCACAGAAGCTGCGCGGCGTTCTGCAGGAAGTAAGACACGCCGATGGCCGTGATCAGAACGGCCAGCGGGCCTGCTTGGCGCAGCGGCTTATAGGCCAGACCCTCAATGAGAACACCGAGAACCGTGCAGACCACACAAGAGAGAACTACAGATGCCCAGCCCGGGAGGCCGAGATACGACGTGGCGCAGAACGAGACATAGGCACCGACCATGATGACATCGCCGTGAGCGAAGTTGAGCATCTTGGCGATACCGTAGACCATGGTGTAGCCCAACGCGATGATGGCGTAGACGCTGCCCATGGACAGGCCGTTGACCAGGTATTGGATAAAGACCGTCATGTTCCACATCCCCCTTTCGAATAGGTTTCCAGTTAATGTATAAAACAGGGACGTTACGCTGTCCCTAGATACCAAGCAAGCAGGGAAGGCCAAAACCTCCCCTGCGTGGGATCAAAACCGCTCTATGTAAGGCGGCCTATTAGGCCTGTACGTACTTGCCGTCGGTGATGACGTACGCCGTGGGCTCCTTCTGGACCTGGCCCTTATCGTTCCAGGTGAGCTTGCCGGTCAGACCATCAACGGTAATCTTGAGCATAGCCTTGGACAGCTTCTCGGCGGCCTCGGTCGGATCGGCGTCGACACCAAGACCGGCCTCCTTGAGGGCCTCGGCTACCGCGTGCACGCCGTCGTAGGCGTCGGCGGCAAACTGGTCGGGGGTATCGCCGTACTTATCCTTGTAAGCGTTGACGAAGTCGGCGTTCTTCTCGTCGTCGGCGGAGAACGGGGTCATGAGCAGCAGACCCTCGGCAAGAGAGGAGTCGAAGCCCTCAACGCCCAGGATGCCGTCCATGCCGTCGCAGCCCATCATCTTGACGTCGTAGCCCATGTCCTTGGCGTTCTTGAGCAGGACGGACGCCGGCGTGTAGTAGATCGGCGCAAAGATCATGGTGGCGCCGGCCTGCTTGGCCTTGGTGAGCTGGTTGGTAAAGCTCGTAGCGGAGTCGTCCTTAAAGGTCTCCTCGTCAACAACCTCGAGCTTGGACTCAGCGGCCTGGGCCTTAAAGGAATCTGCGATGCCCGAAGAATAGGCGTCGCCGGAGTTATAGAACAGCACGAACTTCTCGTCCGCATACTTCTGCGCCAGGAACTTGGCAGCGTTGACGCCCTGGTTGGGGTCGGTAAAGCAAACCTGGAAGACGCAATCCTTGCCGTCGGTGACGTCCTCGGAGGACGCGGACGGGGTGATCATGAACGTCTTGGGGTCGTTACCACACTCTGCGGCAACGGCAACCGACGCACCCGTGGTGGTCGGGCCGACGAGGGCCTGCATGCCCCAGTCGAGCAGGGTGTTGAAGGCGTTGACGGCCTTCTCGCCATCGGCCTGGTCATCCTCGGCCTTGCTGGCAAGCGGCAGCTCCTTGGTCGAGAAATCCTTGCAGCCAAGCTCGACGCCCTGGGTAACGGACTTGCCGTAGGACGCGTTAGCGCCGGTCAGCGGGCCGATGGTACCGATCTTAAACGAAGCGTCGCCCGAAGCGGAACCGCTGTCGCCGCCGTTGGAGGAGCAACCGGCTAGAATGGACATCGCCCCCAGACCTGCTGCGCTCGCGATAACGCTCCTGCGATTCATAACAGGGTTCAATGACTTACCGGTGAGGCTCGACATGCGGCTCTCCTCTCAAATCTCGTCGGGTTTCAGTTACCCGACAGGCCATCCTTCGCCGTGTTCGGCGTTCGCAAAATAGTAGACGCTTTAGTTGAGAAAAGTGACGATTATTTCAACTTTTCTTTGGATTTGTCCATTTATCCATATTTCTGCGTATTTCCATTGCTTTATGCATAAATGCCACTTTATTAAGTAAAAGTAATATTTCCATTCTGTTACAAGCGTCCCTGCCCTGATTAAAACAGCCTCACCGGTCGCATTTTGTGCGCACCTAGGCGGCGATGTACTTGCCGTCCTGAATCACATAGGCCGTAGCGGGCTTCTCGACCTGACCCCCGTCGTTCCATGTGAGTTCGCCCGTCAGGCCCTCGATCTTGATCTTGCGCATGGCCTTGGTCGGCTGGTTGATAAAGCTCGTGGAGGAGTCGTCCTTAAAGGTCTCGGTATCGACGATGTCGAGCTTGGATGCCTTGGCCTGCTCGGCAAAGGCATCGGCGATCTCGCCCGAGACGGCGACGGCGGCACCGGTGGTGACGGGGCCGACGAGCGCCTGCATGCCCCAGTCGCACAGGGCAAACCTTATGGCGCAAACGTTGACAGTTTGTTACGGAGTTCCGTTTGTAGCGAGCATGTTTCCAATGTTTCCGCAGCGTTTCGGGGGTGCCGTTTTGTGCGACTCCTGTTGCCTGGCGAGCACGCGCCCTCTGTTCACGCTAGAATGCACTCAACCTTTAAGTGGTTAATCCATCTATAAGATGCACGAAGGAGCTATCTATGAGCGAACCCCTGCGCACCGTGAACGTCGGTCTGATCGGTCTGGGAACCGTCGGCGGCGGCGTGGCCCGTCTGATCAAGAGCCACCACGATGAGTACCTGGCAGCCTACGGCATCGACCTTAAGCTGACCCGCGCCTGCGCGCTTGCCTGGGAGCAGGCCGAGGCGGCAGGCATTGAGCGCAAGGCCTAAACGAGCGACTGACACGACGTCGTCACCGACCCCGCCGTCGACAGCGTCGGCGAGCTGATCGGTGGCGAGCATCCCGCATCCGAGATCTTCACCACTGCCTTTGAGCACGGCAAGCACGTCGTCTCTGCCAACAAGGCCCTGCTGGGCCGTCATGTCGAGACGCTCGCCGAGAAGGCACGCGCGTGCGGCGTGCAGATTAAGTGCGAGGCCAGCTGCGGCGGTGGCATCCCCATAGTCAGCACGCTCGAGCACGACCTGGTGGGCAACAAGATCCTGACCATCGCAGGCATTCTCAACGGCACCACCAACTATATCCTGTCGCGCATGGACGCCGAGGGCGCCGATTACGCCGACGTGCTTGCCGACGCGCAGGCCAAGGGCTATGCCGAGGCCGACCCGTCCGCCGACGTCGACGGCTTCGACGCCGCCAGCAAGACGGCAATCCTCGCTTCCATCGGCTTTGGCACCCGCGTGACCACCGACGCCGTATATCAGCAGGGCATCCGCACCATCGGTGCCGAGGACATCGCTCAGGCCCGCGAGCTCGGCTATACCATCAAGCTGCTGGGCATCGCCCGCAACACCGACGCCGGCGTTGACGTTCGTGTGCACCCCACGCTCATCCCGGCAGACCATATGCTCGCCAAGGTCAACGGCGCCATGAACGCCGTCTACGTGGTAGGCGACGCCGTGGGCGAGACCATGTTCTACGGTGCCGGCGCAGGCTCCTTCCCCACCGCGAGCGCCGTCGTGGGCGATATCCTGTCGCTCTCCGAGCAGATTAGCCGCGGCGTGGCTCCGCTGCCCGAGATTGAGCCCTATGGTCACAACCTCGCCTTTAAGCCCATGGACGAGCTCCAGACCAAGTACTATGTGCGCCTGAAGGTCGCCGACCGCGTGGGCGCCCTGTCCGAGACGGTCGACATCTTTGCCAAGCACAACATCTCGATCTCGCTCATCAACCAGGTCGAGGACGGCAAGTCGGGCGTCAGCGATGCCTGCTCGGTCATCTTCCTGACGCACCGCGCACTCGAGAAGGACGTCCAGGCTGCCGCCGCCGCGCTTGCCAGCGTCGACTGCGTGGCCGAGGTCGCCAACGTCCTTCGCATCGAGGACGTCGAGGCATGGACCGAAGGCGTCATGGCCAACTAGCCTGATTCTCGGCAAATCAAATAACGCATGAGGGGCTCCCGTCCGATTGGATGGGAGCCCCTTTTAGTTGCATCTTTTGCACGAAGTGGTCGACTAACGTTTGAACAACTTGACCGTTCGTCAACAACCGTGGATACCGTTTACCGATATGCGGCGTCAGCTGTTTTTTGCCGCCACTATGCTGTGCTGCAAGTATCCATCCGCATAAGAGAGGAAGCGATATGCTGCTCGAGGGCAAGAAAGCAATCATCACCGGAGGCACGCGCGGTATCGGCTATGCCATCGCCTGCCGTTTTATCGAGGAAGGCGCCGCCGTCACCGTCTTTGGCTCGCGCCAGGAGACTGCCGACGCGGCCGTTGAGAAGCTGACAGCCGCCTATCCCGAGGCTAAGGTCTGGGGTCGCTCCTGCGACCTCACCTCGCTCGAAGCCGTAACCGAGGCCTTTACCCAGGCTGCCGCCGATATGGGCGGCTTGGACACGGTCGTCAACAACGCCGGCATCTCCCAGCGCTCGCCCCTTTTGGATTACACGGCAGAAGAGTTTGCAAAGGTCATGGACCTTAACGTCGTCGCCGTCTTTAATGGTCACCAGGCTGCCGCCAAGATCATGACCGAGGCCGGCCACGGCGGCACCATCACCACCACGAGTTCAATGGTCGCCAAGTATGGCCAGCCCTCCGGCGTCGGCTATCCTACGTCCAAGTTTGCCGTCAACGGCATGGTCCAGTCGCTCTCGCGCGAGCTCGCCCCCATGGGTATTCGCGTCAATGCCGTCGCGCCTGGCGTAACCAAGACCGATATGGTCGCCAACCTGCCCGAAGAGGTTATTAAGCCCATCATCGCCACCATTCCCCTGGGTCGCATGGGCGAGCCCGAGGATGTCGCCAACGCCTTCGTTTTCCTAGCGAGCGACATGTCATCCTATGTCACGGGCGCCGTGCTCCCCGTCGACGGAGCCGCCCGTTCCTAAGGGGCCACAAGCCACGACTTCGAACCTCAACGAGGCCCAACGCAAAAGGCGCGCTGTCTGCATCAACCGCAGGCAGCGCGCCTTCTTCTGTTTGAAGTGGAAGCCGTGTCCCAGAATTCCGGCCCAGACCGGGACGCAGCTTCCCTCAGGGCCATGTTTCGGAAAATGTGCCCCGTTTTGAACGCCGATTCTGGGACACCGTTTCCGCAACGGGCCTCTCACGGAAACTGCATCCCACTCTGGACGCCAATTCCGGGATGCATTTTCCGCGGCGGCATTGGCTACCTGCCGTCGTCGTCTTGTGCTTCATTGCGCGCGTAGAGCTCCAGCATGCGGCGGCGGTATTCGTGCACGGCGAGCTTGGCGCGCTCCAGGCGGCGGCGCTCACGCGGAGTCAGCTCGGACGGGTCAAGCTCATCACCATAGGTCTTATCGGCAAGATGTTGCGCCGCGTCCACGATGCGGGCATCGATGTGTCCGCTTGCCGCCTCGGCCGAGAGGCGGTCGGCAATGGAATCAAGGGTAGGTATGCCGTCGAGCGTGCGACCATGGCCATGCGAGGTCAGCAGCTCGTGCTCGCGTGCGAGCAAGCTCGCCAAATCGTGATGGGCGCGCAGGATGTCGAGCGCATCGGATGGATGCTCGGCAACTTCTGCCACGGCGGCAACCGGCGCGGCGTCGACCACACGGTAGAAGAGCTGCGCGAGCAATGGCATCAAGAACACCGTGATGGCACCGGCGGCAACCATGACCGACGCAATATCTTGCGACAGCGCGCCCGCGTTGACGGCAACGCTTGTCACGGCAACGATGATTGGCAGGGCCGTGGTGCAGTACAGGGCCACGGTAATGCGGCCATACGCCGACACATCGCGCGTCGCGGGACAAATGCCCATAGAGATGAGGATGGGCACGGCACGAATAATCAGCAACGCCACGATAAAACCCGCGAGCAAGCCCGGGCGCGACGCCACGGCCGTCAGGTCGATCTTTGCGCCCGATACGGTAAAGAACACCGGAATCAAAAAGCCGTAGGCCAGGCCGTCGAGCTTGGTCTCGAGCGTATGGTTGCCCTCGGGGATGATATAGCGCAGGACAAAGCCGGCGGCAAAAGAACCCAACACGATGTCGAGGTCAAAGATGGCCGAGAACGCCACGAGCGTGACCAGGATGAGCACCGTCAGGCGCACGAAGGTCTGCGACGTGGTGTCGGCGCGTTCCTCGACAAACGAAAAGAAGCGGCTGCCGACGCGCCTGGAACGACTTGGGACCGCGGCCAGCAGCACGCAGACCACCGCAAACAGGCCAAGAATTACAAGCGTCTGGATGCCGGTGCGGGCAGACAGCAGCACCGACATGGCGAGCACGGGACCGAGCTCGCCCCAAGTGCCATACGCGAGAATCGAGTCGCCCACACGCGTGCCGGTGAGCGAGCGCTCGCGCATGATGGGCACGAGCGTGCCGAGCGCCGTCGAAGTGAGGGCAAGCGTCACGGCGATACCGTCGAAATGACTAACCGAGAACCACGGGGTAAAGCGCACGGCAAGCCAGGCGATACCAAACGTGACGACCCACGTCGCCAAGCCGTAGCGCCCCTCGACGCCCGTGATGCTCTTGGGGTCGATCTCAAAGCCGGCAAGCAGGAACAAAAAGGCCAGGCCGAGCTCGGACACGAGCGAGACCTCGGCATCTACATGGATGACGCCAAGCATATGCGGGCCCAGCACCGCACCGAACACGAGCAAAAAGACCGTCTCGGGAACGGGTTTTCCGGGAATCGCCGAGGCAATGAAGGGGCTTGCGAAGGCCACGAGTGCGATGATGGCGAGTGAAACGAATGCCATGTGATGCCTTTCTCTTGTTTGCGCTTCACTGTAGCACCCTCGCCGTCCTCAACGCGCCGCGAGCTGTCGTATCATAGTGAGGTTTACAAACATGTGGCTCAAGGCGACCGCAGGGCAGACCCCGCAAACCGACCGCTGCCGCATACCGTACCGTACGCCCAACCGATCAGGAAGGCAGGAACCAATGGTCTCTCGTATCTACGTGGAGAAGAAACCCGGGTTCGACGTCGAGGCTCAGCAGCTCAAGGGCGAGCTGACCGAGATTCTCGGCATCAAGGGCATCGAGGCCCTGAGGATCATCAACCGCTACGACGTCGAGGGCATCGACGAGGAGCTTTTCCGCTCCTGCGTGCCGACCGTCTTTAGCGAGCCCCAGGTCGATGTGACCTACGACGAGCTCCCCGCAAGCGATGGCGCCGTCTTTGCCGTCGAATTCCTGCCTGGCCAGTTTGACCAGCGCGCCGACTCCGCCAGCGAGTGCGTGCAGCTCATCAGCCAGGGCGAGCGCCCCGCCGTGCGCTCCGCCAAGGTCTATATGATCTCGGGCGCCCTGGACGAGGCCGCCATCGAGGCCATCAAGCACTACGTGGTGAACCCCGTCGAGGCGCGCATCGCCTCGCTCGACCTGCCCGAGACGTTGCACATTGAGACACCCGAGCCGCAGCCTGTCGAAGTGCTCGACGGTTTCCGCGAGCTCGACGAGGCCGGCCTTGCCGCCTTTATCGCCGATCGCGGCCTTGCCATGGACGAGGCGGACATCGCCTTCTGCCAGCAGTACTTCCGCGATGAGGACCGCGACCCCTCCATCACCGAGATCCGCGTGATCGACACCTACTGGTCCGACCACTGCCGCCACACCACCTTCGGCACCGTCCTGGACGACGTGACGATCGACGACGCCGTGGTGCAGCAGGCCTTCGACCGCTACATGGAGATGCGCCACGAACTCGGCCGCGACGCCAAGCCCGTCTGCCTCATGGACATGGGCACCATCGGCGCCAAGTACCTCAAGAAGACCGGCGTCATGACCGATGTCGATGAGTCCGAGGAGATCAACGCCTGCACCGTCAAGGTGAAGGTCGATGTCGACGGCGAGGACCAGGACTGGCTGTTCCTCTTTAAGAACGAGACCCACATCCTCCCGACCGAATTCGAGCCCTTCGGCGGTGAATGGGAGACCAATGCTTTCATGCAGTGCCTGTTTGCTGGCATGCCCCTGGAAGAGCTGGACGATGCTTCCGCTTCCTTCTACAATGGCCTGGCCGTGGTGAACAACGACTACTTCTACGCCATGCCGCAAACCCTGGATACGGAAGCATACGTGGAGTATCGCGCCGAGCTGATCACCACCGGCGTATGCGTGCTGCGAGACCAGACGATTGCCGGTCAGATGACCGTGGACGACTTCTTCACCCAGTATGACTCCCTGAAGGCCCAGGGCCTGCAGGAAGTCATCGACGCCGGTACGGAGGCCTACGCGCTGCTGAGTGGCTCTACGGCGGAGTAACGCCATAAAAAAAGCAGGCATGCCGCCTGCATATCCCCAATGTTACATTTCGCTGTGGGCTGCCGCACCATTGGTGTGGCAGCCCCCTTTGCCAACATGG